>JAJDTE010000059.1:0-27565 GCA_022827325.1 Gammaproteobacteria bacterium | reverse complement strand
GAATTTGCGATGGCCTTCGCCGCAACCCGGGCCTCGGCATCGGTTGCGGCGCCCCGTACAACCACCTCGATGAGTTTTTCGGCGCCTTCGCCGTCACGCACCACCTGGACCGCCAGGTCCTGCATGAGCGCCCCCAGGGCTTTTCGAAAGCCGGCCAGCCGGGTATCCGATGCCGAGACGGGCTCGGCGTTTCCGGCGGCTCCGGTGGCAAACAGGAGGCAGGTGTCCGAGGTGGAGGTATCGCTGTCCACGGTGATGGAATTGAACGAATCCCGGTTGCTTTCCGCCAGCAGATCCTGCAATACCTGCCCGGAAATGGCGGCGTCGGTGAATACAAACGCCAGCATCGTGGCCATGTCGGGCTCGATCATTCCGGAACCCTTCGCAAAGCCGTTGATTCTTACCGTGGTGTCGCCGATGGCCGCGGTTCGGGTTGCTCCCTTCGGAAACGTGTCCGTGGTCATGATGGCCCGCGCGGCACTCTCCCAGTTCCCCCCGAGATCCGCCACCGCCACGGGCACTGCATCGAGAACGCGTCCCATGGGCAGCGTATCGCCGATGACGCCGGTGGATGCGACAAAAACCTCGTCAGGGCTGCAGCCCAGCTGCGCGCCAACCGCCTCGCAGGTTTCCCGTACATGCCGATGCCCCGTCTGGCCGGTGAATGCGTTGGCATTCCCGGCGCACACGATCAATGCACTGGCGCACCCCTGGGGGAGCCGCTCCCGGCACCAGTGTACCGGCGCACTGGCGGTGAGGGACCTGGTCAGCACGCCCGCCACCCGGGTCCCGGCGTCGAATGCCGCCAGCATGACATCGTTCCTGCCCCGATAGTGGATATTTGCCTCTACGGCAGCAAGGCGAACTCCGGCAACTTCCGGCAGTTCGGGAAATCCCGGAGGTGCCAGCGGAGAAGTCTTCAGCGCGGCCATGGGAGCACCCCGGGCCGGCCCCGCCCGGGCAGCGCGTCAGCCGATACGGCCACAGCACTGCTTGTATTTCTTGCCGGAGCCGCAGGGACAGGGCTCGTTCCGGCCGATTTTCCTTCCCTGGCGGGTGACCGGCTGCCTGGGCGCGGGTTGCGCCTTGCGCACCGCGGCGCCGGGCTGCCCGGATGCGGCCTGCTGTTGCGGGGGAGCGCTTTCCTCCGGCACCGCGGCGGCGTCCGCATGGATGAATTTCATCGCCTGCTGCTGTTGCTGACGCTGCAGTTCCCTCTGGCGGGCCTCCATCTCCGCGATCTCCTCGGCAGTGGGAATGTGCAGCCTGGCCAGCGTAGTGGACACGGTGTACTTGACGTCGTCCAGCAACCGGGCAAACATTTCAAAGGCTTCGCTCTTGTATTCCTGCTTCGGGTTCTTCTGTGCATAGCCCCGCAGGCCGATGCCCTGGCGAAGGTGGTCCATGCTGGCGAGATGCTCCTTCCATTGCTCGTCCAGGATTTTCAGCATGACCGCCTTCTCGAAATGGCGCATGGCCTCCGGACCCACCCGGCTCTCCTTGTCCGCAATCATGGACTCGATGGCGCCGGTGATCTTGCCCCGGAGCGGCTCCTCGTGGAGGGAATCATCCTCCTCCAGCCATTGCGCCACCGGCAGGGCGATGCCGAATTCCCGCTCCAGGTCCTGCTCGAGCGTCCCGATGTCCCACTGCTCCTCCAGCGTCTGCGGAGGCACGCTGCGGCTGATGACCGCCTGAATGGACTCATCGCGGTTGTGCCGGATGTATTCGGAAACGTCATCCGTGGCCATCAGCATGTTGCGCTGGTCGTAGACCACCTTGCGCTGCTCATTGGCCACGTCATCGTATTCAAGCAACTGCTTGCGGATATCGAAGTTGTGCCCCTCGACCTTCTTCTGGGCATTCTCGATGGCCTTGGTGACCCAGGTATGCTCGATGGCCTCGCCATCCTCCATGCCCAGCTTCTGCATCAGGTTCGAGATCCTGCCGGATCCGAAGATCCGCATCAGGTTGTCTTCCAGCGAAAGATAGAAACGGCTGGAGCCCGGATCACCCTGCCGGCCGCAGCGCCCCCGCAGCTGGTTGTCGACCCGCCGCGACTCGTTGCGTTCGGTGCCGAGAACATGCAGGCCGCCGGCCTTCAGCACCTGGCTGTGCCGTTCCTCCCAGGCCTGCCGCGCCGGTTCATGATCGTCCTCATCGAGCCTGGACAGTTCAATCTCGAGATTGCCGCCAAGGACGATGTCGGTGCCCCGCCCCGCCATGTTGGTGGCGATGGTCACCCGCCCGGGACGACCCGCCTCGGCGATGATTTCCGCTTCGCGCTCGTGGTGCTTCGCGTTCAGCACCTGGTGGTCGATATCCAGCTTGCTGAGGATGCCGGACAGATTTTCCGAGGTGTCAATGGATGCGGTGCCCACCAGCACGGGCTGGTTCCGCTTCTGGCAATCCTGGATCCCTTCCACGATCGCGTCGTATTTTTCCCCGGCGGTCCGGTAGACCAGGTCGGGCTGGTCATCCCGGATCATGGGCTGGTTGGTGGGCAGAATCACCACTTCCAGCCCGTAGATCTGCAGAAACTCCGGCGCCTCGGTGTCAGCGGTGCCCGTCATTCCCGAAAGGTTGTCGTACAGGCGGAAATAGTTCTGGAACGTGATTGACGCCAGGGTCTGGTTCTCCTGCTGGATGGTCACCCCCTCCTTGGCTTCCACCGCCTGGTGAAGGCCGTCGGACCAGCGCCGTCCCGCCATCATCCGACCGGTGAATTCGTCAATGATCACCACCTGGCCGTCCCGGACGATGTAGTCCACATCGCGCTTGAACAGGTTATGCGCGCGCAGGGCGGCATAGAGGTGATGCATCAGGCTGATATTGCCAAGCTCATACAGGCTGTCGCCCTCCTCGAGCAGGCCTTCGGCCACCAGCAGTTGTTCCGCACGGTCGTGGCCGTCCTCGGTCAGCGATATCTGCCTGGTCTTCTCGTCCACGCTGAAGTGCCCCGGCCCGTCCTCCTCCTCCTGGCGGACCAGTTCCGGCACCACCACGTTGATTTTCTGGTAGAGCTCGTTGCTTTCTTCCGCCGGCCCCGAAATGATGAGCGGTGTGCGCGCTTCGTCGATCAGGATGGAGTCGACTTCGTCCACGATGGCAAACCCGAGGCCCTGCTGGAACCGGTCCTCCGAGGAGAAGGCCATGTTGTCCCGCAGGTAGTCGAAGCCGAACTCGTTGTTGGTTCCGTAGACGATATCGCTCTGGTATGCGCTCCGTTTCTCATCCGGAGACTGTCCGGGCACGACGACACCCACACTCAGCCCGAGGAAGCTGTAGATGTTCCCCATCCACTCGGCATCCCGCCTGGCCAGGTAATCGTTCACCGTCACGATGTGGACCGGAATGCCAGCCAAGGCATTGACGTAAGCCGGCAGGGTGGCGACCAGTGTCTTGCCCTCCCCGGTTTTCATTTCCGCGATCTTGCCGTCATTGAGCACCATCCCGCCGATCAGCTGAACGTCGTAATGGCGCAGGCTCAAGGTCCGGACGGACGCCTCCCGCACCACGGCGAAAGCCTCCGGCAGGATGTCGTCGATACTTTCCCCCGCCTTGATCCGGTCACGAAACTCCCCGGTCCTGGCGCAAAGCGCGGCATCGTCGAGTTCACGCAAGGTGTCCTCGAGACCATTGATGCGCTTCACAATATTCTGCATCTTGTTCAGCATCCGCTGATTGCGGTCGCCGAACACTTTCTTGAGTACGGTTTGCAGCATATCTTCCAGAGATTACGGAAAGTATTTCTGTTTTCTTCTTACAAACTAAAACTTAATCAATTTGACCAAGAATCCTTGATCGGCCCACGATCGGATACGACCGATGTCCATTTGGAACAATCGTGCAATCAAGGGTTTCCGTCTGGACAATTGTCCGGCAGCGTGGCGATGGAACTGATAAATATTGCCGTGAATCCTGCGAAGCATAGACAGAATATGACCTCTATGCCATGCCAACAACCAACTCGCCCCACGACCGAACACGTACAGTTCGATTGACCCGATACAGGCAGGAAGACTGCGGTGGCAAGGGAGCGCTAGTCTAGCATATGGGGATAATAAAGATGATTTGTAGTAGTCGGCACTTGGTCTGACCGTGACCGGTTTGATAGGACGACTGTCAGTTGAAGTCTTGTTCATAAACTTCTCCTGCCAGATTGCTCAATGGCCGGTCACTGCCAGTATTTCATCAACAGACCTTTGCCAGCGCACGCGCCACCTGCTATCCCGCCAAACCGTGGGCTCACCGGTCCCGGGTTCGAGATCGAGATCAGCAGTGATGGGCCTGATGGGCTGGAGGAAACCCTGGAGTGGTTCCAGTGCCAGGGCGCCGGCGAGCGAACCCAGCCGACGCAGCGCTGCCGACCAACCCAACCGGCGGGCATAGTCCATGAGGATCTCCGCGTCCAGTTCGTGAGCGGCTGCGGCGAAACTGTCCGCCAATACCTCGATCCCGCCGACGAGCCGCGGACGACATGCCGCATCCAGAACGGCGCGATGCCGGTCGGAGATGTGGGATGCTTCCCACGGCACGCGCCCCACCCCAATTTTCTCGGGCGATTCGATGACAACCCGCAGCGGCCAACCGGAGAGCGACCTGGTACGAATCCGGCGTTCGGTCGCCACCTGAATGGACCGTGACGGGTGAACCATCAGGTCGTGCTCGTAAAGGGCACTTCGATAGGCAATGCGATGCGATACGCCGCTCAGTGCCGCTCCGACCGACAACGCGACGCTTTCGGCAGCGGCCGGAGTACCGAGCACTCCCAGTTGACGTACAACGTAGTGCCCTCGCCGTACTCGATCAACCAGACCGTCTTTCTCCATGCGCTTGAGGAGGTTTGCGGTGGCTGTCTTCGACTTCCCGAGACGCTTCTCCGCTTCGCCGAAAGTGAACGTTGAACGACCTTCGGCAACCAACTCGTTGGCGAGCGCCAGTCCTTGCTGTGGTGAATGAAAGTACATAATGAATCAAATACATGAATTATGGATGATATTATGTAGATTAAGTTGCAATATTCACATATTAAGTGAGTAAAGAGAATATTTTCGAATAGACCTGACATACTGTCAGGGGATGATTGCTCCAAAGCCGGGTTCGGGACGTGGGCCAATAACCCAATCCTCAGTTTGGGAGCGGTTTTGTATCTACAAGACCGCTACATTTCGCCGAACGCTCTCGACATCATCGAGCAATAAAGGTTGATATTCAGCAGGGTAAGGTTGACAATGATCACCACCGGAGAGGGTCGATTCCAGTTGTAGGATAGAAAAACTTGTAGAGAACGATGACCGGGGTACGTGCCAGAGGCGAAAAGATCAGGCGGTTTATCCTCGACCGCGTCGAGAATTCGCCCGGTGACGTGACGAAGGTGACGGCAGAGGAATTCGGGATTTCCCGGCAGGCTGTAAACAAGCATCTTCGCCGGCTTGGGAACGAAGGAATTCTTCGAAAATCAGGCAATACACGGGCGAGCGTGTACCGGCTTGAGCCACTGTCGAAATGGAATCACCGCTGGGCAATCGAGCCCGGTCTGGCGGAAGATGTCGTATGGACCCGGGAAATCAAGGACGTGCTCGGCGACATGCCAGACAACGTACTGGAGATCTGGCACTATGGATTTACCGAGATGTTCAACAATGTCATCGATCACTCCGAGGGTTCATTTGTCGATGTCCAGATACGGAAAACCGCCAGCACCACGGAAATGGTGGTCACGGACGATGGCTATGGTATCTTCAGGAAGATTCAGACCACGATGGGGTTGCTGGATGAACGGCACACGATCCTCGAGCTCTCCAAGGGAAAGCTGACCACCGACCCGGAACACCATGCCGGCGAGGGCATTTTCTTTTCATCCAGGATGTTCGATTCCTTCGATATTCTCTCCGGTGGCGTGAATTTTTCCCACAAATCCGGAGATGCCGAAGACAGGATCCCGGAAACTTACCAACCCTCCGATGGGACATCGGTCTGGATGCTCCTGAACAATCACAGCCCCAGGACAATGGAAAATATCTTTGACCAATACAGTTCCGGGGATGACTGCGGATTCACGAAAACAGTGGTTCCCGTGAGACTGGCAAGGTATGGACAGGACATGCTGATTACCCGGTCGCAGGCAAAACGACTGCTTGCACGTGTGGAACTGTTCAGGACTGTCCTGTTCGACTTCAGCGAAGTGGAGACGATCGGACCCGCCTTCGCTGACGAAATCTTCCGCGTTTTCGCCCGGCGACATCCGAATATCGAGTTGCTCCCGATCCGGGTGAATTCGTCGATAAAGAAAATGGTTGCCCGGGCAAGTCAAGGCAACCGGGTGCCGGGAAAGGGGGATGGAGAGAAACCGGAGACGGCTTCGTGATTCCCACTGCATGACATCGAAATGAAGAAACTGAACCACGCCTCGGTCATGGGGGAGCTCGTTCGAAGGAACTCCGGAGCCGGAAGGGATGCGCCCGAGGACGAATCCGTACAGGAGGAGATACGGCTCAGGTGGGCCCGTTGTGCGGGCAACGCCGCGGGCCTGAGTTTCCCTCTCCTGTTCCGGTCCGGCCGGCTTGTGGTCTACACCCGCTCCCCGGTCTGGGCCACGGAATTGCTGCATCAGCAACAGCGGATTCTGTCCGCCCTGTCCGATCTGGGCGCCAGGAAAATGGTTGTCCGCACCACCCCGTCGATGCATCCGGCGCCCCGTCCCGCCGGACGGGAGGCACGCGTTTCCTCCACCAGCCAGAAGAACATCGCCCAGACCGCGCACCGCCTGCGACATCCCGGTCTGCGTGCGGCCGTGGAACGGCTGGCCAGGCGCGTGACAGTGAAAGACGGCGATGAATGACCCGGATTGACTTGCGGAGCCCGGAACCGGGCGCAACCCGGAACCCGGCGTGACCGGCGTCAGGCGGGAACGGGGCGTACGAAGGAGATCGGGACTTCGGATTCGTCCGCGTAGGAAACCAGTTCCCAGGCGGACTGGTCATTGATGAGCTTGCGCAGCAGGCAGTTGTTCAGTGCATGGCCTGACTTGTGCGCGCTGAATTCCCCGATCAGGGGATGGCCCAGAAGATACAGGTCCCCGATGGCATCCAGTACCTTGTGCTTGACGAACTCGTCCTCGTAACGCAGGCCGTCGTCGTTGAGGATGTGGTAGGAGTCCATCACGATGGCGTTGTCGAAACTGCCGCCCTGGGCGAGTCCCGCGTTCCGGAGGGCCTCCAGGTCATCCATGAATCCGAAGGTGCGGGCACGGCTGACCTCCTTGACGAATGACGTCGTGGAGAAATCCACCGACGCGGTCTGGGTGGAGCTTTTCAGGATGGGGTGATCGAAGTCTATGGCGAAGGTGACCTTGAAGCCGTTGAACGGCTCGAACTTCGCCCACTTGTCATCCTCCTTCACCACGCAGGGTTTCTTGATCCGGATGAACTTCTTGAGCTTTTTCTGCTCGTGGATGCCGGCCGACTGCAGCAGGAACACGAACGGTCCGGCGCTGCCATCCATGATCGGCACCTCGGGCGCGCTCAGCTCGACATAGGCGTTGTCGATACCCAACCCGGCAAATGCCGACATCAGGTGCTCCACGGTGGAAATCTTGACCCCGTCGCGCTCCAGCGTGGTGGAAAGCCGGGTATCGCTGACATTTTCCGGCCGCGCCGGCACTTCCACCGCCGGGTCGAGGTCGGTCCGGACAAATACGATGCCGGTGTCCTCGACGGCGGGCTTGAGTGTCAGGTATACCTTCTTGCCCGTATGCAGCCCGACACCGGTCGCGCGAATAATATTCTTGAGTGTGCGCTGTATGATCATCCGGAATGCTGTAACCGGTTCACGTTATAAAATAATTTTATAAAAGGCGGGGTTATTTCGGCGATACTACACCAAAATGGGCTGGTTGAGAACCAATTAGCATTACCGGAGCATTACCGTAGTATTACCGTTGCATTACAAATTTCACCCGCGTGAACAGCATGTGATGCCGGTGCCATCCTGCCCTCCGGGCAGGTCCGGCGCCCCATAGCGGTGCAATCGACCTCTGGTGTCCCGCACGCCAGCAGGCCCTCCCGTCTCCGGGTGGAAGACCGCGCCTTGGGAGGACGGCGCGGTACTTCCACAGGTCCCGGTTCCGGCACTGGCGTGCCGTCACCCCGGACCCGGTACAGACCCGGACGGCCCGGTCGAACGGGTACCAGCCACGGATCCACTTCAGGATCCGGTTCCGGCAGCATTCGGACCTTCCGGACATCTCCTCATGAGAAACCAGGGTGTGTGCAATGGCTACTCCTAGTCGGCCTGTCGCCTGAGGAATGCGGGAATTTCCAGGTGGTCCAGGTCGAGCTGGGCGGCCTCCGCCATCGACGCCCCACCCGCCCTGGCGAACTTGCGTGGCGGCATCATGGCGCCCTTGGGCAGCTTTTCTTCCGCCTTCTCCTCCTTGGGCGGCGGCGGTGCGGCCTTGACGGGCTTCTCCACCACGGGCTTGGGAGAACTCGAATCGCACAGGCCGGTAGCCACCATGGTCACCCGCAGGTCACCCTGCATCTCGGGGTCGAAGGCGGTGCCGATCACCAGGTTGGCGTCCGGCGCGGCGTACTCGTGAATGGAGTTGCCCACCGCCTCGAATTCCCCGATAGCCATGTCCGGGCCCGCGGTGATATTCACCAGGAGTCCCTTGGCGCCATAGAGATTGATGTCCTCGAGAAGGGGGCTCGAGATCGCCTGCCGGGCAGCCTCAACCGCGCGGTTCTCTCCGTTGGCCGTGGCGGACCCCATCATCGCCCTGCCCATCTCTGCCATCACCGTGCGCACGTCGGCAAAGTCGACATTGATCAGACCGGGTCGGGTGATGAGTTCCGAGATTCCCTGCACGGCGTTGAACAGGACCTCGTTGGCCTTGGCGAACGCGTCCACCAGGGAGGCTTCGTGCCCCATGACCGCCAGGACCTTCTCGTTGGGTACCGTGATCAGGGAATCCACGTGCTCCTGCAGGTCCTCGATACCAAGCATGGCCAGGTCCATGCGTTTTTGCCCCTCGAACGGGAAGGGCTTCGTCACCACTGCGACCGTGAGGGCCCCTTTCTCCCGGGCCAGTTCGGCTATGACCGGCGTGGCCCCGGTTCCGGTTCCGCCACCCATGCCCGCGGTGATGAAAATCATGTCGGCACCGTTGATGGCATCGGAAATCCGGTCCCGGTCCTCCATGGCCGCCTGGCGGCCGATTTCAGGATTGGCGCCCGCCCCGAGTCCCTTGGTCAGGTTTTCACCCAATTGCAGGATGGTCGGTGCATTGGAGCGCGACAGCATCTGCGCGTCGGTATTGGCGTTGATGAAATCGACGCCATCCAGATCCGCTCTCAGCATGTGTTCGACGGCGTTACCGCCGCCACCGCCAACGCCGATGACCTTGATCACCGCCTGCTGGCTTACCGCCTCAACCAATTCAAACATGTCTAAAGCCTCCCAATATGCAAGTAACAACCGGCAGCAGGCCTGCAAGCGC
This sequence comes from Gammaproteobacteria bacterium, assembly GCA_022827325.1. Classification (GTDB taxonomy): domain Bacteria; phylum Pseudomonadota; class Gammaproteobacteria; order Arenicellales; family Poriferihabitantaceae; genus VYFG01. Next base: position 18,063 of record JAJDTE010000059.1, on the reverse strand, counting down.
AGTCCGCCGCCTCGAATTCGCCGCACACGCCGAAGACGGCATGCACGGCACGGGCAATGAACCGGTAATTCATCACCCTAGAAACTTCCCCTGAGCCAACCTTTCATCCGCCCCACCAGGATGCCGATTCCGACCGGCTCCTGGCTGATCTGACTGACCCGGATACGGTTGGCATGGCCGAACTGAATCAACCCGATGCCCGTGGCATAGATCGGATTCCTGACCACCTCGCTGAGTGCGCCGTCATACCTCGGCACGCCGAGTCGTACCGGAAGGTGGAAGATTTCCTCGGTCAGTTCCGTCATGCCCTCCATGCGGGAACTGCCGCCGGTCAAGACGATGCCGGAACCGATGAGCTCCTCGAATCCGCTGCTGCGAAGCTCGGACTGCACCAGGAGCAGCAGTTCTTCCAGCCGGGGTTCGATGATTTCCGCGAGATTCTGCCTCGACAGCGTACGCGGGGGCCTGCCGCCGATGCTTGGCGTCTCGACCGTCTGGTTCTCATCCACCATCTGTGCCAGCGCGCAGCCGTACTTCTTCTTCAACTCCTCCGCTGCGGGAGTCGGGGTGTGAAACGCCACGGCGATGTCATTGGTCACCTGGTCACCGGCAATGGGAATGACCGCGGTATGCCGGATCGCGCCTTCCGTAAAAACCGCGATTCCGGTGGTGCCGCCGCCAATCTCGATCATGCAGACCCCGAGTTCCCTCTCGTCCTCGGTCAGTACCGACTCGCTGGAGGCAATCTGCTCCAGGACGATGTCGTCCACCTCGAGCCCGCAGCGGCGGACGCACTTGATGATATTCTGTATCGCGCTGACCGCGCCGGTGATCATGTGGACCTTGGCCTCCATGCGCACACCGCTCATGCCCACGGGCTCACGGATACCATCCTGGCCGTCGATGATGAAGTCCTGCGGCATCACGTGGAGAATGCGCTGGTCATTGGGGATGGCCATGGCCCTGGCGGCGTCGATCACACGTTCGATGTCCCCGTGCGCCACCTCGCCGTCACGCACCGCAACCACACCGTGGGAATTGAAACTGTTGATGTGCGCCCCGGCGATACCGGCGAAAATCGAGTAGATCTGGCAGCCGGCCATCAGCTCGGCCTCCTCCACGGCACGCTGGATCGACTGCACCGTGGACTCGATGTTGGCTACGACACCCTTGCGCAGCCCCTTGGCCGGGTGATGCCCCACGCCGATGATCTCGACCGCCCCGTCGTCGCCGATTTCACCGACGATCGTCAGGACCTTGGACGTGCCGATGTCGATACCGACGATGAGATTGTCGTTGGATTTCCTGGCCATGAGTCAGTTCGATTCGGCGATTCCCCGTACATCGGGCGCGTCGTGCGCCCAATGGATGGCGAAACCGTTCGGATAACGCAGGTCAACAGACCGCATGTTGGGAAATTCACTGATCAGTTGGCTGTTGAGCGCGCTGATCAGCCGCTGGATGCGGGCACCCGCGTCGAGGTTGTCCACGATCATGACGACTGCCGCGGTCACCGGCGGGGACCGGTCGGCCGCATCCGCCTCCGGGGCGCGGTGCCGGTCCAGCCGCTCGGCGAACGACAGCGTCATGTACCAGAGTTCGCGCTCGTCAAATTCGAGCCGGTCCAGGGACAGGCCCTGGTCGGCAAACAGCCCTTGCCATTCCCGGAAGGCACGCCAGACGACCTCTTGCATGTTCTCGGGGCCATCCAGCACCGGCAGACTGCCGTCCCAGGGCTCGCGCTCGACCAGGTCCCCGCTGGTATTGAGCCATCGGTCCGACCCCCACGCCGCGACGGGCCTTACTTCATCCACGCCCACCACCAGCGTGGAAGGCCAGCGCCGCCGCACACTCGCATCGAAGACCCAGGGCAGCGTACGAATGGCCCCCTCGATGTCCTCCAGCCTCGCGGAAAAGTAGTTCCCGTCCAGTTCGGATGCCACCGCGGAGCGAATCAGCTCCGTGTCCACATGCTCGAGCTGGCCGTGAATTTCCACTTCCTCGATGCGGAACTTCTCCGGGTTGTAGAGCCAATCCAGGAGAAAGAGGCCGACGATCGCCACCAGCAGGACAAAGACCAGCACGATCACCCACAGGGAAGAGCGGGGACGGGGATCCTCGTCTTCAGTGTCGTAGTAGCCGGCCAGATTCTCCAGCGTATGATCGTTCATGGCCTTCTCCCGATGATTCGCACTTCCGGTTCCAGTTCGATGCCCGATGCCGACAGCACCCGTTCCCGGACTTCCTCGATCAGCGCCTCGATATCCCGGGCACTGGCCCCGCCTTCGTTGATGATGAAGTTGGCATGCTTGGCGGACAGCCTGGCACCGCCCACGGAATGGCCCTTGAGACCCGCCTGCTCGATGATTCTGGCGGCGTGATCTCCCCGCGGATTCTTGAACACCGAGCCCGCATTGGCACTTTGTATCGGCTGGCTGGCACTGCGCCGGTCCAGCAATTTCCGGATCTCCTGCCGACCCCCGTCACCCTCGCCGGGCCTGAGCTCCAGTACGCCGGACAGCAGCGCCACACCGTCGGGAAGCTCCACCCGGCGATAGCCGTAGGCCACCTCGCCCCGCGAGTACCGGATCAGGTTGCCCTGTCGGTCGACGCATTCCACCTCCAGTACCAGCGGCCAGGTTTCCCCGCCAAAGGCTCCAGCATTCATGGCCAGCGCGCCGCCGAACGAACCCGGCACACCGGCGAGAAATTCCGCGCCGGCCAGTCCTGCCGCGACACTTCGTCTTGCCACCTTGGCACAGGTCGCACCGGCTTCCGCGAACAGCCGGTTACGGTCCAGAATATCCACCCCGGCCAACGACTTGACCGTCTTGATCACCATCCCCTCGATTCCGCCGTCCCGTACCAGCAGGTTGCTGCCGAGCCCCAGCCATGTCACCGGCATGTCCCGGGGGATCCGCCGGACCAGGTCAACCGCATCCTCCTTGTCGGCGGGCAGATAGAAATAATCCGCCACCCCGCCCACGCGCCAGCTGGTATGCTGTGACATCGGTTCATGGATGCGAAGAACGCCGCGCAGGCCCCTGGCATCGAACGGTGCCGGTGACTGTGTCCTGGCTGCCATCATGATGCCTTTGCCTCCACCAGCCCCTCGGCGCACAGGCACGAGGCAAACCGCCCGATATCGCCGGCGCCGAGTGTCAGGAGCACGTCTCCCGGGTGCAGGTATCCCGGCAGCAGTGCCTTCAGTTCCTTGAGCGTCTTCACAAAGACCGGGTTCCTGCCCCGTTTGCGTATTGCGTTGCAAAGGGCGCGCCCGTCGGCCCCGGGGATGGGTTGTTCGCCGGCGGGATAGACCTCGGTCACGATCAGGCTGTCGAGCCCGGCGAGCATCTGGACGAAATCGTCGAACAGGTCCCGTGTCCTGGTGTAGCGATGGGGCTGGAACACCGCCACGATTCTCCGGTCCGGCCAGCAGCCGCAGGCCGCGACCAACGTGGCCTGCAGTTCCCGGGGGTGATGCGCGTAATCGTCCACCATCACCACTTCGCCGTCCGGCAAGGACAGGGTGCCGAGCAGCTGAAACCGCCGGCCGATGCCCTCGAAGTCCGCCAACGCCCTGCGGACATGCCCCATGCCAATCCCCAGCTTGCTGGCGATGGCAATGGCAGCCAGGGCGTTGAGTACATTGTGCTCTCCCGGCATGCTGAGGCGGAACTCACCCAGCCCGCCATGGGGCGTCACCACCTCGAAATGACTTTCGCATCCCGCGAAGCGCAGGTTGGTCGCGCGAAAATCCACATCCCCGCCAAGTCCATAACTCAGAAAACGACGTGCGAGTTCGCCATTCAGGCTCCTGACTTCCGGGTCATCGAAGCACAAAACGGCAAGACCGTAGAATGGCAGGTTGTGGAGAAACCTGAGGTAGGTCCGGCGCAACCGGTCAAAATCGCCGCCATAGGTTTCCATGTGATCGGCGTCAATATTGGTGACCACTGCCATCTGCGGTTGCAGATGCAGGAACGAGGCATCGCTTTCGTCGGCTTCGGCCACCAGGTACTCGCCGCGCCCAAGGCGGGCATTGGTCCGCGTACTGTTGACCACGCCGCCGACCACGAACGTGGGATCAAGCCCGGCGGTGGCAAGGACTGCGGACACCAGGCTGGTGGTGGTGGTTTTTCCATGGGTGCCGGCGATCGCGATGCCACGGCGGAAACGCATCAGTTCACCCAGCATCTGCGCCCGCCGGACCACGGGTATCTTCTGCGCATGGGCAGCCTGCACCTCCACGTTGTCATCCATCACCGCGGCGGATGTGACCACGGCATCGGCGCCCTCGATATTCGCCGCATCGTGACCGATATGGATTCTCGCCCCGGCCTCGGAGAGCCGGTCCACGATGGCGTTGCGGACCAGGTCGGAGCCGGAAACGGTAAAACCCTCGCCGATGAGGACTTCCGCAATCCCGCTCATCCCGATGCCACCGATGCCCACGAAGTGGATCCTGCGAACGAATTCACGCATGCACCATCTCCCCGCAGATATCCGCGACCCGTTCCGCGGCATCCGCCTTGGCCAGTGAACGGGCCTTCTCGGCCATCTCCACCAGCCGACGCCGGTCCGAGGCCAGTGCGTCCAGGTCTTCAAGCCAGTGACCCGCCAGGAACTCTTCCTGAGGTATCGTGAATGCCGCACCGGCTCCCGTGAGATATTCCGCGTTACAGGTCTGGTGATCGTTCACCGCATGGGGATAGGGAACGAAGAACGCCACCCCTCCGGCAGCGCAGATTTCAGCGACCGTCATGGCGCCGGCTCGGCAGATCACCACATCCGACCAGGTATAGGCGGCCGCCATGTCCTCGATGAACTCCGACACTTCCGCCGGGATGCCCGCATCCTCGTAGGCCGCCCGCACGTTCGCGGAATCCCCGTGTCCTGCCTGGTGCCGGACAGACATCGGAATCCGGGGGCGCCGCGCCAGCAAATCCGGCAGGTGGCTGTTGAATGCCCGGGCTCCCTGGCTGCCCCCCACCACCAGAATCCTGAAAGGCCCGGCCCGGCCGGCAAGACGCTGCAACGGACTGTCAATGGCGGCGATGTCAGAGCGTACCGGGTTCCCCACCCAGGTCCCGGCGGCAAGCCCCTCGGTGGCCGGAAAACCGGTAAGCACCCGGCTCGCCACCCTGGCCAGCCAGCGGTTGGTCAGGCCGGCCACCGCGTTTTGTTCGTGCAGGACCAGCGGCTTGCTCAACAGCCCGGCAACCAGTCCGCCCGGACCCGAGACGAATCCGCCCATGCCCAGCAATACATCCGGCTTTCGCCGCAGAAGGATCAACAGCGCCTGGGAGCATGCGACCAGGAGCAGGAATGGCATGATCAGTTTGCGCCCGAGGCCACTGTGGCGCAGCCCGAGTATGTGGATGGCGTCCAGGTCGAATCCCTCCGCGGCGACCAGCCGTGACTCGAACCCCCTGGTGCTGCCCATCCAGCGAACCTCGACGCCGCGCTCTCTCAGGCACCGGGCCACTGCAAGGGCCGGCATCACATGCCCGCCGGTCCCCCCCGCCATCACCATCATCCGGCTCATGGACACCTCCGGGGCTCGGGCCGGCACTGCCGGTCCACGCCCAGCAACAGCCCCAGCGCCAGCATCGTCGCCAGGATGCTGTTGCCGCCGTAGCTCATCAACGGCAGGGTGAGCCCCTTGGTGGGCACAAGGCCGGTGTTTACGGCGATATGCACCGACGCCTGTATACACAGCAGGAGCCCGACCCCCTGGGCCAGAAAGGCCGCGAAACGGTGTCCCAGGTCAATGGCCCTCCTGGCAATGACGAAGGCGCGCCACAGAATCAGGGCGAACAACCCGATGACCGTGAAGATGGCCACGGAGCCGAGTTCCTCGCCGATCACCGCGATCAGGAAATCATTCCCGGCATGGGGCAGGTAGAAGAGCTTCTGGATGCTGCTGCCGAGACCGGTGCCGAACCACTCGCCACGGCCGATGGCGATCAGCGCCTGGGTCAGCTGGAAACCGGATCCGAACGGATCGGCCCAGGGGTCGCGGTAGCTCAGCAACCGCTCCACCCGGTAAGGCTCCATCCACATCAGCAGGGTCATGAGCGCCGCCGTCACGCTGACGCTCACCAGAAAGTGGGAGAAACGGACGCCGGCAAGAAACATCATGCCGGCCACCGTGGCGGCAAGAACCGCGGTCGTGCCGAAATCGGGCTGCATCAGCAGCAGCAGCCCGATCAAACCCACCACCACGCCGACATAGACGATTCCCACCTTGAACAGGTGCAGGTCGTCTTTCTTGCGGGCGAGGTAGTCGGCGAAATAGATCAGGGCCGCAACCTTCATGTACTCCGAGGGCTGTACGCTCAGCCCACCGAAGTCATACCACCTGAGGCTGCCGTTCACCTCCCTGCCGACCCCCGGCAGGAACAGCAGGGCGAGCATCAGAAGCATGACGAGCAGGATCGACCTGGCGTGAGCCTGAACCCAGTCCAGGGGCAGGCGCATCGCAACGAGCAGCAGCACAAGCCCGAGCCCGATATGGGCGAGATGCCGGATCAAGGCCCTGGTATTGAAGGCCAGGGTCTCACTGTCTGCGGCCACGGTGGCGGAAAACACCATCACCGCGCCCAGGCACAGCAGGCTCACCATCGAAAATACCAGCAGGTGATCCACGCCCCCGACCTCCGCCACCGGTTCCTCCGGTTCCGTCGGTAGTGCGCGGTATTGCTGATCGGTATGGATTTCCATGCTGCTAACCCGCCGGCCCGCCCGTCACCAGTTGCCGAAAACACTCTCCGCGGTGGGCATAGTCGTCGAACATGTCGAAGCTGGCGCAGGCCGGGGAAAACAGCACCGTGTCTCCGGGCCGGCTGAGCAGCCTTGCCCGGGAAACCGCGGCCGCCAGCGAGGACTCGCGCCAGATCCGGTCTCCCAATCCAAGGGATCCCTCCATCCGGTGGGCATCCTCACCGATCAGGATGACCGCCCGAACACCGGGATCCATCACCGTTTTGAGCGGCGAGAAATCGGCGCCCTTACCCTGTCCGCCGGCAATCAGCACCAATGGCCTGCCCGCACCGCCAATGGCCGCCATGGCGGCGCCGACATTGGTGCCCTTGGAATCGTTGATCCACCTGACCCCATCCCCGGTGGGAACCAGTTCGCAGCGGTGGGGCAGTCCCTCGAAGGCAAGGCCGGCATCGATCCGGTGCCCCTCGACGACCCGGCCAGCCTTGCCGAGAACACCCGCCACCAGGGCGAGCGCAGCGAGCATGTTGGATACGTTCTGCTCCCCCTGCAACGACAGGGCCGACACCGGGGCCAGCATGCTCTCGCCGTGACACAGCCAGCGCTCGCCGGCCCGCCGGACCACGCCGAGATCGCCGTCGCCGGGGCTGCCGAGGCCGAATGTGATATCGGCATCCCGGCGCGCCATTCCCGCAAGCCGCGGGTCGTCCCGGTTGAACACCCGGCAGGCGGCACCGTCATAGATGCGCAGCTTCGCCGCAAGGTAGGCGTCCATGTCCCCGTAGCGGTCCATGTGATCCTCGCTCAGGTTCAGAACCACGGCAGCCGCGGGGCGCAGGCTGCGGGTGGTTTCCAGCTGGAAGCTGGACAGCTCGAGAACGTAGAAGTCCGGCACCGGTTGCGCCAGAAGGTCCAGAACGGGGGTGCCGATATTGCCCCCCGCCAGCGCCACGGTCCCGGCACAGTCCAGCATCCGCTGCACCAGCATGGTCACCGTGGACTTGCCGTTGGACCCGGTCACGGCCACGACCGGCGCCTTTGCCTCACGGGCGAACAGCTCGACATCGCCAATCACCGCATCACCCGGCACCGCCATGCCGGGACTTGCCACGATGCCCCCGTAGGCCTGCTCGTTGATGCCCCTGTTCCAGTCCAGAAGCGGCACATCCGGGAAATTGGTTTCCAGCGCGTCCCGGTAAGGCGGGGCCTCGCGGGAGTCCGCCACCACCACGTCCTCCCCGCGGGACTTGAGAAAACGAACCACCGACCACCCGGTCAGGCCCAGCCCCACCACCAGCACCGGCTTGCCGCCCAACTCCCTGTTCGCCGCGACCATCATCAACGCACCTTCAGGGTAGCCAGGCCCACCAGCACCAGCATCAGGCTGATGATCCAGAAACGCACGATCACCCGGGGCTCGGGCCAGCCCTTGAGCTCGAAGTGATGGTGCAGCGGCGCCATCCGGAAGATTCTCCTGCCCACCAGTCTGTAGGACGCCACCTGCAGGATCACCGATACCGTCTCCACGACGAAGATGCCGCCCATGATCATGAGCACGATCTCCTGGCGCACGATGACGGCTACCACGCCGATGGCGGCGCCAAGGGAAAGGGCACCGATATCGCCCATGAAAACCTGGGCGGGATAGGTGTTGAACCAGAGAAACCCGAGACCGGATCCCACCAGCGCGGCGCAGAAAACCAGCACCTCCCCGGCCCCGGGGATATACGGGATGCCGAGGTACTCGGAAAAGATCGAATTGCCGGTGACGTAGGCGAAGATGCCGAGCGCGCCGGCCACCATCACGGTGGGCATGATCGCGAGACCGTCGAGACCGTCGGTCAGGTTGATCGCATTGCTGGTGCCAACGATGACAAACCATGCGAGCACGATGAATCCCACGCCCAGCGGAATGGACACGTTCTTGAACAACGGCACAAGAAAGGCGGTTTCCACCGGTGATTGGGCGCTGAAGTAGAGGAAGCAGGCGGCGGCGAATCCGACCAGGGTCTGTCCGAGGAACTTGTTGCGCGCCCCCATGCCCCTGGGGTTTTTTTCGACGAGCTTGCGATAGTCGTCGATCCAGCCGATCAGTCCGAAAAGGATCGTCGTGAGCAGGGTCACCCACACGAACCGGTTGCCGAGATCGGCCCACAGCAACGTGGTCACCACCACGGCGAACAGGATGAGCAGGCCGCCCATGGTGGGTGTGCCCACCTTGTCGAAGTGGGTCGGCGGGCCGTCCATGCGAATGGTCTGACCGATCTGGTACTCGCTCAGTTTCCGGATCATCGCGGGACCGAAAATGAAGAAAATGGTGATCGAGGTCAGCACGCCGCAGATGCCCCGCAGCGTCAGGTAGCGGAACACATTGAATCCGCTGTGATACTGGGACAGCCACTCGAACAGCCAGATCAGCATGACGCACCCCCAGGTTCCCCCCCGGCGGCCAGCGCCTGCACCACCCGTCCCATGCGGGATGACTTGGAGCCCTTGACCAGGATGATGTTTCCCGGGCGATCCTCCGACGCCAGGGACGCCACCAGGGACGGGACGTCCGGGAACACCGCCGTGCAGTCGCCGTATCCCCTGCGGTACCCTGCCAGGTCGGGATTGCCCCCATCGTTCAACACCAGCAGCCGGTCGATTCCTCCGCGCCTCGCGTAACTTCCCATCGCGGCATGATGCTCCTCGGCCGAGTGGCCGAGTTCCGCCATGGCGCCGAGCACCAGAATGCGCCGGCCCGGCTGCGATGAAAGAAAATCGATGGCGGCGGCGACGGACCCCGGGTTGGCATTGAAGCTGTCATCGACCAGGGTGGCCCCGCCGGCCGCGCTCAGCCGCCGCAGCCTCCCCGGAATCCCCGTAAACGCGGCAAGGCCGGCGGACAGGTCGTCGGGGTCCGTGCCGACGGCGTGGCACGCCGCCATGGCGGCCAGGGCATTCATGACGTTGTGCCGGCCCGGAACGGCCAGCGTGATGTCGGCATCCCCGGCGGGACTGCGGACCGACAACCGGCTGCCGGCCGGGCTGAATTCCACGTCAAGACCCCGAAAATCCGCCTCGTTCTCAAGGCCGAATGTCAGTATCCTGCGTTCGCCCGCCAGGGCCTGCCACAACCCGAAGTTCGGATCGTCCCGGTTCAGCACCGCCACGCCATCGGGACCGAGCCCGTTGAAGATCTCTCCCTTCGCCTCGGCCACACGCTCCACGGAGCCAAGGCCCTCCAGATGGGCGGCGACCGCGTTGTTGACCAGCGCCACGGCAGGGGCGGCAATCCGGGTCAGGCGGTCGATTTCCCCGGCGTGGTTCATCCCCATCTCGATGACCGCGTGGGTATGCCCGCCGGTGAGTTCCAACAGGGTCAGGGGGACTCCCCACTGGTTGTTGAAACTTTCCCGGGGAGCCAGGGGATGGCCGGACACCGACAGGATTTCGCGGACCATGGCGGTCACGGTAGTCTTGCCGTTGCTGCCGGTAATCCCGATCACCGGAATGTCGAATGCGCGCCGCCAGTTGCAGGCAAGCCGGCCAAGGGCGACGGTGGTGTCGGCCACGGCGACCTGGCTGATGTCCGCATCCGTCCGGCGGGCAACGAGTGCGCCCGCGGCGCCGCGGTCCGCCGCGTCCGCCACGAAGTCATGCCCGTCCAGACGGTCCCCGCGGATGGCAACGAACAACTCGCCCCGCTGCACCGCACGGGAATCGATACGTACCCCGCTGAAGACACCATCCATGCCGTGCAGGGTGCCTCCGGTCAATTCGGCTGCGGCGCTGAACGTCATCATCTATGTGCCTCCAGCACCTTGGCGGCCACTTCCCGGTCGCTGAAGTGCCGGACACTGGAACCAATGGTCTGGGTGGTCTCGTGCCCCTTGCCGGCAATCAGGATCACATCGCCGGCGCGGGCGCTGTTGATTGCCGTCGTGATGGCCCGGGCCCGGTCCAGTTCAACCAGGCAGGGCCTGGCGGCATCTTCCCCGGTGACACCGTCCCGGGCCATGCCGGCAATCGCCAGGGGATCCTCTCCCCTCGGGTTGTCGTTGGTGATGATGATGCGGTCAGCGTATCGGGCGGCGGCGCGGCCCATGAGAGGCCGCTTCCCCGGGTCGCGGTCGCCCCCGCAACCGAACACCACGCCGAGGCTGCCCGTTGTGAGCGGCCGCAACGACCTGAGCGCCCTTTCCAGGGAATCCGGGGTGTGGGCATAGTCCACCACCACGGCCGGTCTCCGCCCGCCCCCCGCAATCAGTTCCATCCTGCCGGGCGGCGGCCGCAGGGCCGGCAGCAGGGCCTCGATGCGATCCGCGGCATACCCCTGCGCCAGCAGCGTGGCGATCACGGCCAGCAGGTTCGGCAGGTTGATCTCGCCGATCAGCCGGGAGCGGCAATCAAACCGGTCCTGCCCCCAGGCCCACCGGAAATGCGTCCCCGCCGTACCGAAACGCGGCTCCAGTGGCATGACGTCGGCATCGGCAAGGCCGTAACTCATCAGCACCGGCGTGTCTGTCATGGCAAGGATCTTCCGGCCCAGCCCGTCGTCCGCATTGACCACGGCAGCCTCCAGGCCGGGCAGGCGGAACAGCTTTTTCTTCGCCTCGGCATAGGCGTCCATGTCGCCGTGATAGTCCAGATGGTCCCTGGACAGGTTGGTGAACACTGCCGCATTGAAACGCACCCCGTTCACCCGTCCCTGGTCGAGGCCGTGGGAGGAAACCTCCATGCACACGGCGGTGGCGCCCTTGTCCAGCCATCCGCGAAGGCTGCCCTGGATGTCCACGGCATCTTCGGTGGTCAGACGGGACGCCGCCATCGCGTCCGGGAACCCCGAGCCGATGGTCCCCATCATGACACTGCGCTCCCCCAGGCTTTCCAGCGCCTGGGCCAGCAACCAGGCACAGGTGGTCTTGCCGTTGGTGCCCGTGATGCCGATCACGCTGAAGCGGCCGGAAGGATCCCCATACAGCCGGGACGCCATGAGCCCCACGCGTTCGCGCAGGTTCAGAACGCCCACCGCGCGGCCCTGGCCGGCCAGGGTCCGGCACAGGCGGGAGGCCCGGTCGCTTTCAAAAACCACCGCCGTCGCGCCGGCATCCAGGGCGGCCGCGATGTGGTCGCGCCCGTCGCCGACGGTTCCCGGCATCGCCACGAACAGGTTGCCCGGCCGGATGCGGCGGCTGTCAAGGGACATGCCGGTGATGCCGGTGCCGGCCAGGGAGGCCGGCACATCGCCGGGCCCGACCATGCCCTCGAGCAGCGATCCCAGGGGGAAGCGGTCTTGAGGCTCCGTCCGGCCGCACGCTGTCTCTCCGGGCCCCGTCATGCGGATTTCTCCCCGGTGCCGATGGTGGTGATCTGGGTATCCCTGACGCTGTCAGGCGGAATGTTGTACAGGCGCATCAGGTCCTGCATGAGTTCCGCGAACACAGGCGCCGCGACGACGCCGCCGTAATAATCCCCGCCCCTGGGGTTGTCCACGGTCACCACGGTGACGAAGCGGGGATCGGAAAGTGGCGCCAGCCCGGCGAACAGGCTGAAGTACTCGTTGTTGTCATAGTTGCCGTCGACCAGCTTGTGGGTGGTGCCGGTCTTGCCGCCCACCCGGTAACGCTCGATGCGTGCCCGGCGGGCGGTTCCCTCCGGAGTCGCCACTTTCTCCATCATGGCCCGGATCTGCTGCACCGTCGACTTGCTGAACACCCGTATTCCCCTGGCCCTGTAGCCTTCCGGCCTGGGCTCCAGCGTTACCGGCAGCAGTTCGCCGTCAGTGGCGAACGCGGTGTAGGCGCGGGCAAGCTGAAGCGGGGTCACCGAGAAGCCGTAGCCGTAGGATATGGTGGCATGCTCGATGGGCCGGCTGCGCCTGACCAGCACGCCCTTCACTTCCCCCGGCAGATCGGACGCCGGCTCGTTGAATCCCACGGCGCTCAGCGTGTCGAACAGCCGGTCAAAAGGAAACGCAAGCGCGATCTTGGCGGTTCCGATATTGCTCGACCGCACCAGAACGTCGAAAACGGAAAGATCCCCGTAGTCGTGCACGTCGCGGATGGTTCTTCCACCGATCCGGTACATTCCCGGCGCGGTATTCACCATCGTGTCCACGCCGACCTGGCCGCTTTCCAGGGCCATGGCCACGGTAAACGGCTTGGACGTGGAGCCCGGTTCCACCACGTCGGTCACGGTGCGGTTCCGAAACACCCCCGGCCTGATGGTGCCGCGGTCATTGGGATTGAACTGCGGTGACGTCACCATGGCGAGGATCTCGCCGCTGGGCACGGACAGCACCACGACGCTGCCCCCGGAAGCCTTGTGTTTCTTGACGGCCTTCTCCAGGTAGGCGGCGGCCAGGAACTGCACCCGCTGGTCGATACTGATCCGGAGATTTTCCCCGTGGCGGACCTGCTGGATGCTCTCCACGCTTTCGACAAAGTGTCCCGCCACATCCTTGAGTACCCGCTTGCGGCCCGGAACGCCCGCCAGATGACGGTCGAACCGGCTCTCCAGACCCTCCTGGCCGGTGTCGTCCACATCGGTAAAACCAACCAGGTGGGCACCGACGGGGCCATCGGGGTAATAGCGCCGGTACTCCCGCTGCCTCTCCAGTCCGGGAATGTTGAGCGCCATGACCTCCTTCGCCACGGCCGGCGGAATTCTCCGCCTGACATACATGAAATCGGCGCCCTTGCGGCGTTCGCATGCGGCCTTGAGGTCCCCGGGGTCCAGTTCCAGGATATCCGGCATGGATTTCCAGGAATTCCCGGCGGCGCAGAACACGCCGGGCTCCGCCCACAGTGACTCCACCGGGGTGCTCACTGCCAGCACCTGCCCGTTTCTGTCCAGGATCTGGCCGCGCTGGGGCAGCACGGTGATTTCCCGCAGGTACCTGGCGTCGCCCTGGGCATGGAGATGGCCCCGTTCCACGGTCTGGATATGCACCACCTTGAGGGCAATCACGACCAGCCCCGTAAACAGCAGGCCCAGGACGAAGTATTCGCGCCAGGCCGGCGGACGGGCGAAGCGCCTGGCCATACCGCCCCCCGGGATGGCAAACCGATGTCCGTGTGCGCTGGCAGTCCGCATCGCCTTCATTCGCCGGTTGCAAGTTGCAGCGTCACGATCCGCTCGGGGGACGGCGCCACCATGCCGAGACGCTTGCGGGCGCCGTCCACCACGCTGTGCTGGCGGGTCCAGGTGGCCCTTTCCAGCATCAGGCGGCCCCATTCGGCCTGCAGTTCATCGTGTCGCTGTTCCTGTTTCTGGAGGGCCACGAACGTCAACCGGTTCTGGTGCCTTACCGCCACCACCGCCGTTGCACTGACCAGCACAAGGCACAACAGCAGGACCAGCAGCCGGGCCATGGTCACGCGACTTTCTCCGCCACCCGCATCACCGCGCTGCGCGCGCGCCGGTTGGCGGCAATTTCCGCCTTTCCCGCCCGCACCGCCTTGCCCACCGCGCGCAGCCTGGGGCGCAGCATGTCATGCCTGACCGGAAGATCCGGCGGATAGGGATCACCCCTGCTCTGCTCCCGGATGAACCGCTTCACCAGGCGATCCTCCAGCGAGTGGAAGCTGATCACCACCAGGCGCCCGCCGCCCGCCAGGACATCGAGCGCCTGGGGCAGGGCCTCCCCGAGTTCCTCGAGTTCGCGGTTGAGGGCAATGCGAATGGCCTGGAAGGTGCGGGTTGCCGGATGCTTGCCGGGTTCCCGGGTCGGAACCGCGCCGGCAACCACCCGCGCCAGCTCGCCCGTCGTCGAAATCCTGCCGTGGGCCTTGATCCGGCTGGCCACGCGGCGGGCGAATCTCTCCTCGCCCAGCGTTTTGAGCACCCTGGCGAGTTCGCCCTGTTCCACCTGCTCCAGCCAGTCTGCGGCGGTGATCCCGCTTTCCGTATCCATGCGCATGTCCAGCGGGCCATCGTGTGCAAAACCGAAACCGCGGCTCCCGTCATCCAGCTGGGGCGACGAAACGCCAAGGTCGAACAGCACGCCGGTCACCCTGCCGGACAGGCCGTGATCATCCAGGATGGCGCGCAGCCGGGAAAAGGGCGCGTGCACGATTTCGATGCGCTGGTCCCCGGACCACTCGCGCCGGGCCTGCGCCACGGCGGCGGAGTCCCGGTCGATGACGAGCATCTTTCCACCGGCCCCCAGACGGGCGAGGATCGCTCTCGTGTGGCCGCCTCGCCCGTAGGTGGCGTCGACGACAATGCCATGCTCCTCCGGGTCCAGCCCCGAGACCACCTCATCCCGCAGCACCGGCACATGCCGGTGGTCTCCGTTCGTTGTGACGGCCGCGTGCATCAGAGGGATATCTGCTCGAGTTCCACGGACATCGTGCTGGCATCCAGTTCCTCCTTGAGCCACTTCGCACACTTCTTGTTCCACAGACTCTCGTCCCAGATCTCGAACTTGTTGCCCTGGCCCACCAGGAAAACCGTCTTGTCCAGCCCGGCGAACTCCCTGAGCGACCCCGGCACCAGGATCCGGCCGGTCTTGTCCATCTCCACGTCGCTGGCATAGCCGATCAGAAAGCGCTTGAGCTTCTGGTGATTGGGGTCGAAACTTGACAGGTTCACCACCTTCTGCTCGACTACGACCCATTCATCCATCGGGTACAGCCAGAGGCACTTCTCCCGTGTATTGTTCACCGTCACCACCAGTTTGCCGCCACAACGGCCCTCCAGATCGTTCCGGTATCCCACCGGAATCGCCAGGCGACCCTTGTTGTCGAGATTCAGTTTGTTGGCGCCACGAAACATGCCGAAAAGACCGGGTTTTTCGGAAAATTCCCCACAATTTCCCACTAATCTGCACTATATGAGCCAATGTCGCGCGTTGTCAAGGAAAATTCGATAAATCGGTTAACAAAATCTCCTTGATTTTTAACAAGAAATGAGCCCGATTTTGCACGGGATCAAGGCGGTTTCCGGATCACGGGCACAATTTCCCTATCGAACAGTTCCCGGCCGGCAATTCCGTTCCCTGCAGGTGACTGCCTTGAGGAACGCCGGTTCGGCGGTGCCGCGACCGGTCGCGCCCCCGGAGGGGCATGACCCAGTCTGTTCACCGGCCCCCTGCCCCGCCGGGAAATCGCCATGGAAACACTGCCGTCCGGCGCCATGACCGCCGGCCATGGAAGCGGCGGTTCCCTGCCCGTCGGAGGCGGTCCGAAATGGCCATGGGGCGGCGGTCGATACCCCTGGCATTCCTTTTTTCCGGCACCCGGCGCATCCGGCAATGAACGGCAGGCCGGCCATCCGGCCGCCGTCCCGGAACCCGGTCAGGGCGCGGTGATGCCCAGAAAGTTCTGCACGAATCGGTAGGTCAGCCCCCAGAGAATCCGGTCCGCGCCATGACGGGCAGGCCCGAGGTGGATGGCCGGGTAGGGTTCTTCGCGAAAGGGGGTCAGGTAGCCCATCCGGCGGGATTCGTCCCGCAGAAGCGCCAGCGGAGTCCAGAATATGTCGGCCACCTCGTAATTCGGAACCGTAACGGGCGCAAGGTCTAGACGGTAGACGAAACACCCGATCATCAGGTTGATGGGCCGGTTGTGGCTGCTGCCCTGCAGGTCGTCGAGCCGGCCGATCTGGAGATTGTGAGCGAGAACCACGCCGGTTTCCTCCCGGGTTTCCCGTATGGCTGCATCCGCCAGGCCGGCATCACTGGATTCGAGACCGCCCCCGGGAAATGCGATCTGGCCCGACCACGGGTCGTTCTCCGACTCGGCCCGCTGGATGAACATCACTTCCGGGCCCTCCGGGCGGTCCCGGAGAATCATGGCCACGGCCGCCTCCCGCATCCCGTCCCGGCTGATCAGGGAAGGGCTGCGACGCGCAAGCGCTTTTTCAATATCCCGCATCCCGTCGTGTCAGCAGGACTGCCGGCCGCGGCCGGTCCGTTCATGCACCGCGTCAGGGCCCGGAACTCCCCATCGACAGCATGGACGCGGAAGACCCTCCCTGTTCATCCCGCCGAGAGGACCGCGTCCGGGATCAGGCTTCGGCACCCGGCGCCGAGAGATCATGACCCCGTTCATCCGGCATGCCGACCATGGTGGGCGGAACGGCACTGGTCCCGCATGCCACCGCATGCGGGACCAGTGCACCAGGAGAATGGAATCTGTGCTGAGATCATCTCGATGTGGAAACCATCGTCCGGGCCGTGACCCAGTCCGGAACAAATTGATCATCTATACCTGAGCGGTCAAGTTACATTCTCGGCATGATCACGAATCCCAAACAACCCCTCGACACCAATCAGCTAGCCAAGCTGATTGTGGACCTTTCTATAGGTGAGGCTGAAGAGGAAAAATCCTAGGACGAAGGGAAAGACCCTGCTGCGGATGCACTAGGTCGTAAAGGGGAAAAACGGCACAATCAAGATGGAAAACCAAAAATTAGATGGCGTCCAATTCTTTGATTTTTTGATTAATATGTAATGGTACTGCGCCAACAAGATGCCATTTATCCTTTTCTGCATCTTCGTCAATTTCAATGCGAAATGAATATTCCCCAGAAGACGTGAATGGTAATGATTTTAACAAACCAATATTTCTAGTTTTTGTTGTTTTAGAAAGGTCAATTTCGAAAGTTGACAGGGGTATCAATTGATCATCCGGCGTTGCCAGATTGAGCCTGGCGTTAAGTGTCTCTGGGATTTCAGCATCGGAGCGTGCAAACAGTGCAATCAATGTGCATTCATACGGCAGTGAGTGGACCGTACCATCCTCTTTAAGTCTATCGTTCCTTTCGAATTCAATTTCGTCCAACACATCGATTATTGATGCGTTATTGGTTCTCTCATCAATGATTACCCTCGAACATATCATTGTCCAGATATTCTTAGCCATAGTTTGTAGGTGAATAGGTCACTTCCGAAAAAGATTTATGACTTCGGCTGGTAGATTCTAGTGAAAGCGGCAATTCTGTATTTTCTGCACCTCCATACATGACAAAACTGAAATTATTAACACTCTTCTCCCGCTCATGCATTTTCTGATCATCCACAAATGAAGGAACAGCTAGATCTTGAGGAGACATGTTAACAGTCCTGTTCAGTAATTCACTGAAAGGAACAAAACGTACAAGTAAGGCCACATCTAAAGCGGCGGCAAGTTGACGTAATGTTTCTAGCGTAAACTTGCCGTAATTCGGGTTTTCAGCCCGGCTTATTGCCTCTTGCTGTTTCCCGGCCAAATCAGCAAGTTCCTTTTGTGTCAAATCCCTCTCCAAACGCATAGTTCTCAATTGATGCGCTATGCAATTTCTGATTTGTGACTCAACGAATCTATCACGAGAATCTTTAGCCTGGAGCCTCTTGGCTAATGCTTTCTT
>JAJDTE010000233.1:0-8973 GCA_022827325.1 Gammaproteobacteria bacterium | reverse complement strand
ATCTGCAGGTAAATCCCCTTCGGGTCACTGAATTCCATCGTTCGCCTGAGCCTCCTTCAGCCGGAGCCATGCGATCCACCACAGGACGGGCGGGATCAGGATCAGCACCACGTAAAGGATCATGATTTGGGTGTCCCAGTCCGGGTTCAGAAGATTCACCACGATATTGTCCGCGACCCCGTAGAGCATGAAATCCAGGACATCGTAATTCCCGGGATTCCAGACGAAACTTCCGATAGCGAAACGGACCAGGGCCAATATGAGCAGGGCAAGGCCGATATGCGCGAAGAAGAGGGCGAGAAGTGTTTTCAGCAACGGAAACCCATGGAACCAGGCAGCACCGAGAAAGAAAGGGGACTGCAGGATGAGGTAGTAACCGAACAGCTTCCAGATGCCGGGATCGAAGGGATCGAACAGCGGGCGATGGTTTCCGAAAACCGCCAGGTTGAAGGATTCCACCAAGACGGAAAGGACCAGAATGTATACGGGTAGCGCGATACCGAGGCCAAGGGTGACGGGCAGGAGGCGTGCGAGCATCTTCTCCAGCGCCGAGGCGGGGAGAAGCAGGTACGCCTCCCTGCGGGTCCTGTCCTGGAGCGGATGAAATGCCCGGCTGGTTGCCCAGATTCCCCAAATGAAGAGCGCATAGCCGTACAGCTCCTGGTGCATCGACGGTTCCACATATCCGTATATGAAATCCATCAGGGAGATCACGAACAGCATTGCGGCCGTGGTCCCGGAGAAATAGGCCTGCACACGCCATTCGGTGAGGAAGTCGCCGCGAAGGAGGTACCAGAGCCTGCGTGCGGAGAACGACGGTTCCATCACGGTAACTTCTTGGAGAAGCGCAGGCTGGGGGAAACACCGGAAAGGCTCCGGTCGCAGAGGAACGTGCCGGCGTGCAGGTTCAGGATGCGGTTCTCGGCCAGCGCTCCGGCGGCCAGCCGGTGGAAGAAACCCTTGGCGGGAATGTCCGGTCCGTTGGTCGGCTCGCCCAGGATCAGGGTGGACAGCCGGCCAGCGATTTGCCGGTAGATTCCTTTCGGGTCACTGGATTCCATCATTCGTCCGGACTTTCCTCAACCGTTCGCCTGGACTTCCCGCAACCGGAGCCAGGCGATCCACCACAGGACGGGCGGGATCAGGATCAGTACCCCGTACAGGATGGCAATCTGGGTGTCCCAGTCCGGGTTCAGGAGATTCACCAGGACGTTGTCCACAACACCGAAGAGCATGAAATCCAGAACGTCGTAATTCTCGGCATGCAGCCCCGGGTGAATCGCCGGCGCCTCCCCGAATTGCCACCCCGGGCTGCCGAGTGCGAGCCAGGTGGCGGCCAGAACGAGCAGGGCGAGCCCGATGTGGAACACAAGGAGGACGAGGGTCGTCAGGATAAAGGAAAACCGGCCGAACCAGACAGCGCCGAGAAAGAAGGGCGACTGCAGGATGAGGTAGTAGCCGAACAGTTTCCAGATACCGGGGTCGAAGGGGTCGAACAGCGGGCGTTGGATTCCGAACACCGCCAGGTTGAAGGATTCCATCAGAACCGAAAGAACCAGGAAGTAGACGGGCAGTGCGATGCCGAGGCCAAGGGTGACGGGCAGGAGGCGTGCAAGCGTCTTCTCCAGCGCCGAGGCTGGAAGAAGCAGGTACGACTCCCTGCGGGTCCGGTCGTCGAGCTGGCGGAATGCCATGCTGGTTGCGATGATTCCCCAGATGAACAGGCCGTAACCGTACAGGTCCTGGTGCATCGACGGTTCCACATATCCATATATGAAATCCTGCAGGGAAACCGCGAACAGGGTTGCGGCCGCAATCCCGGCGGACCAGGCCAGCATGGGCCATGCGGCGAGGAAGTCGCCGCGTAGGAGGTACCAGAGCCTCCGTGCGGAGAACGACGGTGCCATCACGGCCGCTCCTGCCGGACGAGCCCGCTGAAGGCGGCGGGATTCGAGATGGCCGCCTTGAACAGGAGTTCCAGGTCCGGGTGCCCGTCTCCCGCACCGGGATCGGCCCAGACGGAGGCGTACCCGCCCAGGTGCGGCTCCGCGTACAGCAGGCCCGGGGACCCGGGGTCCGGTCGGCTTGCCTCCTGGGAGAAGCGCAGACTGGCGGAAACCCCGGATAGGCTCCGGTCGCACAGGAACGTGCCGTCGTGCAGGATCAGGACCCGGTCGATCAGCAGTTCCACGTCCTTCACCTGGTGGGTGGCGAGGATCAGGATGCGGTCCTCGGTCAACGCTTCGGCGACCAGCCTGCGGAAGAGTCCCTTGGAGGGAATGTCCAGTCCGTTGGTCGGCTCGTCCAGGACCAGGATGGATGGCCGGCAGGCGAGCCCGAACGCGAGATGGAACTTCTTCTGCTCCCCGAGGGAGAGGCTCGCGAGTTTCTGCGCGCGGGGGATTTCAAGCTCCGCAAGGAGGCGCTCCATGTAGTCATGGTCGAATCCCGGGTACAGGGGTGCGACTCTCGAGACGTATTGCCGGTCGGTGACCGCGGGCAGGTGGGGCGTCTCGGAGAGCAGGTAGATCCGGGAGAGCAGTGCCGGCGCCCTTCGGCGCGGCTCCAGGCCGAGAACCCGGATCCGGCCAGCCTGCGGGAACAGCAGACCGCCGAGCAGTTTGAGCAGGGTCGACTTGCCGGCGCCGTTGAGCCCGAGCAGGCCGTAGATGTTGCCGGGCGCAAGGACGAGGTCCAGGTCGTCGAAGACGGTCTTTTTCCGGTAGCCGAACCGGATGCTTTCCAATTCAATCATGATTTCACCTGCGGATGTCCGGTGAATGTTAAACTGTACTAGTGAAATAGTACAGTAGGCAGGATGACCAGTCAAGAACAAACCCCGGAAGAAGAAAGCGGGCCGACCGGACCCGGACGGCCGGTCCGGCGGGCACGATCCCCTGTCCCCTGGGGCGGCCCTGATGCCATCGGCCGGTCCGCGTGGTCATCCGGTGTGCCGTTTTCGTTATACTCGGATGCCCGCGCCCCGCTTACCCGACCCCAGTGATGACCGTTCCCGTTCACAGCAAGCTACCGGACGTCGGCACCACGATCTTCACCGTGATGTCCAAGATGGCCCAGGACCATGGCGCCATCAACCTGTCCCAGGGCTTTCCGGACTTCGAACCCGACCGGCGGCTGCTGGAGAGGGTCACCCATCACCTGGCCCACGGCAAGAACCAGTACCCCCCGATGACCGGGGTGCCGGAGCTGCGCCAGGCCATTGCCGAGAAGTTCCGGATCGAGAGCGAAGTGGAGGTGGATCCGGAATCCGAGATCACCATCACCAGCGGCGCCACCGAGGCGCTGCTCTGTGCCATCCACGCGGTGGTGCGCCCGGGGGACGAGGTGATCGTGTTCGACCCCGCCTACGATTCCTATGAACCGGCGGTGACCCTTGCCGGCGGGCGGACCATCCATGTCCCGCTGGCCCTGCCGGACTACCGGATCGACTGGGATGCCCTGGCCGGCGCGCTGAACGACCGTACCCGGCTGGTGATCATCAACAGCCCCCACAACCCCACCGCCACGACCCTGGCTTCAGGGGATCTGGACCGCCTGGCCGAGCAAATCCGCCCCTTCGACTGCCGGGTGCTGTCGGACGAGGTGTACGAGCACATCGTGTTCGACGGCGGCAGGCACCATAGCGTGGTGGACAATCCGGAACTGCGGGAAAGAAGTTTCGCCGTGTTCTCCTTCGGCAAGACCTATCATGCCACCGGCTGGAAGATCGGCTACTGCGTGGCGCCGGCGGACCTCACTGTGGAATTCCGCAAGGTCCACCAGTACAACGTCTTCACCACCGTGACGCCGATGCAGTGGGCGCTGGCGGATTTCGTGCGCGAGGCCCCCGAAAACTATCGTGGGCTGTCCGCGTTCTACGAGGCCAAGCGGGACTACTTCCGCGAGCGGATGGAACCCTCGAGGTTTTCGTTCCCGCCTTCCGCGGGGACCTACTTCCAGCTCGCGGACTACAGCGCCATATCCGACCTGCCCGACATGGCGTTCGCCGAGTGGATCACCAAGGAAAAGGGCGTGGCGGTGATTCCGCTCTCGCCGTTCTACCGGGATCCTCCGGACACCCGGATCGTGCGGTTCTGCTTTGCCAAGCAGGACGAGACGCTGGCCCGGGCGGCGGAAATCCTCTGCGCGCTGTG
The DNA here is from genome assembly GCA_022827325.1 of Gammaproteobacteria bacterium. Classification (GTDB taxonomy): domain Bacteria; phylum Pseudomonadota; class Gammaproteobacteria; order Arenicellales; family Poriferihabitantaceae; genus VYFG01. Next base: position 4,819 of record JAJDTE010000233.1, on the reverse strand, counting down.
ACCATGAGTGACGCAGGACCCATCACCGTCAGCGTGATCCAGGACGACATGGACTGGCAGGACCCGGCCGCGGCCAGGGACCGCTACGACCGGCACCTGGATGGGCTGGACGGCTCCGACCTCGTGGTCCTGCCCGAGATGTTCAGCACCGGTTTCTACATGGAGCCATGGCAGTGCTGGGAGACCATGGACGGCGAGACCGTGGCCTGGATGCGGCAAAGGGCCGCGGATGCCGGCGCGGTGATCACCGGCAGCCTGGTGATGAAGATGGGGGATGAGTACCGCAACCGCATGATCTGGGCCCGGCCGGACGGCAGCATGGACTGGTACGACAAGCGCCACCTGTTCCGCTACGGCGGCGAGCATCACCACTACACCGGCGGGAAGGACCGTGCGGTCATGGAGCTGGGCGGCTGGCGGATCGCGCTCTTCGTCTGCTACGACCTGCGGTTCCCGGTGTTCTGCCGCAACCTGGACGACTATGACGCCGCCCTCTACGTCGCCAACTGGCCGGATGCCCGCCAGTACGCCTGGGACACCCTGGTCCGGGCCCGCGCCATCGAGAACCAGTCCTACGTGGTCGGCTGCAACCGCCTCGGAGCAGACCCGAACGGCAACACGTTTTCGGGCGGCAGCTTGATTCTCGACTTTCTCGGCCAGCCCCTGGCGGACTGCGGGGACCGACCCATGGTGGCCACGCACGACCTGTCCATGCCGGAACTGCTGGAATTCCGCGACCATTTTCCGGCGTCCCTGGACGCCGACGGATTCACCCTGGAGCTGGACACAGGTCCCGGACCTGTTCTTTTGACTTCCTCATCCGGCTGAAATAAATCTTCAGGCCCGTTTTTCCGAACCCGGCCGTAAGGCCGTGAAATCACCGAATCTCCATGAACACAATCGACATCAACCGCTTCGAAGTGCTGACCTTCGACTGTTACGGCACCCTCATTGACTGGGAAACCGGCATCTGGGACGCGCTGCAGCCGCTCCTGATGGACAATGGCGCCGGGCACGTCGATCGCGGCGCCGGGCTCGGGGCCTTTGCCGAGATCGAAAATGCCCTGGAGGAGGAAACGCCGGACATGCCCTACCCCGAGTTGCTGCGGACCACCCACCGGGGGATCGCGGAGCGGTTCGGGTTTCGTACCACGGACGCCCTGGACAGGGCCTTCGGCGACTCCACCGGTCACTGGCCCGCCTTCGGCGACACTGCCGACGCCCTGCGCCGGCTCAAGCGGCATTACCGGCTGGTGATCCTGTCCAACGTGGACCGCGCCGGGTTTGCCGCGTCCAACCGCAAGCTCGGGGTCGAATTCGATGCCATCTATACCGCCGAGGACATCGGCAGCTACAAGCCCGACCCGCGCAATTTCGAATACATGCTGACCCGGCTTTCCGAGGACCTCGGCATCGGGAAAGAGGGCATCCTGCATACGGCCCAAAGCCTCCATCACGATCACCGGCAGGCCCGGGCCTTCGGCCTTGCCAACGCCTGGATCGACCGCCAGCACCTGCGGGACAGCGACAACTGGGGCGCCACGGCCAGGGTGGAGACCCGGCCGGATTACGATTTCTATTTCAACACCATGGGCGAGATGGCGGACCACGTGGAAAGAGGGGCGCCGAGTTGAGCTGCAGTGCCCGGGATCGTCAGCGGTTTCGGTAACTTCGAATCAAGGGCACTGATTCGCCGCCTTCGGTCCTGACGGACACAAACCGCTTCGATCGACCCTGCGGAAAGTTCATCAACGCCGGCCCACCCTGAAATGAACCTGGCGGGTGATTCCGGGCAGTGGAATGGGTCTTGAAGGGAGTCGCGGAACAATCGCCTGCCGTGGGCCGGCGTTGGTCAGTCCTTGCCTGATTTCCCGGACAGGTAATCGAGCCTTTCGGCGCCGGACGGGTGAGTGGAGAGCCAGTCGGGGAATACATCCCCCTCCAGGCATTCTGCCAGTTCAGCCCCGGCCGAATCTCCACTGCAGCTTTGCCCGATCAGCTTGCTGATCGCGGAATGCAGGCTCATTTCATCCATTCCCAGGTTCCGGATGGTCTCGAGGGCGATCAGGTCCGCCTCCTTCTCGTAGCCCCGGCTGTTCCTGAGGATCCTGGCATTGATGAGGATGGCGGTCGCTTCCTCGATCAGGGACTCGTCCGCGCCGAACAGGATGGCCGCGATGGCGGTCATGCCGACGGTGTCGACGATCTGCCTGAGGGAGTGCCTTTCCCTGACATGCGCCAGTTCATGCGCGATCACGGCCAGTACCTCCCCGTCGTCATCAAGGAGGTTGACCAGTTCGTCCGTGACGACGATCGGGCCGCCGGGAAACGCCAGGGCATTCGGCCCGAGGAACCTTGACGAGTGAAAATGGATTACCGGTGGATCCGGCAGGGCCATGTGTTCCGACAGGGCACTTGCGCTGTCGGTCAGCCTGGAGCGGACTGAATCCGGCAGTTCTGTCTCGGTGAACACGGTGCTCTTCAGGGCGAGATAGGCGTTCTCGCCGATTTCCCGTTCCAGGGAATGGGGCAGACCCGCCACGATGACGCCGCTTGCCGTGGACAGCATCACCCGGTAGAGCGCCAGTGCCGACACCACGAGGACCGCGAGGAGCAGGGCCCGCCTGATCGAGAACCGCTCAAGCCACAAAATGAACCGTTCGGCCTTCTTCAGGTGACGGCGCCGGAAGTCCCGGTCGATCGCATGGTCGGCGATGAATTGCCGGCCGCACTTGAAATGAAGGACCCGGTTGTCCTGCAGCGATTCCAGCCTGAGGTCTTCGGTTATCCGGTCTCCGTCGACGAAGACGGACAGGCGGTCTCCCTCCAGCTTCAGGCTGGCCTTCCGTCCCCTGGATGACAGGGCATCGAAAAATTCGCCCGTGATTTCCATGCCTGTCAGATGGAGATGTCCAGCCCCTCGAATTCGGCGAATTCCTCCCCGAACGCGCTTCTTTTCTGTCGCTCGCTGTCGATGAAGTCATCGATGTCGCCGACCAGGTTGACCGAGGTGCAGTTGCACAGGTAACGGTACATCCTGACCTGGCACCACGGGAGCATCAGTCCCAGCGAGACGATGGTGAGGAACAGGTTGGAGAGGGATATCCATACGAATCTGGGCGGACTGATTTCCGACCTGAACCTGGCCACGTCGCCCAATGCCAGGGTGTTTACCAGCAGGTTCCTGCACAGGGGTCCATAGACGAACGCAAGGAAGAAGAGGAGTCCGAGGACAGACCCCTGGATGAACATCGTCAGGAGGAACAGGAGGAGTTCGGCATCCAGATACAAGTCCCACGGGACGGGTTCTCCGTATTCCGTAAGCAGAATGTACGGATCCAGGTAAAGGATGAACCCCCCGGCGACAAGGATGCCGATCAGGATTGCGGGAAGCAGGGCGCCGAGGAGGAAGGCCATATAGAAGCCGGCAGTCCCGGGTTCCGCTGAGAATCTCGTGATGCCGTAGGAATGCCCGGTCGCGAAATAGCGGTAGTAGTACCTGGACATCAGCGGCAGGAGCGTTCCCAGGGAAGCCAGGCCGATGAAGGGGCCGATGACAAAGAACAGGAGGGATTTCCAGTAGGTGCCGTGCCAGTCGAACCGGACATTCCTGAAGGAGGTCATCCTGGCGCCGAACTTCAGCGATTTGTTCACCAGCCAGGGGGCGGCCGCGACGAACAGCAGGGCGACCGCGAAGCCGGCCAGGGGATAGGCCAGGACCAGGAAGTTGGCAAGGACGATGATCACGAAGGCAATCAACCGGCCTTTCAGGAGTTGCATGCCGGTTGCGTGGTACCCGAATCCGTATCCGGCAATGATCGTCCTGTTGTGGAAATAGGTCAGGCGCCGCACCTTGGCCCAGGCACTGTAGATGCCGACGGTGATCAGCGACAGCGTCAGGTTCGTGATCCAGATGCCGAAGTATTCCTTTGCGCTTCCGGCGAATCTGATCGGCTGCCAGGAGGCGTCCGTGGGCTGGGCTGGTAAAAAACCGGGTTCAGGGTCTATACGGTCGGTTTCCATGAGCGCGCTCCGGGGCTTTGCTAATCCGGCCCTGTCTTGCAGTGAAAGGCGTGGACATTCCCATACCCCCGGGATCGTTCCACAGGCAATCCTATCACATGGCTCACACGTGGAATTCTGAATTCAATTAGGTCGGCCGGATCAGGATCACTCCCATCGGAACAACATAAATCTTATTACTTGATTTCCTTGTCGATAAACCCAAGCGTGTTGGCATTTTCCACCAACGTGCGAACTTTACTACTGTCCAGCCCATCGGGAACTTCGGCAGTGATTTCAAGTTTGATGTTTACATCGCTGTTGGAGATGCTGGTGAGCTGTTCGACGATCCCCTCGACTACTTGGTGTATGTCGCGTGCTGGGCGCTCCGGAGAGATCATCACAGTGCCGAAAAAACGCGTAGGTTTATTGTCCTTGGTTGGCTCGGTCGGCTCTGGGGGGGCGGGTTCGACATTTTCTAGAGCAGCCTTCCCACCAGAAGATTCTTGTGGCGGCTCGGGACGATTCTTCTCTGCAACATGTGGTGCCACGATCAGGCTCTCGCTGTCGATGACAACCTGTACGGATATTGCGCGATCGATTGAGAGCCCTCGGTAATTTCCGTCTGTGTCGTCCCAGCTCTCGGCAAATGCGAAGGGGCCAGGCATCAATTCGCTGATTGCGGACTTGACGGTTTCCACGAGCACTTGGCGGTTTTTCATCCTGGGCAGGTAGATGTATCGAGAGGAGTATTCCCAAAGATCTTTCAGGAGGAGGTGATGATTGTCTTTCCAGATGTATTTTTGAAGTTCCCGGT
>JAJDTE010000105.1:0-6024 GCA_022827325.1 Gammaproteobacteria bacterium | reverse complement strand
GTCCTCCCCCAGGAGGAAGTAGGCCCGCGCCAGTTCCAGGCGCACCCGGACGAGACCGGGGTTCCGCACCAGCATCGCCCGGAAGGTCCGCACGGCGATATCGAGGAACGCCTCCCGGTTCTCCGCCGTCGCGCCGGGGGCTCCGGCGGCCCCGATCGAGGCCAGGCCCACCAGGAAGTACACGTCCATGTTGATCGGGCGGATCTCCACCAGGGGGCCGAGGAGGGCCAGGGCGTCCACATGCCGGCCTTCGGCCATCAGGGCCTTGGCCCGGGCCTCGATGTCGGCGATGGTCTGGCCCGGGGCGGCCGGCTCCGTGTCGTCCTGGGCCCATGCCGGGACGGCGAGGAGCAGGAAGGCGGTGGCCGCCAGCAGGCGGGTGAGTTGGCCGAATGTCGTCATAAACCCTGTTCTCAGTTGCAAGTCTCGATTACCGGTCCCGGGGCGTTGTGACAACGCCCCGTGGCCGTTGGTTCCGGGGGTTCGGTGATGGGGTCTGGCAAAAGACTGTCCGGCCCCGCGTTCCCGTGCGGGACCGTTTTCGTTGCCGCCGTAGGATACACTGCGGCCGGTACCGTATCCACTTATTTTTTCCGCTGTGATTCAGGAGTTATTACGGCCCAGGACAAGGGTATTGGCCGGACCCCGGAAATGGGCCGATACGGCCGCACGGCGGCAACCCGGACGGGAAAGCCGGCTCCATCCCCTACCCGAGGAACGGTTCACCGGAAAGCGCCCGCGGAGGGGCCCCGCAGGGAAAATCTTCCGGGAAATCTTCCGGGTCGCCCCGGTTACCAACCACAGTTATAATCCGGCAGTTTGAAGAAACCGGCATCTGTCTGTATACAAAGGAGACAACGTGGATTACTCGGCCAAGAGCAACAAGATCGACACCCTCGCTTCCCGCCTCCTGGTGGTGGCAGTGTACACCGACGGAAAAAAGGCCACGCTCGGCAACAACGCGGCTCTGCTGGACGCCAAGGCCAACAAGAGGCTTCGTACCCTGGTTGCCAGGGGGGACATCAGCGGCGAGCCCGGCAGCACCCTGATGGTCCACGATCCCGCCGGTATCCGCGCGGAAAGGGTGCTGCTCGTCGGCATGGGCAAGGCCGCCGAGACCGGCGCCCGGGAACTCCGCCAGGCCGCCGAGGCCGCGGCCGGCGCCGCCAGGGCGGCCAATGTCCGCTCCCTGGACATCGCGATCATGGACCGCCGGCACGGCCGGATGGACACTCGGCGCATGGCGCGCCACGTGGTGGAGGCGGTGGATGCGGTGCTCTACCGGTACACGGAAACCCTGAGCGGAAAGAAGAAGGCGCCTGCGCTCAAGTCCGCCGCTATCGTGGTGGACAGGGCGGAACTCAATGCCGCGAGGCGGGGGGTGCGTGAGGGCGCGGCCACCGCAAACGGGGTGACCCTGGCCCGGGAACTCGGCAATCTTCCCGGCAACATCTGCACGCCGTCCTACCTGGCCAGGCGGGCGCGGGCGATGCAGAAATCCCTTCCCGTGAAGACCCGGGTGCTGAACGAGGCGGACATGCAGAAGCTCAAGATGGGCTCGCTGCTGTCGGTCTCCCGTGGCAGCCGGGAGCCCGCCAGGCTGATCATCATGGAATACAGCGGCGGCAAGCGCGGCGACGCCCCGGTGGTGCTGGTGGGCAAGGGCCTTACGTTTGACGCCGGCGGCATCTCCATCAAGCCAGCGGGTGCCATGGACGAGATGAAATTCGACATGTGCGGCGGCGCCAGCGTGTTCGGCACCCTGCATGCGGCGGCGGAAATGGAACTGCCGCTCAATGTCGTCGGCGTGGTCCCGAGCAGCGAGAACCTGCCGGACGGCGCTGCCAACAAGCCCGGGGACATCGTCACCAGCATGGCGGGCAAGACCATCGAGATTCTCAACACCGACGCCGAGGGACGCCTCATCCTGTGTGACGCGCTGACCTACATCGCGCGCTACAAGCCCGCGGCGGTGGTGGACATCGCCACCCTCACCGGCGCCTGCATCATTGCCCTCGGCAGCCATGCGTCGGGCCTGTTCAGCAATGATGACAAGCTGGCGGGCGAACTCCTCGCCGCCGGCGAGTCGAGCGGCGACCGTGTCTGGCGGCTGCCGGTGTGGGACGACTACACCAGGCAGCTCAAGAGCAATTTCGCCGACCTCGCCAACATCGGCGGCAAGGGCGCCGGGGCGGTGACGGCGGCCTGCTTCCTCAAGGAGTTCGCCAGCGACTATTCCTGGGCTCACCTGGACATCGCCGGCACCGCCTGGAAATCCGGCGGCGAGAAGGGCTCCACCGGCAGGCCGGTTCCGCTCCTGGTGGAATTCCTGCTGCAAAGGGCGGGCTGAACCTTCGAGGCATACCGGCTGTATCGTGGCTCCCGAGAGGGTTGATTTCTATGTGCTGAACCGGGCGGACGACGCCAGCCGCCTCGGTTATGCCTGCATGATCGCCGCCAAGGCCTGGCGGCAGGGACACCGGGTGTACATGCAGGTGGACACGCCCGGGGAAGCGGAAGTCCTGGACCGGATGCTCTGGGAATACCAGGCGGCGAGTTTCGTTCCCCATGCCCGCACCGGGACGCCGGAGGCGGCGCTGTCGCCGGTGCTCATCGGCACGGAATGCGCCCCGGAGAAATGGCGCGGCATGCTGGTGTCGCTCACCCGGGCCCTGCCGGAAGGCGCGGCGGAATGCCGACGGGTGGCGGACCTGATCGCGGACGACCGGGATCACCGGGACGCCGGCCGCGAGCGCTTCAGGGCCTATCGCGCCATGGGCGTCGAACCCGGCACCCACGAGATCAGACTGTAGTGCCGAGATGACCCTGGACAAGTCCTACAACCCCCACGACATCGAGACCCGCTGGTACGGCGAGTGGGAAAGGCGTGGCTATTTTGCGCCCGAGGACCGGGGCGACAACGCCGATGCCTACTGCATCATGATCCCGCCGCCCAACGTCACCGGCAGCCTGCACATGGGCCACGCGTTCCAGGACACCATCATGGACGCGCTGATCCGGTTCAACCGGATGCGGGGCAGGAACACGCTGTGGCAGCCGGGCACCGACCATGCCGGCATCGCCACCCAGATGGTGGTGGAGCGGCTGGTCAACGCCGAGGGCGGGACCCGCCACGACTACGGCCGCGAGGACTTCATCAACCGGGTGTGGCAGTGGAAGGAGGAATCCGGCGGCATGATCACGCGGCAGCTCCGCCGCATGGGAGCCTCGCCGGACTGGGCCCACGAACGCTTCACCATGGACGAGGGCCTGAGCGCCGCGGTGAGCGAGGTCTTCGTGCAGCTGTTCGATCAGGGCATCATCTACCGGGGCAAGCGCCTGGTGAACTGGGACCCGGTGCTGCATACGGCGCTGTCGGATCTCGAGGTGCTGTCCGTGGAGGAAAGCGGCCACCTGTGGCATCTGCGCTATCCCCTCGCGGATGGCGGCGGCCATCTCACAGTGGCCACCACCCGTCCGGAAACCATGCTCGGCGACACCGCGGTGGCGGTACACCCCGGGGACGGACGCTACCGTGAACTCGTCGGCGGCCATGTCGACCTGCCGCTCACCGGCCGGCGCATTCCCATCATCGCCGACGAGTATGTCGATCCCGACTTCGGCTCCGGCTGCGTCAAGATCACCCCGGCACACGACTTCAACGACTACCAGGTCTGGCTCCGCCACCGCGACAGCGAGGTCATGGCATCCCAGCCTCACGGCGGACTCATCAACGTGTTCACCGTGGACGCGAGCATCCGCCGGAACGTCAACGACGACGAGATCCGGGAGGGGGACTTGGTGCCGCCCGCCTACGTGGGACTGACCCGGGAGGCGGCACGGGAGCGCGTCGTGGCGGACCTCGGGGAGGCCGGACTGCTGGAGAAGGTCGAGGACCACAAGCTGGTGATTCCCCGGGGCGACCGTTCCGGGGTCGTGGTGGAACCCTTTCTCACCGACCAGTGGTACGTGGACCTGACCCGCGAGGTCCAGGAGGACGGCAGGCCCGGCGGCAAGGCGGTGATCACCGATCCCGCCATCGAGGCGGTCAGAGGCGGGCGGATCGAGTTCGTGCCCGCCAACTGGAGCAAGACCTACTACCAGTGGCTGGAAAACATCGAGGACTGGTGCATTTCGCGCCAGATCTGGTGGGGCCACCGGATCCCGGCCTGGTACGATGCCGACGGCAATATCTACGTGGCGCGGGACGAGGCGGCGGTGCGGGAGAAGTACGGACTCGCCCCGGACCTGCCGCTCAGGCAGGACGAGGATGTCCTGGACACCTGGTTCAGCTCCGCCCTCTGGCCTTTTTCCACCCTGGGCTGGCCGGACCGGACCGACCGGCTGCAGACCTTCTATCCCACCAGCGTGCTGGTCACGGGCTTCGACATCATCTTCTTCTGGGTGGCGCGCATGATCATGATGGGCATGCGCTTCATGGATGACGTGCCGTTCCGGCAGGTGTACATCCACGGCCTGGTGCGCGATGCCCACGGGCAGAAGATGTCCAAGTCCAAGGGCAACGTGCTGGACCCCATCGACCTCATCGACGGCATTGAGCTCGATGACCTCGTGGCCAAGCGCATCAGCGGCATGATGCAGCCGCACCTGGCGGAGAAGATCGAGAAACAGACCCGCAGGGACTTCCCTTCGGGGATCCCCAGTTTCGGTACCGATGCGCTCCGGTTCACGTTTGCGGCTCTGGCGTCCACGGGCCGGGACATCAACTTCGACCTGACCCGCACCGAGGGGTACCGGAACTTCTGCAACAAGATCTGGAACGCGGCCCGTTTCGTGCTGATGCACACCGAGGGCCGGGACTGCGGCCAGGAGGGCTCCGACGTGGAACTGTCGGCCGCAGACCGCTGGATTGTCTCCTGCCTGCAGCGTAGCGAACAGGCGGTGACCGATGCCATCCGGGACTACCGTTTCGACATCGCCGCCCGGGAAATCTACGAACTGGTCTGGAACCGGTATTGCGACTGGTACCTGGAGTTGTGCAAGCCCGTGCTGGGCAACCCCGCCAGCAGCGCGGACCAGCTGCGGGGCACCCGCCGCACCCTGGTGCGCGTACTGGAAACCATGATGCGGCTGGCCCATCCAATCATGCCGTTCATCACCGAGGAGATCTGGCAGAAGGTGGCGCCCCTTGCGGGACGGGATGGCGACACCGTCATGCTGGCGAAGTATCCGGTGCCGGAGGACGACCGGATCGACCGCGCCGCGGAAGTGGAGATGGAATGGGTGATGCAGTTCATTCTCGGCATCCGCCAGATCAAGGGCGAGATGAACATCGCTCCTGGGAAACGGGTGCCGGTGCTGCTGCAGAACGCGTCCGCCGAGGACCTGCGCATCCTCAAGGTCAGCCAGGCCTACCTGGATGCCGTGGGCCGGGTGGAGTCCGTGGCGGTGCTGCCGGGCGGCGCGGAGAAACCCGAATCCGCCATGACGCTGCTGGGAGACATGGCCATTCTCATTCCACTCGAGGGGCTGATCGACAAGAGCGCCGAGATCACCCGCCTGAAAAAGGCCATCGAGAAGCTCGACCGGGACATCGACCGGATCGAGGCCAAGGTCAACAACCCGGGATTCACGAGCAAGGCGCCGGCGGCGGTAGTGGACAGGGAAAGGCAGAAACTGGAGGAGCAGGTCCACGCACGCGAGGAACTGCAGGCACAGCTGTTCCAGCTCGCCTCCTGATTCGGCGGGAGTGCCGCCGGCACCGCGCATACCCGGTTTCCGCCGTTGCCGCGGTAGCAGCCGGGCAAGGCCCCACGCTACCGTTCGGGCGCCGAGATATACCCCCCCGGGAACTTAATCCCCCCGCCCAGGGTCATCCGGACAGGGGCCCGATGCGTGGGTCAGGGATGGCGGGGATGGCCTTTCAACGGGTGGGGACGGACCCTGTTCGGCAGCGGAAGCCGGGCCCCCGAAAGAATTATGACAAACCTGCCCGAGGGACGGGAAATGGAGAGGACGGAAAAAATGGAAAAATATATAATCGAGCAGAAACAGGGACTTATG
>JAJDTE010000131.1:0-8335 GCA_022827325.1 Gammaproteobacteria bacterium | reverse complement strand
GCTGAAGGCCGGTAACGTGAAGCCCCTTGTACTGGGTAACCACGGTATTCACTTCGTCCGGGGCGATGTCTCCAAGGGAACGGGACTCCGGCTGCTTGGCGGACCCGCGGGGCGATCGATTGTTAGGTGTGGCTTGCACGGATTCTCAAACTTGTTGTCAGTTCCCGGAAAACCTCGTCTAGGATGCGGCAGGGCGGCAGGTCGTCTGCAGCCCCCGGGGCGATTGCCCGGCCGCCGCATCCGGCCTGGACCTGCGAAGTGTATCGACGGTATCTGGCTGATATGACAAAATCAACCCCGGAGTCTTCCAAAGGAGGTGAGTCTGGAGGCTGCGGTTCCGTATCTTTGGGTACTGATGGGGGAGTCGCATGCCGCTTAAGGACGGGATTCGGACATCACCGGCCGGGCCTCAAGCTTCGCCATTGAACCCGGGCGCCGGGAACCGCAGAACCGCCACACAGGACTTTCCGAGAGCATCAAGAACCATGCCCGAGCACCGCAACGACCAGGCACCCCCCGAACAGGAAGCAGACCAGGCCCGCTTGACGATATCTGCGGGACTGTTCGTGGCACTGTTCATCTCGACCGTGTCTCTTGCCGGAATCGGCGCCCGCTATCTTGCGTACGGGGACGTTGACCTCATCCATTCCTACCTGATCCTGTTCTTCACGAGCAATCTGCTGGTCTGCTATTGGGAGATCTGTCTCTTCTTCCGGCGGGATTATGTGGAGTTGCGCACCGGATATTGGCGTGAACGCCGGCGTATGACCGGCCGGTCACCGGCCCGGGATCTCTTCGCCACAAGGGTTCCGTTGCCCCGGATCCTGTCGCCCACCCTCTGGGCCGATGTCTGGGCGGCCTACTGCCAGTATGATGATTCCTATTCCGATCGCCGGACCTACGGTTTCAACGTGGATATCGCAAACGGCTTTTTTACCCCTGTTCCAACGCTGGTTCTTTATGCGGCCTATACGGTGGATTGCCTGCCGGCGCTCTATGTGGGCATTCTCGGGGCCATGCTGTTCTGGCAATGGGCCTACGTCACGTCTGTCTACTGGGTCAGCTTTTTCGTGGCAAAGCGGCAAAGCCATATCAGCCTGGGCGAGGTGTACTTTTTCATCCTTACGCTCAATGCATACTGGGTGCTGTCCGCGCTGCTTGGGCTGTACGTCTCCATCCGCCTGATCGTGGACGGGAATTACAGCGTTCTGGGCTTCTGACGCCGCCACTCCGCCGCATTCGGCAGCACTGCCGGAATCAGCCATACAGGCCGGGGAGTGCCTGTTCTTCAGGTGCGAAACACCCGGGGCCTGCCGCCCGGGCAGGCTGGTCGCATCGAGTGCTGTTGATACCGGGAAAACCGGAATTCAGATGGCGACTTGCTCCCGGTCCAGCGCCTCCAGGAATTTTTCCTGTTCGTTGGGGCGCATGGTGATGCACTGCTCCGGGTAGGGAAACCGCCTGCCGGTCACCTCGGTGTGAAACGCCTTCAGCGCGGCGACGCGTTCCTCGTGCATCTGCCGGTGCAGCCGGCCGAGGTCACCGAACGCATGGGCATGCCTGGGCGGCGTGTCCTCCTCGCTGTCTTCCCCGCAGATGTCCGCCACGAACAGGAAAACCGCGTCCCCGGCATTGCCGGAACCAAGCGAGAAGGTGACGATCGAAGTCCTGTCGTTGACTGCCTGCAGCACCTCCTCGGCAATACACTCTACCTCCACGGCGAACACCCCGGCGTCTTCCATGCGCTTGAGCGTGCGGTAGACCTCCATGGCCTCGTCGGCGGTCCGCCCCCAAGCACGCAACCCGCCGCACCAGTGGCTGAACGTCGGGATCAGGCCGATGTGGCTGTGTACCGGGATGCCTTCCTTCGCCAGCATCTCGAGGATGTCGTAGGAGCGCAGGGTGTAGTACATGTCCGCCCCTTTTTCCATCCGGTCCAGGGCGTTCTGCAGGATCTCGTCCGCCGTTGCATACTGTGCCCAGGTCATACCGGTACCCATGAAATGCGTCGGGGCAATCCTGCGGGCTTCCTCCACCTGGCTGTCCCAGATGACGAACAGGTCAATACCGGCCTCGACGCAGGCCCTGATCTCAGTCGCATCTTTGGGGTTGGACATGCTGAGCCGCTCTCCCGAGCCCTTCAGCGCCTGCAGGTCGGCAACCGTGTAGTTGCGGTTCGCCGGCCTGCGACCGAAATCGTAGATTCTCTTCATGGCGGTATCCCGTATACAGGTGGGCAGGCCGGCCAATATTCGACAGATCCGGCCCGGCGTCAATCAGGATCGCGACATCAACCTGTGGCTACGGGACGGTCTGGCTCCCGTCGTCCGGGGCGAGGTCGACGAGGCAGCTGTGTGCACTGCAGCCCTGCCCCAGCCGTGAAGTGCCCGCATCCCGGGTCAGCACGTTCGGATTGCCCTGGGTGTCGGTTCCATTGTCGTCGGGATCGAACCAGCTCCCGGTGGACAATGCCACCACGCCGGGCATGATGTCCCCGCTGACCACCGCCTGCGCAAGGCAGATTCCACGGGCGTTGTAGAGCTTCACCGGGTCGCCATGGCGAATACCGCGGGCATCGGCATCGGCCGGGTTTACCGTCACCGGCGCCGGACGCTCCCCCGGCAGGTCGGCGATGGCGCATTCAAGTTGGCTGTGAAGCTTGTCTCCGGGCTGGGGCGAGACCAGATGCAATGGATACCGCCCGCTGTTGCCGCGCCATTCTCCCGGCGGCATCCAGGTCGGATGGCCGGGGCAGTCATCGTAACCGAATCCGTCTATGGTCGCGGAAAAGATCTCGATCTTCCCCGAGGGCGTGTCCAGTGGCGCCCCCCCGGGATCCTCCCTGAAGGCGGCGAACGGCGCCAGGGCATGTTCCGGTCCCCGTACCGGCAGATCGATCCAGTTGCGTTCCCTGAGTTCCTCCAGATCAGGTATTTCGATCCCCCTTGCGGCATTGTTTTCCTGGAACTGCCGGTAGAGGTGGCCGATCCAGCCGCTGCTGTCCCGGCCTTCGGTAAATTGTTCGCCAATACCCATGCGGGCGGCGAGGTCGCTGAAGATGTCGTAGTCGTTCCGCGCATCCCCCACGGGCGCGATCAGTCTCGGCATGTGAATCAGGTAGGAATCCCCCCGGGCCCAGCCGATGTCCTCCCGTTCCCAGGGGGTCGTTGCGGGGAACACGATGTCCGCCCGTTTGGCGGTGGCGGTCCACCACGGCTCGTGCACGATGATGGTTTCGGGACTCTGCCAGGCCCGGTGAAGCCGGTGAAGATCCTGGTGATGGTGAAATGGGTTGCCGCCGCACCAGTACACCAGGCGGATATCGGGATAGGTCAGACGCCTGCCGTTGAAATCGAACGGCGTCCCGGGATGCAGCAGCATGTCCGCAATGCGGGCCACCGGTATCGCGATGTCGACCGGATTGCGGCCCTGGGGGAAGGTGAGGCCGTCGGTGCGCCGGACGGAGACGCCGACGCCGCCGATGGCGCCGTAGCCGTAACCGATGCCGCCTCCCGGAAGACCGATCTGCCCCAGCATGGCGGCCAGTACCGCAGCCATCCAGTAGGGCTGTTCGCCGTGTTCCGCGCGCTGCAATGACCAGGACACGGTGATCAGGGTCCGTTCACGGGCCATGTCCCGCGCCAACTGCCGGATTCGCTCCGCAGAAATGCCGGTGAGGCCCTCGGCCCATTCCGGGGTCTTGGGCCGGCCGTCGGACTCCCCCGTGAGGTAGGCCCTGAATCGCGGATAGCCCGTGGCGCAGCGCGCCAGGAAATCCCGGTCAAGCAGCTCCTCGGCCTCCAGCACGTGGGCCAGGGCCAGCATCAGCGCGGTGTCGCTTCCGGGAACCACGGGCATCCATTCCGCCCCGTCCGGCGTGTCCGTCCTCTGGGGCGCGATGTTGATCCGCCTGATCCCCCTGCGGGCAAACTCGTCGAACCATGTCCGGGTTTCGTGATGGGTCACGCCACCCATACTGACCTGGGAGTTTTTCGGGTTGATTCCGCCGAACATCACCAGCAGGCGGGTGTTCTCCGCGATGGTCGTCCAGGCGTTCTGATTGCCCCAGAGGAGCTTCAGGAAGTTCATGCCGAATACATGGGGTATGATGGCCTGGGCGGCGGCGGTGCTGTAACTCGCAACCGAAGCCACATACCCGCCGGCACAGTTGAGAAAGCGGTGAACCTGCCCCAGCGCATGGTGAAAGCGCCCGGCACTTGCCCAGCCGTAGGAGCCGCCGAAGATGGACTCGTTGCCGTGACTCCCGCGGACCCGGTCGATCTCCCGGGCGGCAATGTCCAGCGCCTCGTCCCAAGGCAGTTCCACGAACGTGTCCCGGCCCCTCGGGGCATCGAGAAGTCCGGCTTCGCCCGGTCCGTTTTCAAGCCATCCCCGGCGAATGGACGGTTTCCGGACACGATTGCGGTGATGCACCGCAGCCGGCAGTATCCCGGAGATCGGCGATGGGCACGGGTCGTTTTCGAACGGAGTCACGGCGGCAATGCGACCATTCTCCGTGGTGACCCGGAAGGCGCCCCAGTGACTGGAGGTGACGCGAGTGACGGAATTGTTCATTGCCATGTCAATAGGACCGCGGCATGCCGAGTACGTGCTCGGAAATATAGCTCAGAACCAGGTTGGTGGATATTGGCGCCACCTGGTACAGGCGTGCCTCCCGGAACTTGCGCTCGATGTCGTATTCCTCGGCAAATCCGAACCCGCCATGGGTCTGCACGCAGACTTCGGCGGCCGACCAGGACGCATCGGCGCAGAGCATCTTGGCCATGTTGGCTTCCTCCCCGGGGTTCTCGCCCAGGTCGTACAGCCGGACCGCCTCCCGCAGCACCAGTTCCGCCGCCCGCATTCCGGCATAGGCCTGGGCGATGGGGAACTGGATCCCCTGGTTCTGGCCGATGGGACGTCCGAAGACCCTGCGTTCGCAGGCATAGGCCGTGGCCCTGCCGATGAACCACTTCGCGTCGCCGACACATTCCGCCGCGATCAGTATGCGCTCGGCGTTCATGCCTGAAAGGATGTAGCGGAATCCCCGGCCCTCCTCGCCCACCAGGGCGGAACGCGGCACCGGCATGTCGTCGAAGAACACCTCCGTGGTGGCATGATTCATCATGGTGCGTATGGGGCGTATGGTGAGCGTCCCGTCCGGGACTTCCCGCATGTCCACCAGGAGCACCGAAAGCCCGTCGGTGCGTTTTTCGACCTGCTCCAGCGGCGTTGTCCGGCACAGCAGCAGCATCAGGTCGGAATGCGCCGCCCGGGAGGTCCAGATTTTCTGTCCGTTGACGATGTAGTGGCCGTCTTCCAGGCGGGCGAAGGTGCGAAGGGCAGTGGTGTCGGTGCCGCTGGTGGGTTCGGTGACACCGAAGGCCTGCAGCCTGAGCGAGCCTTCTGCAATGCCCGGCAGGTAGCGGGATTTCTGGTCCTGGGAGCCGTGCCGGAGAACCGTGCCCATGGTGTACATCTGGGCATGGCAGGCGGCGGCATTGCAGCCGCTGTGGTGAATCTCCTCCAGGATGGCCGCCGCGGCGGAAATGGGAAGATCCGCCCCGCCATACTCCTGCGGAATCAACACGGACAGGTAGCCGGCCTCCGTCAGGGCCCGGACGAACTCTTCCGGATACGCGTGTTCCCGGTCGCACCGCCGCCAGTATTCGCCGGGGAACCGGGCGCAGAGCTTGCGCACCTCGGCGCGGATTTCCGGGTAATCGAGTGCGTAGTCCATGGGCGGATGCCTGGGGTTTACCGGGTTGCGGTGGCCGCGGGTTCCGGCGACTTTACCAGTCCGCCGGCCCCTGATCCATGCCGCATGCCCAAGGCGGTGCGGGATGTTCGGGGCGGCCGCCCGGCCGTCAGTCTCCGACCGCCCGGTCCCGGGGACCCTGGTCCAGGGACAGCAGGTGATCCATGCGCCGCTTCTTTGTCTGGAGGTAGCGTTCGTTTTCCGGATGCACGGTGCTTTCAACGTGGACCCGTTCCAGCACGGCGATGCCCTCCGCCTCCAGGGCCCGGATCTTGAGTGGATTGTTGGTCATGAGCCGGATCGACTGGACGCCGAGGTCTTCCAGGATCCTCGCGGCAAGGGAGTATTCCCTCTCGTCCGGCTGGTGTCCCAGCATGATATTGGCGTCCACCGTATCGTGTCCTTCGTCCTGCAGGTTGTAGGCTTCGATCTTCTTGGGCAGGCCGATGCCGCGCCCCTCCTGGCGCATGTAGACAACCACGCCCCGGCCGGCTTCCGCGATCCGGCCGAGCGCCAGGTCAAGCTGTTCGCCGCAGTCGCAGCGCAGGGATCCGAGCACATCCCCGGTGAAGCATTCCGAATGCACCCGGGTGAGCACTTCCCTCCCGTCCGTGAGGTCCCCCATGACAAAGGCCAGGTGGGACTTGTCGTCGCGGGAGTTGACGAAGTGGCAGAGCTGGAATTCGCCGTACCGGGTGGGAATTCTGGCTTTGGCGGTACAGGTAATGGTGTGTTTTGGCATGGGGCAATGGTACGGGCAACCGCTCATTCGGTAAAGCCGATTAGGGCGTTTTCGCCGCCCGGATCCGGGGCAGGGGATCAGGTGCGCCCGCCGGGAATCGGCCGATGATGGAAAACCCGTGTTGACCGTGACAGGTTTGCCGCTATGATCCCCGCAGCTGCCGGTGGTACTGAAGCGCCATCATCGGCATGTCACCGCCGATGGCGGGCCTGTCAACAACCCGCAATCCGGACACCGGGCCCTTGCTCTTGAAACCGTCTCTTCCCGACCTGCAGACCGGATCCACGGCAGCGACGGCCCCGGGCACGGTGACTGTCACACGGACCGGTATTGCGCAGGTCTGTCCCGGCACCACTCCCGCCACCCTCCGGGGGGACTGGCGGGCGCTCCCGGACCGCTGATGGTCGCCGTATTCGAAAGCCTCCTGCCGGTATTCCTGGTCGTTGCCCTCGGCTGGGCCCTCAGGCGCTGCGGGGTGATTTCCCGGGAGCAGTGGGAAGGGGTGGAACAGCTGGGATTCTGGTTCCTGTTCCCGGTACTCCTGTTCCATGCGCTCATCAACGCGGACCTCGCGGCCCTGTCACTGGATGCCCTGATCGTGTCCTATCTCGCCGCGCTGGCGATCATCTTCGTTCTGCTTTTCCTGCTGAATGTCGCCCGCGGCAGGATCATTTCCATGGACGGGCCAACCTACAGCAGCGTGTTCCAGACCACCTCGCGCTGGAACGCGTTCATCGCCCTGGCCGTGATGGACAAGTACGCCGGCGCCGAGGGGCTTGCCCTGGTTGCGCTGGTGATCGCGTTGACGGTGCTGCCCCTGAACGTCATCAATGTCCTTGTCATCACAAGAACCGTGGCGCGGGAAGGATCGGGCTGGCGTCACACCCTCGCAGCAACGGCACGCAACCCGATGGTACTCGGTGCGTTTGCGGGCCTTGCGTTCAATCTGCTCGCCGTACCGATCTACGAGCCGGTCCTGGTCGCGGTGGACCTGGTCGCCCAGGCGGGTCTGGCCATCGGCCTCCTGACGGTGGGAGCCGCGCTTCGGGTCCGTTCGGTTTTCCGGCCGCGGGTGGAGATGCTGTACGGCCTGCTGGGGAAGTCGGTACTCTTTCCGTTGCTGGTGCTGGAGATCGGCCTGGCGGCCGGGATGTCAGGCGTGCCCCTGGTGGCGGCGATGGCCTGCGCCACCACACCCGCAGCCGCACATGGCTATATCGTGGCACGCATGATGGGCGGAGACGCCGATCTGTACGCCACCACCGCCGCGGCGCAGACCCTGCTCGGGATGGTGTCGATGCCGTTTTTCCTGTGGCTGGCCCTGGTTTCCGCCTGATGCCGCGTCAGCCCATGGTCTCGAGCGGGCGCCGCTGGCGGCCCTGGTCGTCGAAATTGCCCGGGTCCAGCCAGCGCTCGAATGATTCACGAATGCGCGGCCAGTCCCTGTCGATCATCGCGAACCATGCGGTATCCCGGTTGCGCCCCTTGTACACCGTGGCCTGACGGAATATCCCTTCGAAGGTGAAGCCCAGGCGCTCCGCGGACCGTCTCGATGGCGCGTTGAGGGCATCGCACTTCCATTCGTAGCGCCGGTAGCCGAGTTCATCGAACACCCGGCTCATCATCAGGAACATGGCTTCCGTGGAAGCGATGGTGCGCTGGAGCAGGGGGGAGAAGTGGATATGCCCCACCTCGATACAGCCAGCCTCCGGATGGATTCGCAGGTAGCTGGCAATGCCGGCGGGACGGCCGTTCGCATCCAGCACGGTATGGAACAGGGGATCCTTGCCGGTGCAGTACGCCCGCAGCCAGTCCGCGTAGTCCTCCGGGTTGGA
>JAJDTE010000180.1:0-19044 GCA_022827325.1 Gammaproteobacteria bacterium | reverse complement strand
CCCGGGGCCGGCCCGGTCCACGACGATGAAATCCCGTCTTTGCCCGGTCACGATCTGGAAATGGTGCCAGGTGTTGCGAAAGAAATTCACCCCCTGGCGGCCGTTGGTCCGGAAAAGAACCAGGTCCTCGGCGGACACGGTGTCTCCCTGCGATGCTACCAGTACGAGGAACGGATCCTGATCCAGGGGCAGGAAGGCCTGGCTGCCGACCGGGTGCCGCTCCATGACCTCCACCCTGTGCGGCAGCGGCAGAGGATCCGTGCGGAACACGTTGACAATGGGATGCCCGCCTTCGGCGCTGCAGTCAATGGTGAAGAGGTCGTGGTAGCGCGTGGTCAGCCCCCGGTTGATGGGAATCTGCCTGACGCCCTCGAGTTCGATGACCTCACCGAATGCCGAGAAGGCGTTGCGGGTCAGCGGCACCGGCTCCAGGACCCTCATATCGTCTCCACGGTGCCGAACAGGCGCAGGCGGCTGATCCCGCCGTCCGGGAAAATGTTCACGCGTACGTGGGAAACGGCGCCGATGTCCGTCACCGACTTTTCGAAGTGATGGACCTGGTCGGCCTCCAGCTTGGATGCCGGCAGCAGCACCTGCCAGTCCTCGCTCCGCCGGGGCAGGCTTGCCACCGTGGCGGCACGTACCATGGCCCCCCGGATCTCGCAGCGATCCGGGTAGTTGCCCTTGAAATGAGCGGTGTCGATCTCGATCTGGTGAATGCGGCCCGGATGGGCCAGGGCGATGATGACCCAGTCATACCCGGGCTCCCTGCGTCTGCGGGTTTCCCAGCCGTCTCCCATGTTGAGCCCCCGCCCCGGGGCAAGCAGGTTTCGGATGTCGCCGAAATGCTGGTCGTTGCAGGTCAGCGCCACGCCGCCGTTCAGGGCCGCGGCCAGGTCCACCAGTTCATTCTCGCCGATGGCCGCCCAGTCCACCCTGGGTTCGGCATAGACCCGCAGCCGGGCGATGCCGCCGTCCGGGTAGATGGTGAGACGGACGTGGGTGAAGACGCCGGTGTGACTGATCCCGAAGGCATGCTCGCTGTCGCCCTGGAGGTCGTGCCGGGCGAGGATCTCCACCCACTGGTCGTTGTCGCCGGGCTCGCCGCTTTCGTGGTAACACGCCTCCACCGAGGCGGCGGGCGCATAGTTCCCGGTGAAATGGGTGGTCTGGATCTCGATGCCGTGGATCACCCCGGGCCGCGCCAGGCGGACGATGCACCAGTCGTTGCCCGGTCCGCGCTTGCGCCGTGATTCCCATCCGTCCATCCATTTGCCGTTGTCGTCGTACTTGCCTTCCTTCCATACCGGGGGCCTGTCTTTCAGCATGCGATGCATGGGCGCGAAGAAATCGTCGCTGCAGGCCACCGCCGCGGCCCCCAGGCGGGCGGAGCCAAGATTGACCCAGTGCTGGGAGAAATCCGTCTTGTTGTCGTTCATGAACTGTCGGAGGGAAAGTGTTGGTGCCAGTGCCTGGCGATATCGATGCGGCGGCACAGCCAGGCATGGTCATGGGCCTGGACGTAGTCGAGGAATCTCGCCAGCGCCTGGGCGCGCCCGGGGCGTCCCGCAAGGCGGCAGTGAAGCCCCACGGACATCATCCGCGGGTTCGTCTCGCCCTCTGCGTACAGGACATCGAAGGAGTCTTTCAGATAGGTGAAAAACTGCTCTCCACTGTTGAATCCCTGGGCAGTGGCAAAACGCATGTCGTTGGCATCCAGAGTATAAGGCACGATGAGCAGTGGTTTCGCATGATCCAGGATCCAGTACGGCAATTCGTCTGCATAGCTATCCGCGCTGTAGACGAATCGTCCGTACTCGGCGGTGATGCGATGGGTATTGGGACTGGTGCGGCCTAGGTAGAATCCTTCCGGCGCCTTGCCGGTGACCCGGGTGTGGATGTCCACCGCGTGTTCCAGGTGCCGGATTTCCTCGGCTTCCGACATGAACTGGTAGTCGATCCAGCGCCAGCCGTGGCTGGCGATTTCCCAATCGGCCGCCAGCATGGCATCCACCGCGGGCTGGTTGCGCTCCAGGGCCATGGCGACGCCGAACACGGTGACCGGTATGCGCCGGTCGGTAAACAGGCGGTGCAGGCGCCAGAAGCCGGCCCGTGAGCCGAATTCGTAGATGGACTCCATGTTGGCATGGCGGATACCCGGGTATGGCTGGGCACCGACGATTTCGGAAAGGAAGGCCTCCGAGGCCGGGTCGCCGTGCAGGATGTTGTTCTCGCCCCCCTCCTCGTAGTTGACCACGAACTGGACCGCCACCCGGGCATTGCCCGGCCAGCGGGGATGGGGCGGGTGCGCCCCGTAGCCGATCATGTCACGCGGATAGGGGGAGGTCATTGTGCGTTTTCCTGTATCTGTACCCAGTGCCCTAGGGCGGTACGCTCCTCGTCCAGCATGCCGGTGAGATTGCCGAGCGGCATGGTCTTCGTCAAGACGGTGACCTGGTTGATGGCAACCCGGTGGATGCGGATCTTGTCCATGGTGTCGAGCTCGATGCCCTTGGGCGCGGTGATGAAGCCGGGAAACGTGGGTTTGGCGGCATGGCAGCCCGCGCAGTGGGTGGTGACGATGGCACTGGCCTCGGCGTCGCTCACGAGTACCCCGCCCTGGCCGGCCGGGCGCGGCGCGGTCAGCCACATCAGGCCGACCATGGCGAGGAACGCCGCGGGCAGGATCCAGGCCAGGCGATTGCCAAGATGGCGCACATTGAAGTAGTGGCGCACCGCGATGCTCACCAGCGCCAGCAGGACCAGCACCAGCCAGTTCAGGCTGTTTCCGTAGGTGCTGGGGAAGTGGCTGCTGATCATGGTGAACAGGACCGGCAGGGTGAAGTAGTTGTTGTGGCGGGATCGCAGCAGCCCGTTCCTGCCATGCCCCGGATCCGTCGGCCGCCTTTCCTTCAGTGCCGACACCAGCTCCCGCTGCGCCGGGATGATGACGAAAAACACGTTGGCCACCATCACCGTGCCGATGGCGGCGCCCACGTGAATGTAGGCGGCGCGGCCGCTCAGCAACTGGGTCAGGATGAAGGCGAGCAGTGCGAACCAACCGAACACCATGGCCGTCAGCAGCCCCGGTCTCTCCCTGGACACCCTGCAGAGCCCGTCGTAGACGAACCACGATACGACCAGCGAGGCAATCCCCGTGGCAATTCCCTGCCAGGGCTCCAGGTCCCTGACGGACGGGTCGATGAGCCAGGCACGGGCGTTGAAATAGTAGATGAGGACGAGCAGGGCAACACCGGAAAGCCAGGTGGTATAGGCCTCCCACTTGAACCAGTGCAGGGAGGAAGGCAGCCTTTCGGGACCGGTGGAGAATTTCTTCAGGTAGTAGAAACCGCCGCCATGCACTGCCCAGAGGTTGCCGTCAATGCCTTCATCCTGGGGCGGTTTGCGGTCCAGATTGTTTTCGAGCCAGTTGAAGTAGAACGACGCGCCGATCCAGGCAATACCCACGATGAAATGGATCCACCGCAGCAACAGGTTCAGCCATTCGTGGGCGTGGGCTTCCATCAGGCGCGTTGGTCGTGGCCGACAGGCTCCAGTCCGCAGACCCGGAGCACCATGGTGACCAGGGAATCCGCCAGGCGGTCATGGTCCTGCCGCGTCAAGCTGTTCTTGCGGTAAATGGATTTCACCTGGGTGCCGGACTCGGCGTAGTGCTGCGTAGTGGCCCAGATGACGAAAATCAGGTGGAAGGGATCCACGGGAAGGATGCGCCCCTGCCGGATCCAGTTCTCGATCTCGGTCGCCAGGTGCTCGGTCCATGCCCGGGTCTCCCGTTTCAGGTGTTCACTGAGATGCTGCCATCCGCCCAGCATTTCCTGGGCGAATATCCGGGTGGCGGCGGGGTAGAGCCGGGTCAGCTCCACCTTCATGCGGATATAGTCCTCGAGCACGGTGGCGGGATCGGCCTCGGCGTCGATGGGAGCCAGGGCAGCGTTCCACAGGTCCACCACGTTGGACAACACCGCGTCATAGAGGGTGGACTTGCTGGCGAAGTAGTAATGCACGTTGGCCTTGGGCACCTCGGCGAGATCCGCGATTCGCTGTATGCGGGCGCCCTCGTAGCCGTATTTCTCGAATTCCGCTTCCGCCGCCCGGAGGATCTGGTCGCGGCGTCGATTGCCGAGCGGCGTGATCTTGCGTCCCGTTGCGGTCATGTCCAGGGCCGGATCAGGCGGTGGGGTGGAACGGCTTGCCGATACAGGCCGGGGCATTGCGCTTGATCTTGTTCTGGTCCCGTGAAATGAGAACCAGCACCAGGATGGTGGCGAGATAGGGCAGCATGGACATCACCTGGGAGGGTATGCCCACCCCGAACGCCTGGGCATGGAGCTGCAGGATGGTGATGCCGCCGAAGAGATACGCCCCCACCAGCACCCGCCAGGGCCGCCAGGTGGCAAACACCACCAGCGCCAGGGCGATCCAGCCCCGCCCCGCGCTCATGTTCTCGATCCAGAGCGGCGAGTAGGCGAGGGACAGGTAGGCCCCCGCGATCCCGGCCATGGCGCCGCCGAACAGGATGGCTAAAAACCGGATCCTGAGGACGGAATAGCCGATGGCATGGGCCGCGTCGTGGGAATCGCCCACGGCGCGCAGAACCAGGCCAGGCCTGGTATGGCCGAGGAACCAGACCACCGCGACGACCACGGCGAAGGAGCCGTAGACCAGGATGTCGTGGTTGAACAGCAACGGCCCGACCAGGGGAATGTCGGACAGAAACGGAACGGAGAGCTTGGGCAGGCCCTCGTAGGCCACCCCCACCAGGCTCTGTCCCCAAAGGGCGCTGAGGCCGACGCCGAAAATGGTCAGGGCAAGGCCGGTGGCCACCTGGCTGGACTGCAGGCCGAGCACCAGGATCCCGAAGATCGCGGACATCCCGGCCCCGGCGATGATGCCTGCCAGGATCCCGAGGAACGCGCTGCCGGTATGGTGCACCGTGGCGAATGCCACCACCGCGCCGACCAGCATCATCCCCTCCACACCGAGGTTGAGCACGCCGGATTTCTCCGTCACCATCTCGCCGATGGCGGCGAACAGGAGCGGTGTGGCCGCGGTGATGATCGTCAGCAGGGTAGGGACCAGGATTTCCATCAGGCCTCCTTGACCGCGACGGCATGGGCCGGCCGGATGCGGTAGTGGATCAGCACGTCGCAGGCCAGAAGGAAGAACAGCAGCATGCCCTGGAACACCCCGGTGACCGCGAGGGGCAGGTTGAGGGTGATCTGGGCGGACTCCCCGCCGAGATAGCTGAGTGCCACCAGGTGGCCCGCCAGCAGGACCCCCACCGGGTGCAGGCGTCCGACGAAGGCGACGATGATGGCGGTAAAGCCATAGCCCGGGGAAATGGAAGGCTGGAGCTGGCCGATGGGGCCCGCCACCTCCACCAGCCCGGCAAGTCCCGCGGCACCGCCGCTCAGCATCAGGGTGAACCAGATGACCCGGTTGATGCTGAAGCCGGCGTATCGGCCCGCCGCCGGCGCCTCGCCGATGACCTTGACCTGGAACCCGATGATGGTGCGCGCCATGAGCACCCAGGCCCCCGCCACCGCGGCCAGGGCCAGCAGCCAACCGAAGTGCAGCCGGGTACCACCCAGGATCATCGGCAGCGTGGCGGAGTCGTTGAACACCCGGGATTCGGGAAAATTGAAGCCGTCCGGATCCCGCCAGGGGCCGTGAACCAGATAGCTGAGGAGCAGGGTGGCGACGTAGGTCAGCATCAGGCTGACCAGGATCTCGTTGGCGTTGAAGCGGGTGCGCAGGAAGGCCGGGATCGCGGCCCAGGCCATGCCCCCGAGAATGCCGCAAATCACCATCAGCGGCAGGAGCCAGAAACCCTCGGTGTCATGGAACCAAAGGGCGACGCCGCCGCCGCAGATGGCGCCCAGGGTCAGTTGGCCCTCGGCGCCGATGTTCCAGACCCCGGCGCGAAAACCGATGGACAGCGCCATCGCGATCAGCACCAGCGGTGTGGCCTTCACCCCGAGTTCGCCCCAGCCGTAGAGGGATGTCAGCGGCTCGATGAAAAAGGCGTACAGCGCCTCGCCGGGATTCGCGCCCATGAACATGAAAAGGACGATGCCCGACAGGAGGGTCAACGCCAGCGCAATCAGCGGGGACAGGAGCGCCATCGTCCGGGACGCCTCGGGGCGCCTGACCAGCTTAATCAGCATGGACCGCCTCCTCGGCGTGCTCAAGAGAACTTGCCCCGGCCATAAGCAGGCCGATCTGTTCCATGGTGACCTGGTCCACCGGGTAGGTTGCGGACACGGCCCCGGCACAGATGGCGGCAATGCGGTCGCTGATCTGCATGAGTTCGTCCAGGTCCTGGGATATCACCAGCACCGCGGTGCCCGCGGCGGCAAGATCCCGCAGGGCGTCGTGGATGGCCCGGGCAGCACCGGCGTCCACCCCCCAGGTGGGCTGGGATACCACCAGAAGCTCCGGGTTCTGGCGAATCTCCCGCCCGACGATGAACTTCTGCAGGTTGCCCCCGGAGAGACTCTCCGCCGGTGCCTGCGCACCGTTCGCCTTGACCCGGAACTGTTCAATGACATCGTCGGTGAAACGGTCGCAGGCGCCGCGGTTGATGAAGCCCCCGGAGAGCAGCCCGAGACGGAGGAAGGACGTCAATAGGCTGTTCTCGGACAGGCTCAGACTGGGCACCGCGCCGTGGCCGAGGCGTTCCTCGGGAATGGAAGAAAGGCCCATCATTCGCCGGGCATTGGGACCCCGGTGGCCGCAGTCCGTGCCGTCAATCCGGACCTGCCCCGCTGCCACGGTGACCTCACCGCTGATGGCCGTGCGGAATTCGTCCTGTCCGTTGCCGGCGACCCCGGCGATGCCGAGGATTTCCCCGGCGCGCACATCGAGGCTGATGTCCCTGAGCGGGATGCCGAACTCGTTCACCGACGGAACGTCCAGGTGATCCAGGGCCAGACGGATCTCCCCGGGGGTGTGGTCTTTCGGTTCGGGCTCCGCCGCCAGTGCCTCGCCCATCATCTTTGCCGCCAGGGTGTGCGGTGTTTCGTGCTCGACCGCCACCGAATCCACCACCCGGCCGCCGCGCAGTATGGTGGCGCGGCTGCACAGCGCCTTGATTTCGTCCAGCTTGTGGCTGATGTAGAGAATCGCCATGCCCTCTGCGGCGAGCTGACGCAGAGTCTCGAACAGCTTCTCCACTTCCTGCGGTGTCAGCACCGAGGTCGGCTCGTCCATGACTAGCAGCCCCGGTTTCTGCAACAGGCAGCGGATGATCTCGATGCGCTGGCGCTCTCCCACGGACAGGGTGTAGACGTACCGGTCCGGATCCAGTGGCAGGCCGTAGTGCCGGGAGATCTCGGTGATTTCCTTGCGCAGTTCTGAACTGCTCTCCCGTTTGTCCATGCCAAGTACGATGTTCTCGAACACCGTCAGGGAATCGAACAGCGAGAAATGCTGGAAAACCATGGCAATGCCCAGGCTGCGGGCATAGGCCGGGCTGGTAATCGAGACCCGCTGGCCCTTCCAGAGGATGTCCCCGGCATCGGGCTTCAGGATGCCGTAGATCATTTTCACCAGGGTGGACTTGCCGGCGCCGTTCTCGCCGAGGAGGGCATGAATCTCTCCCGCGCCGAGGGTGAGATGCACGTCGTCGTTGGCAAGCACGCCGGGGAACGACCGTGTCATGCCGCGCAGCGCAAGCAGGTGATCGGGCGGTGTGTCCTCGTTGGTTCTGGTCATGGCGGGCTGTTGAAAAAGCTGACCAAATAGTCAGAACTCAGCAAGTGTAGGTAAAATCCGGCAGGAATTCAACGGCACGACGGAATGGCTTGAGCCCGACCCGGTCATGCCCCGTTCTCCAATCTGAAATGGCCCCGCTCGTTTAAGGGGGGGAATGGCTAGGGGTGTGATTATGACGGCGGAAGCTTCCCTCGGCAACGCATAGTGCGGGCCATGGCGATTCGGTCCTGATCTTTCATTGATCGTGTCCCACCACAGCGGCTTGCCGGGTCCTCGTCCGGTTCAAGGTGTCCCGCCATTCCCTGAACTGCGGCGGTTTTATCCGGTATTGTGCGAAGTTGCCCTCATGGAGCCCCAGAACTTCGTTTTCAGTGACTTCCCTGAATTGGTCCTGTTCATCAGTTTCGACATCATTCTTGCGTATAGACGTTTTTATTTGCGCATAGAGGAAAATAGTTGCGCATAGAGCCAATGCGCAGTCTGCCGGGTGATCGGCTGACCCGGCCCAGGGAAGCGGATAGCCGGTTCCCGCGTCAAACCCATCATGCCGCACTCTGGAAAAGGTCCTGCCGATGTTGATAATTCTAGATTAATTATTGACTGTATATTTTTGATAAAAATAATTTAAATGAAACATTCTGATTCCGGATTCCGGATTCCGGCCGAATGAAGACATTTCGAACCGGGTCGACACGGGGCGTCGAAACCGTAGGGGCGCGGTGTTCCATCCCGTACGGGAAACAGGGAAGATCTGCAAATCACAGTGCAGGCGCCCTTCCAATCCGGGTGGTTGCCTGACCGATACCTAGCGATTATCTTGCGGCATGTTCACGGGATGGTGCGAACATCGTTTCCATCTCGCGGCGGATCCTCACTGCCTGCATCCCGGGTGGCGTCTCGACATCAGCCCAGGTGAGCGGCGTGTCGCGGGCAACCGGGTTCTTGAGGGTAACGTCGCTGGCAAGGCCGACAGGCAGGCCGCCGGCAGCCAGGCTGTCGGCGGCGGGCATCAACCTGCCGTAGACCGTGTAGCCGCCCTCGCCGTCGAGGCGGTCGCCGGGTTTCAGATCCCGCTTGGCGGTTGCGACCACGTCGCCCCGGAAACCGTCGGCCTGGCCCGTGGGTTCGCCCCGCAGGGCGGCGGAAGCGACCGAGATGCCGAGTTCGAGCCCGATCAGGTGGTAGGGTTTCCAGAGCGCGGAGTATCGTCCGGTCGTGTCGGTCACGAGTCCGTATTCGCGGAAACAGTCCCTGACATAGGCGCTCGGCGCCTCGAATGCCACGTACACGCCCCAGCGAAGGTCGCCGGCGACATGCCGGCCGTCCCTCTCCTCCGACGAGATCACCTCGACCTGGCCCTTGTGATGCAGTAATCCGCCCTCGGCCTGCGGGCGCATGAAGTGGGGTAGATCATGCACCCCGCAGGGCGGGAAGGAGAGCCCGGACGGCGCCGGCGTCAAGCCGGTGGCGTTGGCCACGGCGGCCATCTCGATGGCCGACTTGGTTCCGTCAAGGAAGGAATTGAACATCTGCGGGTTCATGCCGCCCGCCCGGGCTTCCTCCGGCGTGAGCCCGTAATGCTGCCAGACATCGTCGGGTGTGATGTGGTGATAGCCATCGAGATACTTTGTGCCCTTGCCGGCGGCAACCACTTCGAAACCCGAGGCCCGGGCCCAGTCGACCTGCTCGGCGATCAGCGCCGGCTGGTCGCCGTAGGCCATCGAATAGACCACGCCTGCCCGGCGTGCCCGCGCGGCGAGTAGGGGGCCAGCCAGCACATCGGCCTCGACATTGACCATGATGATATGCCTGCCGTGTTCGATTGCGCCAAGCGCGTGTGCAATGCCGGCGGCCGGATTGCCGGTTGCGTCGATCACGACGTCGATTCCGTCGGCAGCAACCAGCGCCATCGGGTCGTCGGTCACATGGGTAGTACCGGCCTTGCGGGCCGCGTCGAAGCCGGTGACCGAGGTGTCGTAGCCTCCAACGCGCGCGCAGGCGGCGTACGCGCGGTCGGGATTCAGGTCGGCAAGGGCCATTATGTGGATGCCCGGGGTACGGGCTGCCTGGGACAGGTACATGGTGCCGAACTTGCCGGCGCCGACCAGCCCGACGCGGACCGGGTTACCGGCCTCGGCACGGGCGAGGAGCATTCGGTGCAGGTTCATATGGATACGGTCCCGGTGGGCAAATCAGTCCATCATGGGGCGCCGGTGCGACGCCGTCGCTCCGGCCCGGCGCAAGATAATACGAATCGGAAGGCCTGTCGAGTATGGCTTCCGATCCGGTCGGGGCGATACCGGAATTTGCCGGGCAGCAGCGGGAAATTTGTCCTGTTGCGGGGATCGTCCCTGAACGGTCCTACCTGAGGCCCAGCGCGGCATTGACCAGGATATAGATCCCGAGTGCCAGCACGGCGAGGAAGAATACCCGGAGGAAACGGGCCTCGGACAGGCGCCTGCGCACCGACTGCCCGAGCGCCATGCCGAGAAAGGCCGGCAGCAGGGCGGCAGTCGAGGTGAGGCCGAGTTCCCCGTCGAGCAGGCCGTGGTTCCGGAGCGAGAGAGCAAGCGCCAGGGTCGAGACGGTGAACAGCATCCCCATCGCCTGTACCAGTTCATCCCGCCCGAGGCCGATCGCCTGCAGGTAGAGCACGCCCGGGACCACGAAAGAACCGGTCATCCCGGTGAGAATGCCGTTCATCGTGCCGAAGGCCGGTCCGGCCCATACCTGCCAGGGTGCGGGGACCGAAATCCCCACCCCCGCGAGTCCCTGCACGGCATAGGCCGCCAGAAGGATTCCGAGGAGGCCGGAGAGCAGCGCGAGATCGACGCTGACGAGTGCTGCCGCACCAACCCAGATCGTGACTGCCGCGGCGGCAAGAAACGGCCAGAGCCGTCGGATCAGCATCCGGCCGTTGCCGCCGACCACTGCCTGCAGGAGATTGGTGGCAAGGGAAGGCACGACCATCAGCGCCATGGCGGTGGTGAGATCAAAAGTGGTTGCCAAAAGACCGAGGCTCACGGTCGGGAGCCCCAGACCGACCACACCCTTTACCGCGCCCGCGAGAAGGAAGACGGAAAAGATCAGTGCGATGGAACCGGTATCCGGCATGGCAATCATCGTCACCCGGAACGACCGGACCCCTGTAACGGCATGCCGGTCATGAACTGGATCCCGGGGTTGCCCCGTACCTCGCCTGCAGTGCCGGCTCCGGCGTTGGCGCCGGTCGGAAAAAATGCGGCCATACTGCACAAAGGGGCTCGGTCCTGTGGCCGATTCGCTTGCGCTCAGGCCGAATCATCGATATTGAAATTGGTGCGCGACATACACTAATTATGAACCATATGCCGTGGGCAGGTGACATTCGCCGCCCTGCCAAAGCCGGAAGATTCACACCTGCAGCGTGCGTCAGCAAACGTGGTTCGTGTTCACCGGTACTGTTCCCGGCGGTTCCGGTCTTTTATCCGGATTGGCATACAGTGCGCCGGTCATTTTGCCGCCGACAAGGATGGAAAACGAATCGAAAACGATTGCGTGATTGGACCACGCGTCATGGAAAGGAAGTACACTTCGGAGCCTTTCACGGCCGAACCCAATCATGCAACCGCCTGATCGCCGTATCTGGTTCAGAAACCCGCTGGCTGTTCTTGCGGATGCCCCCGCGGACGGTGGCGTGGTGGTGGAAGGCACGGTCATTTCGGAAGTGCTTGCAGCCGGTGAAGAACCCGCGGGCCCGGTGGAAGAGACCATCGACGCATCGGAGTCGGTGTTACTGCCCGGCCTGATCAACACCCATCATCACTACTACCAGACCCTTACCCGGGCCTGCCCCCGGGCATTGGACAAGGCGCTGTTCCCCTGGCTGAAGAGCCTGTACCCGATCTGGGCCGGCCTTGATCTGGAAATGGTGGAGGTGGCCACGGAACTGGCCTGTGCGGAGCTCCTGCTGTCCGGCTGCACCACCAGCGCGGATCACCACTATCTCTTCCCCCCCGAAGCCGTATCCGCCATCGATGTCCAGGTTGAGACGCTGCGGCGGATCGGGCAGCGCGCGGTCCTCACGCGGGGCTCCATGAGTCTCGGCGAGGATCAGGGGGGGCTGCCCCCCGCGTCGGTGGTCCAGGACCGGGACGAGATCCTGGCGGACTCGGCGCGGCTGGTGGACCGGTACCATGATCCTGCGTCCGGTTCGATGCTGCAGGTCGCGCTGGCGCCCTGCTCGCCGTTCAGCGTGTCGCGGGAGCTGATGGTCGAGACGGCGGCCCTGGCCCGGGATCGGGGAGTCCGGCTGCATACCCACCTGGCGGAAACGGAGGACGAAAACGTCTTTTGCGAGCGCGAGTACGGCATGCGGCCGCTCGACTACCTGGAATCCGTGGATTGGCTGGCGGACGATGTCTGGCTGGCCCACGGGATTCACTTCGACGACCGGGAAATGGGCATGCTGGGGGAGGCGGGTGTGGGCGTTACCCATTGCCCGAGTTCGAACATGCTGCTGGGTTCCGGGCAGTGCCGGACTCTGGAACTGGAGCGTGCGGGCTGCCGGCTGGGCCTGGGGGTGGACGGATCCGCCTCCAACGACGGTTCCAACATGGTCCAGGAGGTCAGGCAGGCATTCCTGTTGCAGCGACTGCGCTATGGCGCGGCATCGGTGAGCCATCTGGACGCCCTGCGCTGGGCAACCACGGGATCCGCAGGCTGCCTGGGCAGGACCGATATCGGGGCCATCGCACCCGGAATGCAGGCGGACCTCGCCCTGTTCCGACCGGATGAACCGAATTTTTCTGGGGCAGGAGATCCCCTGGCGGCGCTGGTCCTGTGTGGCGCCCGCAAAGCCCACGACGTGATGGTGGCGGGGAACTGGCGGGTGCGGGCCGGTGAAATTCCCGGTCTTGACCTGACCGCACTGCAGGTCCGGCACGGGGAACTGGCCCGCCGGCTGCAGGGAATCGGCTGACGGTCAGTCGTCCGGGTGGCCGAACTCGCAGAAGACGCCGCCGACAAATTCCACGCCCGGGGCAAATGGGTTGCCCGGTTCGGTAGCGGCTTCGACCTTCGCCCGGTAATCCTCCGCCGAGTCCCGGGGCATGTATCCGACATGGCGCACCTTGTCGTTGCTGAAGAACCGTTCGCGGTTGTCCGAGATTCCGTAGATCACACAGTGGCCGATGCGTTCGGCGACGAGGCATCTCTCCACCAGCTGCACCAGGTCCCGGAAACTCATCCAGGTTGCCAGGTGGCGCCGGTCAGCAGGTTCCGGAAAGCATGAATTGATGCGCAGCAGGGCCGACTCGATGCCGAACTTGTGGAAATACATCGAGGCGAGATCCTCGACGAAGCACTTGGACACGCCGTAGAGCGAATCCGGGCGGTGGGGCGTGTCCGTGTCCGCGCCTTCCTCCCGGCGCACGTATCCGACCGCGTGTATGGAACTGGCGTAGACGATCCGCCTGATGCCGTGCCGCCTCGCCGCCTCGTACACGTGGTAGCCGCCCTTGATGGAGGACTCGAGGACTTCCGCCCACGGCCTTTCCATCGGAGCCGCGCCGAAATGGACGATGGCGTCGCAGCCTCCGACAATCTCCATGATGGCGTCGAAGTCACCCAGCTCGGCGGGCATGATCTCCTCGTGGGGCGCGGCTTCGCCCATGTCGGCACGGTCCGTCAGCCGGAGCGTGGTGGCGAGCGGCGCCAAACCTTCGCGCAGGACCTGGCCGAGGTTGCCGGCGGCGCCGGTGATCAGCAGTCGATTGAATCGGGGCATGGCAGGTAACCGGACAGGTTCGGTGGTTGGTGAGCGCCGGATTCTGCGGGGTTATTCCGGCGGAGTCAAAGTGAAGGCAGCTGTAGATTCGGATAAGAGCGGGGACCTGTCGCAGTCGGGTTCGGAAGGGTACGGTCCCTGCCCAACCGGCGGGCTTCTGCGGCGGAACGAAATTCCGGACAGTCCGTTCCAGGCCGGGATGATCCCGGTCCGCCGCCGAAGCGACGTTGCGCATGGCGCTGGGCGTCTGCTAGAATTCTGACCAAATAGTCAGGATTTTCTCCAGTGTGATCCGGTTTCTGCTCAACGACCAGGAAATTGCGCTTGCGGATTTCGGGGCCCAGACCACCGTGCTTGACTGGCTCAGGCAGGATCGTGGCCTTTGCGGCACCAAGGAGGGGTGCGCCTCCGGTGACTGCGGCGCCTGCACCGTGGTGGTGGCCGAACCGGCGGGGGAAGGGCTCGCGTACCACTCGGTCAACAGCTGCATCACCTTTCTCGGCGCCCTCCATGGCCGGCAGCTGATCACCGTGGAACATCTGTCGGACGGCGAAACCCTGCACCCGGTGCAGCAGGCCATGGTGGATCACCACGGATCCCAGTGCGGTTTCTGCACACCGGGATTCGTCATGTCCCTGTTCGCGCTGGGCAAGGAGCCCCCGTTCGGCGGAGGGACAGAGCACCGGCAAGCCATACATGAACATCTCGGCGGCAACCTCTGCCGCTGCACCGGGTATCGTCCCATCATCGACGCCGCACTGGCATCGACCGCGGCCAGGGTGCCGGACCGGTTTGATCGCCAGTCCCAGAAGACCCGCGCGGCCCTGGACGGAATCCAGTCCGTGGACGGCGTCGGGAGCAATGGGGGGGAAATGCCCGGTGCCCCGGGATTCCTGATTCCCCGGGACATGGATGAACTCTCACGGACGTGTCTGGAATACCCGGATGCGAGGTTGCTTGGCGGGGGTACCGATCTGGCGCTCGAGGCGACCCAGGCGCTGCGGACCCTGGACAGGATCATTCTTCTTGACCGGGTCGCGGAACTCCGGCAGGTGACCGAGCGCGGCGGGTGGGTGAGCGTGGGCGCCGCGGTTTCCCTGACCCGTTGCCTGGAACTGTTCTCCGGGCACTATCCGCCGGTCGCCGACCTCCTCCTGCGCTTCGGATCGCGCCAGGTCCGCAACCTGGGGACCCTGGGGGGAAACATCGCGAATGCCTCGCCCATCGGGGACCTGCCGCCGGTCCTGCTGGCCCTGGGCGCCGAAGTGACCCTGCAGCGCGGGGACGACCAGCGGACATTGTCGCTGGATGATTTTTTCCTGGATTACCGGGAGACCGCGCTCGGGCGGGGAGAGTTCGTGCGAAGCGTTTCCGTACCGCTGCCGGAGCCCCGGCAGTTCTTCCGCGTCTACAAGATCAGCAAGCGGATCGATGACGATATCTCCGCGGTCTGCCTCGCCGTGAACCTGGTGTTTGAAGATGAAGGGCATGACGCCGTGATCCGCAGCGCACGAATCGGCGTCGGCGGCATGGCGGCCATTCCCAGGCGCGCCCCGGCCTGCGAGGCGGCGATGACCGGAAAGCCTTTCGATGAATCCACCGCGGCCGCGGCCGCGGCTGCCATTGACGGGGAATTCAATCCTATCGACGATGCCCGGGCCAGCGCTGCCTACCGCGCGACGGTGGCGGGCAATCTGTTCCGCCGCTGCCTGCTGGAGTACCGGGGGTCCGAATATCCCCTCAAGGTGACCGATGTCCATTGAAAGAATCCGGCTGGTCGGCCAGGCCCTGGCCCATGACAGTGCCCGCGGGCATGTCTCCGGCGCGGCGATCTATGTCGATGACCTGGTGCCGAGGGAGGGCCAGCTCCATGCATGCGTGGGCGGCAGTGCCATCGTTCGGGGACGGGTGAGAACCATGGATCTGGCCCCGGTGCGTGCGGCGCCCGGGGTGGTGGACGTGATCACTGCGGACGATGTGCCCGGCAAGCTGGATATCGGCCCGGTTTTTCCCGGGGACCCCCTGCTGGTGGCCGATGAAATCGAATTTTGGGGCCAGCCCCTGTTCGCCGTCCTGGCGACCAGCCACGAACTTGCACGCCGGGCGGTCGGTCTCGCCGAAATCGAATACGAGGAAATGGAGCCGGTGCTGGATCTTGAACGGGCCATTGCCGACGAGTACTACGTGCGCCCGCCGCACCGGATGCAGCGGGGGAATGCCGTGGCTGTGCTCGATGGGGCGGCCAGGCGATTTCACGGCGAACTCAGGGTGGGCGGCCAGGAACACTTCTATCTCGAGGGGCAGGCCTCTCTCGCGATCCCGGAAGAGGAGGGCGGCATGACCATACACACCTCCACGCAGAATCCCACCGAGGCCCAGAAACTGGCGGCGGATGTGCTCGGCATTCCCATGCACAAGGTCAACGTCGTCACCCGTCGTATGGGCGGGGGATTCGGCGGCAAGGAAACCCACGGCTCGCCCTGGTCCTGCATTGCCGCGGTGTTCGCCCTGCGCAACGGCTGCGCCGTCTCCTGCAGGCTGTCGCGAAGGGACGACATGGTCATGACCGGCAAGCGGCACAATTTTCTGAACCGCTACGACGTCTGCCACGACGGGGAAGGCCGGCTGGAAGCCATCCGCTACCGTCTTGCGGCGCAGTGCGGAAACTCGCCGGACCTGTCCGATGCCATCGTGGACCGTGCGATGTTCCACTGCGACAACGCCTATTACATTCCGGATGTGCTGGTCGACGGGTTGCGCTGCAAGACCCATACCGTTTCCGCCACGGCCTTTCGCGGATTCGGCGGCCCCCAGGGGATGATCGCCATGGAGGCGATCATGGATGAAATCGCCTTCAGGGTGGGCAGGGACCCCCTGGACGTGCGGCGGGTGAATCTCTACGAAACCGGGGACCGAAGCGTCACGCCCTATCACCAGCGGATCGATTCCTTTTCGGTTCCGCGCATCCTGGACCAGCTCGAAGCCGAATCCGACTACCGGGCCCGCAGGGAACAGGTCCGTGCATTCAACCGCCTAAGCCCGGTGCTGAAGAAAGGCATCTCAATGACCCCGGTGAAGTTCGGCATTTCCTTCACCGTGTCCCATCTCAACCAGGCCGGGGCCCTGGTCCATGTGTATACCGACGGAAGCATCCATCTGAACCACGGCGGTACCGAAATGGGACAGGGATTGATGACGAAGGTGCGGCAGATCGTGGCGGAAGAATTCCGGGTCAGCCCGGACCGCATCGCGGTGACCGCCACCCGCACGGACAAGGTGCCCAACACCTCGCCCACTGCGGCATCGTCCGGCACCGACATCAACGGCATGGCGGCACTGGACGCGGCGCGCACCATCCGCCGGAGGATGGTGTCGTTCCTCGCGGAAAAATACGGCACCGAGGAATCGGAAATTGCATTCCTGGATGACCGGGTGCATGTGGGAGGCCAGACTCTCGGGTTCGGACAGGCGGCGAAGGAGGCCTGGCTCGGCCGGGTCTCGCTGTCCGCCACGGGCTTCTACCGCACTCCGAAGATCCACTACGACCGGCAGCAGGCATCCGGGCGGCCGTTCTTCTACTACGCCAATGGCGCCGCGGTTTCGGAAGTGGTCATCGACACCCTGACCGGGGAATCCCGGCTGCTGCGCGTGGACATCCTGCACGATGTCGGACGGTCCATCAACCCGGCCATCGATATCGGCCAGATCGAGGGCGGTTTCATCCAGGGCCTCGGCTGGCTCACCTGCGAGGAATTGAAATGGGACCGGGAGGGGCGGCTCCTCACCGACGGTCCGGCCACCTACAAGATCCCGGCCATCTCCGACACGCCGCCGGTCTTCAATACCCGGCTGCTGACCGAGGCGGAGAACAGCGAGGAGACCGTCTTTCGTTCCAAGGCGGTGGGCGAGCCGCCGCTGATGCTGGCCATCTCCGCCTGGTGCGCGATCCGGGATGCCGTGGCGGCGGTGGGCGACTACGGGATTTTCCCGGAACTGCACGCGCCGGCCACCCCGGAGGAGATCCTGCGTGCGGTGGACGGGTTGCGGGAGCGGGCCCCATGAACTGGGTGGAGGCAATTGCGCGGCTGACTGCCGGCAACCGGGGTTTCGTGGTGGTCACGGTGCTGGAGACCCGGGGTTCCGCACCCCGGGACCGGCAATCCAAGATGGTGGTCACCGGGGACGCAAGCCACGATACCATCGGCGGCGGGAATCTCGAATTCCGCGCCATCGATCATGCAAGGGGGCTGCTGTCACGGGGACAGCCCGGCAACGAGCGGCAGGTGTACACCCTGGGTGAGGATCTATCCCAGTGTTGCGGGGGACGGGCGGAACTCCTCTACGAATGCTTTCCTGCCTGCGATTTCCTCGTTGCGCTGTTCGGCGCAGGCCATGTTGGCAGGGCCCTGGTACGGATCCTGGCGGGCCTTCCCTGCCGGGTCACCTGGTTTGACAGCCGGGAAGATGTCCTGTCCGCCTCGATGGCGGAATCCGGCCTGCCCGGCAACGTCATCAGCCGGCTCATGGACAATCCGCATTGCGCGGTGGAGGAACTGCCTCCGGGTACCCGGTGCCTGGTCATGACCCACAGCCATGAAATAGATTTCGAGCTCGTGGAGGCCATGCTGTCGCGCGTTGACTTTCCCTACTGCGGCCTGATCGGGTCCAGGTCCAAGTCCGTGAGCTTCCGCAAGAGATTGTCACGCAAGGGATTTTCCGACGCAGAACTCGCACGGCTCACCTCGCCCATCGGTGTCGACCTGGGCGGCGGCAAGTTGCCCATGGAGGTGGCGGTTTCGGTGGCCGCCCAGCTGCTCGGTCAGTACCGGGCAGAATCCCGCCGGCGGGGCG
Source organism: Gammaproteobacteria bacterium (assembly GCA_022827325.1). Lineage (GTDB taxonomy): Bacteria > Pseudomonadota > Gammaproteobacteria > Arenicellales > Poriferihabitantaceae > VYFG01. Next base: position 689 of record JAJDTE010000180.1, on the reverse strand, counting down.
GTCTGTCCGCGGTTTCCTAGCCAGGAATTCTCCGCCTCGAGTTCGGGCGACCGACCGAGGAACGTCAATCACCCCGGGCTTCCCGAAAAACCTGCGCCCAGGGAAGGCTTCCTCTCAGGTTTCAACCGGTCCGAAAATCACCGGGCAGGGGACATCAGGAGGACTGGTCAATGGGAAACTCAAAGGGAATCACATGAATTGACTCCAGAAAGACCACGACATCCCGGATAGCATTCCAGGCCTCATCAAATTCAATCGACTTCGGAAGGGTTGGATCGTTCTCGTAGGAATACCGGGTGGTATCAAGGTCCTCTTCGAATGACTGGAGCCCCAGGCAGTCAATCAGACGGGACTCACATGCGACTTGAAACTCCTTGCCGGCGGCAATCCAGAATTCGCGGTCATCAAGAGACCTTACACGACGAATTCTGGCAATGTCGAATACATCCTTTACCCGAACGGCCTCACCGGGTTTTGTAACCTTAGTGCGATATGCGGGCAAAGAACTAAGAAACGCCCGAAGCTTCTCACCGGTGATACGTTCCAGAGTATAGGCCCAAACGGTCGCCTCGTTCATTCTCAGAGGAGCAATGGACCCTTGCCCAAGTGCCTCGGGTGCGGCGATGTCCAGCGTTATCGATGGCAAGCCCAGAACGCGGGGACGTGTGTGGTCGATAATAGAAATTCGT
>JAJDTE010000164.1:0-27873 GCA_022827325.1 Gammaproteobacteria bacterium | reverse complement strand
TGGATCGCCGCCGAATGCCCGGCGCCGGCCAGGCGCAGCACGGCCCGGGACTGGGAAATGGCCTGCGCCCTGTTCCTGACCGCATGCAGCGCCAGGACCGGGCAGAGCTTTTCCCTGGAAAGCGGCTCTTCCACCCCGATCAGGTCGATGGGGGCAACGAGGATCTTCGTGTCAGAGGGCACACGGATACCGCATTCCTGTGCAATCCAGGTGGCATCGCGCCCGATCGCCTCGATGTTGAAACCGTTCGGATGACAGAGAAACCGGCGCAGCGCGGCGGTCTGGTCGTCCGAACACAGGTACGCACCCGCGGCTTTCAGGGCAAGCTTGAGTTGGTTGGCCACGCTTTCGATAGTGACCAGGACACTTTCGTTGGTGCAAAGGACCGAGTTGTCGAAGCTTTTCGAGGCGACGATCAGCCGCGCGGCCTTTGTCAGGTCCGCACTGTCATCGACCATGACCGGCGCGTTGCCCGGCCCCACGCCGACGGCCGGATTACCCGAGGAATAGGCCGCCCGGACCATGGCGGTGCCCCCGGTTGCCAGAATGACATTGGTCTTCGGCGAGGTCATGAAGGCCTCGATCAGCGGGATGGAGGGATCCTCGAGTATCTGGATCACTCCTGCGGGAGCGCCGGCGGCCTCGGCTGCGGCGGCGAGGATGCGGGCAGCCCGCACCGAGGTCTCGCAAACCGCCGGGTGCGGGGAGATCACCAGCGCGTTGCGCGTCATCAGCGCCAGGATCACCTTGTAGTTGATCGTCGCTACCGGATTGGTCGAAGGCGTCAGGGCAAACACCACACCCGCAGGGCGCGGGACTTCAACAATCTTGTGCGCCTCGTCCACACGGGGATTGACAAAATCGGCATCGCGAAAATGATCGACCAGCGGCATGGCGGTCAGCTCGTTCTTGATCTTCTTGTGCGGCACCACGCCGAAACCCGATTCCGCGACTGCCGATTCGGCAAGTTCCCCGGCGTGGGTGTGCGCCGCCTCGGCCATCGCGTCAACGATCCGCATCGTCGTGCCCAGGTCGTAGCGGTCGAACACCGTTGCCGCCCAGCGGGCACGGTCCAGCATCAGGTCGGCCTGCCCCTGGCGCGAGGCCGCGGTCTGCGTGATATCGACGAGCGAGTGGAACAGTGCCTGGTCCATCACGGCATCCTGCGGTGCACGCCCATTACCTCATCCCGGGCCAGTTCCACCGCGATGGCCATGCGGCGCAGCACCTCCTCGGCATCGGCCTGCGTGAGGAGCAGTCCCGGCTTGAACTGCAGCACGCGCGGATCGAGTGTCGAGAAGATTGCCCAGACCCCGTTTTCATAGAGGTGCTTCATGACCGGCTTTGCACCCTGTTCATGGTTGAACTCGAGCCCCATGATCACCCCGTGCTGGCGGATGCCGGTGAAGAAATCGGAATATGCGGCCATGATCCCGTCGAGTCCCGCACGCAGGTAGTCTCCGATGTAGCGCACCATGGACCGCACCTCGGGCCGCTGCACGATTTCGAGCGTCTTCATGGAGACCACGCAGCCAAGCTCCGCTCCGCCCATGGTGGAGATATGGCCAAAGCCGTCCTTGTGCAGCCAGCCGCCGCAGTGTTCGGAGATGAGCACGCAGGCGATGGGATACATCCCCCCCGAGATGCCCTTCCCGATGACCATGATGTCGGGCACGACGCCGTAGCGCGTACAGCCCCACATCTCGCCGGTACGCATCAGGCCGGTCTGCACCTCGTCCGCAATGTAGAGCGAATCATATTTCTCGCACAGCGACTTGACGGTGGGCAGGTAGTCCTCATGGGGCATCGGGAATCCGTAGGTGGCGGGTATCGTTTCCATGATCACCGCGGCGACGTCGCGGCTCTTGAGGGCATCCTCCATCGCGTTCGGATCGTTGAACGGGACCTGTATGAATTCGCCTGCCGTGTCCTCGGAGAGGAACAGCTTGGAGAACCGGCTGTCGCCGGTCTTGACCGCCAGCCCGGTGTGCCCGTGGTAGGCCTTGATGATCGAGACGATCTTTTTCTTCTGCGTAGCATGGCGGGCAGTCTTGATGGCGATGTCGATGGCCTCGCCCCCGCCGGAGCCATAGGCGGTATACCTGAAATCCGGCCCGGGGGCGCATGCCTGCAACGCCTCGGCAAGCGCCGTGCGGGCCAGCGCCGGGAAATGGTGGTTTCCCATGTCGAACCGCTGGGAGCCCGCCTTCAGCACTTCCACCAGTTCGGGATGGCGGTGGCCGAGGTTGTAGGTGCCGCCGTTCAGATGCAGGTCGATCAGCCGTCGGCCGTCCATGTCGAAGAGGTAATAACCCTCGCGCCGGTCGATCACGAGATCAACCCCCATATCGATCCAGTCCTGGGTTTTTCCCGGGTTCCAGAAGGTCTTGGACCGTTCGAGAAAGTCGGTCTTGGCTTGTGACATGTGACGGTTTTCGTTTCCTGCAGGCTTACTTAACTGCAGAATCAGGTGGGGGGGCTTGACCGTATCTGGTCAGATTTTGACACCTGGCTGCGCCAGCCAGTGCTGTCCCAGCCGCACAGTCGTGGCCGCGAAGTCCGGCGCCAGGGCCTGCGGCTCGGGGGCCTCGATGTGGCTGCCGATCCAGGCCAGAAGCGCCATGCGCCGCAGCATCACGAACGTGTCGATTTCAGCTTCCTCTTTCTCGGACAGCGGACGGACCGAGCGATAGCCACGCACCCAGGCGGCCTTCAGTTCGGGGATCCGCGGGTCATCCTCGATGAAGGAGATGCCGGCTGCGAAGTCGTACAGATACCAGCTGAACCCGCAGTCATCGAAATCGATCAGCCGGGTGCCGTCCACGTCGACCAGCAGGTTGGCCAGCCGCATGTCGGCATGAACCAGCCCATAGCGGTCGGCGCTGCGGCCAAAGGCCTCCAGCCGGGACCGGATTGTGGCCTCGACCTCCTCAAGCACCGGTTTCACCGTCTTCGTGACCCCGGGAGCGTCGCGCCAGTCCCCCCAGGTGGGGTTGTCGCCGAAGATCTGCTCCAGGTCCCATGTGAGCCGCTCGAAATTTTCCGGCCGCGTCCAGGCGGAGGAGTGGTTGTGCGTACGCGCGGCAATGGCGCCCAGCTCCTCGAATCCCGGCGCCAGGTCGCCGCTTTCGTCCGGGGCGGATCCCTCGACAAAATGGAACAGGACCATGAACCGTGGATCGGCAAGCCCGTCGATGCGGTCTTCCTGGATGGCCTTTCCGTCCCTGCCCAGGTAATGGCCGGGCACCTTGACCGTATCCGAGGCGTCAAGCGCCGCGATCCACTCCAGTTCGCATTCGATGGCCCGGCGCGTATGGTAGTTCTCCCGGTGCACCCGCAGGACTGCCTTGAAACCGTTGGCGGCCTCCACCAGATAGGTCGCATTTTCCGAGACGTTGATCAGCCGCGCCGACGCGTCTTCGGGCAGGTCCCAAAGGGTAATCGCGTGGTTCGCGAGCCGTCCCAGATGCTCGAGAAGTATCTCAAGCGGCATGTCGCTGTCGGCCATATCCGTCCCTGCCCCTAGATTTCCTCGATTGCCTCGAGTGATTCCGGAATGATCTGGCCGCCGTCGACCACGATCTGCTGCCCGGTGATGTAAGCGGCCTCGTCGGAGGCGAAGAACAGCGCGGCATTACCGATGTCCTCGACCGAGCCGAGCCGCTTCAGCGGGATCGATGCGGCCATGGTGTCCAGGTATTCCTGGCCCAGGTCCTGCAGGCCTTCGGTGTATATGTTGCCCGGCATCACCGCATTGATCGTGGTGTTGTAGCGCGACAGCTCCATCGCCGCGGTCTTCAGGAATCCGAGCTGTCCTGCCTTCGACGCCCCGTAATGCGTCCAGCCGGGGAAGCCCGTGATGGGGCCGGTGATCGAGGAGGTCAGGACAACGCGCCCCTTGCCGGCCGCCTCGAAATGGGGAATCGCGGCCTTGACGCAGAGGAAGGACGACCTGAGATTGGTGGCCAGGACGTCGTCCCATTCGGACGGATCCATGTCGACGATCTTGGTCTGCGGAAAGGCGCCCGCATTTGCGCAAAGCACGTCAAGCCCTCCCTGGGCTGCTGCGGTACGGTCGACCATCGCCCTGACGCTCTCCCAGTCCGATACGTCGCACAGTTCATGGCGGACCTGACCCCCGATCTCGGCGGCGGCCTTCTTCAGCGCGTCCTCGCCCCGGGCGGCGATGGTGACCTTCGCACCGTGGCGGGCGAAGACAGTAGCGATGCCCCGGCCGATCCCCTTGGAACCGCCGGTCACGATGACGCTTCTGTCGGCAAGTGATGTGAACATGTGAACCCCCTGATGAGTTAGTTGGTGTGCGCAGCCCTCGCATCAAGATTGGCCCGGACGAACCGGGCGATGGCGAAGGCTGCCAGGATAATGACGAAGGAACCGATGACGGACATTACGCCAAGGGTCGGAACCAGCGGCGAATATCCCGAAACCATCTTGGCGTATAGCCATTCCGGCAGGGTCGAATCCGCCCCTGTCGTGAAGAGCGACAGGGGAAAGTTGCCCCAGCTGAGAAGGAACGCGAAAAGCCCGGCCGTGACCAGCCCCGGCATCAGCAGCGGGAGCGTGATCCGGCGGATGACGGTGAACGTGTTGGCCCCCATGTCCCTGGCGGCTTCCTCCAGGGCGGGGTCGAAGCCGTAGGCCCGGATGGCGACCAGCAGCGTGGCGATCGGGGCGATCCAGACCAGGTGCGCGACCACGGCGGTTTTCCAAGTCGGAATCACTCCCAGCGAGTTGAACCACATGAGCAGGGCCAGGCCCAGCACGGTCTGGGGAAAGAAGATCGGCAGCAGGATCAGCTTCTGGAACAGCGTGCGGTAGCGCCACTGGTAGCGGGCAAAGGCGAGCGCGCCGGGAAAGGCAACAACCACCGAGATCACTGTCACGATGACCGCCACCTTGAGCGAAGTGGCCAGCAGGTCGTGCACGGTGTCCGAAGCCAGCGCATCACCATACCACTTGTAGGAATAGCGCTTGATCGGAAAACTCAGGTAGCGCGCCTTGCTGATCGAGGCGAACACCACGGAAACCAGCGGCAGGTAGAGAAAGAAGATCACGGCGGTCCCGTAGACCAGGAGAACGATGCGGGTGGAGCGGGAGGTGGGCATCAGCGTTTTCTCCCCATGATCCTGTCGAGGTCGATGAGCCCGATTCCGAAGATGGCCATCCCCCCGATGATGACGATCAGGATCATCGACAACGCCGAACCGAGCGGCCAGTTCTGTCCGTAGGTGAAGGCGGTTTCGATCTCATCGGCGATGACGATGACGGCCTGGCCCCCCAGGAGTTTGGTTTCCGCGAGCGCCCCCGCGCCAAGCACGAAAGACAGCAGGGACCCCACCATGATGCCGGGGGCGGCCAGTGGCAATTCGATCCGGACCAGCACCTGCCAGCGGGTGGCGCCGAGGTCGGTTGCCGCCTGCCGCGCGTCGTCGGGCACCATCGCGATGCCCTGAGCCAGCGGAAACAGCATGAACGGCAGGTAGACGTACACCAGCCCGAAAATAATGATGCCGACGTTATAGAGGGGGCTGTCAAATCCGATCCCGGTCAAGGCCCGGATGTGGCCCTCGATGAGCCCGCCTTTCATCAGGGTCAGCACCCAGCCAAACAGGCGGATGTTCTCCGAGACGAAGAGGCTCATCACCACCGCCGCGGTCAGGATCAGGGTAAAGCCCCTGAACACCTTGGCCATGCCGTAGGCCAGTGGCCAGCAGATCAGGAACAGGATCACGGTCGCCAGGAATGCCATGCCCAGCGACCACAGGAGGGAACGGTAGTAGCCCTGTTCGAAGAAGACCCTGTATGCCGAGAAATCGGGCGCGTTCCAGACCGAAAAGACCTTTTCGGGCATGATCGAAAAGAGTGCAACCACCCCCAGGGGCATGAGGAAGCCGGCCAGCATCACCGCGCCGAGTGGCAGAGCCGAAATGGTTCCGAGGCGTGCGTCGAGCCGTTGCATCACGCATCCCGGATCAGGTGGACGTTTTCGGCATCGAATCCCAGGACGACCTCGCTGCCGGGCTTTCCGCCGAAGCGGTCCTCGCGGAGTTTTTCCACCGTGACGATTGCGCCGGCGGATGTCTCGAACTCGTACTGCAGGCGTGACCCAAGTGCGTACTCGTCCCTGAGCATGCCGCGCACGATGAAATCGGCGGTGTCCGTGCCGGTCAGAAACCGCATGCATTCCGGCCGCACCATGATGGCGCCCTTTTCCCCCGGGCCGAGGGCAGCACCGAGTTCTCCGTTTCCCTCCGTGAGGTGAATCTCCAGCCCCTGGCCATGCAGGCCGTTGTTCGCCGTACCTTCGGCGTCAAAGAGGTTCACTTCCCCCATGAACTCGGCCACGAACCGGTTGGCCGGACGGTTGTAGATTTCGTCGGCCACGGCAATCTGTTCGAATTGACCTTCGTTCAGGATGGCGATGCGGTCGGACATCACCATCGCCTCCTCCAGGGAATGGGTGATGTAGACGAAGGTTTTTCCGGTGCGGGCATGCAGATCCTTCAGTTCCTTCTCGAGCGCTTTGCGCAAGCGGTAGTCGAGCGCCGAAAGCGGCTCGTCAAAGAACAGGATTTCCGGTTCAAATGCCAGTGCGCGCGCCAGGGCCACGCGCTGGCGCTCGCCGCCTGAACATTGCTGGATCCGTCTTTGGTAATAGCTCTCGGGCAGCCGCAACAGGGACAGGAGTTCCAGCGCGCGGGCGCGTCTTTCGGCCTTGTCCTCCCCCCGGATGCTGAGCGGGAATTCGATGTTTTCCCCGACGCTCATATGCGGAAACAGCGCCAGGGACTGGAACACCATGCAGGTGGGCCGCAGGTTTGCGGGCACTTCGTCGATGCGCCTGTCGCGCAGGAAGATGGAGCCTTCCGTCAGTTCGTCCATGCCGACCAGAAGCCGGATGAGCGTAGACTTGCCACTGCCCGAAGGGCCGACGATCGTGAAGAATTCGCCTTCCTCGATCTCGAGATCAATGCCCTTCAGGGCTTCGAAGGCGCCAAAGCGCTTGACCACGCGATCAAGGCGCAGGATAGGTCGGGCATTCATTTACCGTGAGTTCCAAAAGTGCTGCGGGGCGCGCGCAAGGCGCGCCCCGCCGGGCTTTGCAGAACTCAGCCGCGCCGGGCCTGGGTATAGATCTCGATCAGTGAATCGTAGGAGGCCACCACGCTGTAGTCGAGCGAGCGGGCCAGTTCCTCGGCCAGGCTGTCCATCTGGATCGCCTCAAGCTCTTCCTGGTCGAAAAGCGCCATGACCGCCGGATCGCCCATCTGGCTGACCGGGTTGTAGGTGCCTTCGGTGAAGGCCACGGCCTTGGAAATCTCCGGTCCCTGCACAAACTCCAGGAAATCCTCCGCCAGTTTTGACGGATCGGGGTTGTTCACGGCGGAGGTCAGTTCGATCCAGACCACGCCGCCCTTGCCGTCGACGGGCCCGGAGTTCGGGGTGATGCCGCGGACATTGGTCGCCCCGTCGTAACGGGCGGGCGAAGCGGTATAGGTGCCGCCGGTGAAATAGGCGTCGATCTCGCCGTTGATGAGCGCAGTGTTCATCGCCACCAGATCGTCGGTCAGGAGCTTTGCCCCGGCGAAGATCTGCTCGGCAACCTTTCTGAACTTCTCGGCATCCTCCCCTTCAATCGGGGCGAACGGATTCAGTCCGGCGGTCAGCGCCATGTGCATGATGTTCCAGTTGTCGTAGGTCAGTACGCCGTAGCGATCCTTCATTCCCGAGTCAAGGAACAGGTTCCAGCCCTCGTCCTCGGCCATCCCGCGGCTGATCTTGTCGGTGTTCACGACAAAGCAGAACGGGCCGTATCGCTGCGGCATGCCGATCAGGTTGCCGTCGTCGGCAAAGGAAAGGGGATAGGGTGCCGCGAACTCCGGCAGCATCTTTTCGAAGTACGGCATGAACCGGTCCTTGTCGAGCGGCTTGATCAGTCCCTCCGGGTACAGCTGGTCACGCGCCCAGGGCTGGTTGACGTTGATCAGATCCCATACCGAGGTCTCGCCCGCGCGCAGCTTGTTGATCATGTCGGGGTCCGAAGTTCCGCTTTCCGCGCGCACGGTCGCGCCCGGATTTGCCGCGCGGAACGGCCCAAGCACCTCGTCCGAGTTGTAGCCCTCCCAGCAAAGGATGTTCATCTGGTCGTCCCGGGCTGCGAATGCTGGCGATAACGGCCCGGCTACGGCAAGCCCTGCCAGCGCGGCAGTGCGTGCGGTGAATTGGCGGCGTGTCAATTTCATGTTGTGTCCTCCTTATGACGGCAGGTTGTCTTGGTGAAGAAACAAGCATATAGATGAGTCGGATTTTGAGACTTGACAATACCCTGTCGATTCTTGACATTTTTATCGATTTTCAATTACCTTTGGCTGGCCATGGTGGGCCTGCCCGAAACTGACGGGTCTGTCCGGAATACTCCCGGGAGCGTGCTATGAAGATGCCGGAAACGCCCAATCCCAACGAGCTGGTGGCGCCGTCGAAGGTTCTCGCCGCCGCGGCCCACGGCGTCGGCGAACTGTTCACCAGGAACGGCGGGGACGTGGATTCGATCCTCGGCAATGCCGGTGTCCGGGCCACGGATCTCTGCGACCCGCTAAGGGAGATCAACCTCAAGCAGTATTGCGACATGTTCGAGATTGCCGCCCGGCAGACCGGCAATCCCAATATCGGCCTTCATTTCGGACAGGGCTTCCAGCCCCAGCACCTGGGGATGCTGGGATACGCGGCGATCTCCTCGCCGACCCTCGTGGCGGGTCTTCGGAACATGGAGTCGCTCTTCCCCGCCCACCAGGGACTGTCCAATTTCGGCATGATCCGGGACGACGGCATTCTATGGCTGTTCTATCACGTCCTCGATCCGCGGGTGCAGAATCGCCGCCAGGACGCCGAGCTGTCCCTGGGCATGTTCTGCAATATCTTCCGAACCGCCCTTGGGCCGCACTGGCATCCGCTTGAGGTGCGGTTCGAACACGAACGCCAGGAAGGGTCGGAGGAACATGAACAGGCCTTCGGCTGTCCGGTCCTGTTCGGACGCCGAACCAACGCAATCGGCTTTCGCAGATCCGACCTATACACCTATATGCCGACCCGGGATCCGTATCTGTTTTCCATCGTGAGCGGCTTCCTGCGGTCGCGGATTGAACGCGTACCGGACGTCGAGGACTTCGCCACGATCATCCGGGACCAGGTCAAGATGCAACTGGGCAGCGCGGTTCCGGACATCGACAGCATTTCCAGGATCATCGGGCTTACCAGCCAGAGGCTGCAAAAGCAACTCAAGCAGAACGGCCTCACCTTCAAGGCCGTTGTCCGTGCGGCCCGCGAGGAACTGGCGCTGCATTATCTGGAGGACGTCAACATGCCGCTGACCGAAATCGCCTTCAATCTTGGCTACTCCGAACTCTCCGCATTTTCCCGTGCCTTCCGCAATTGGACGGGGATGAGCCCGCAGAGATTCCGCCACAATCTGAAGAGCAAGGTCAATGCGGTCTAGATGATTGCCGTTGACTCGGGCAATCCGTTCCTATATCAGCGGCGCTGGCCTGTATCCCGCCGATACCGCCGGACTGCTCTTCCGGCAGCAGCACGATCCTCTTGGTCGGTCTGGCGAGGTGATCCGTCGCCGACCAGACGGCGGCGGTCTGGGCGACCGTAGTTAAAGCCACCCCCGGTCACCACCCCGGCAAACAGGTCCAACCGGCTTTCGCTTTAACGAAGCCGGAGCATAAACACTCCGGAGACCCTGGCGTCATGGCATTCCATCGTGACGATTGTCGATTTGGCACTCATTCACGAATATTGTGTTGCCGGGATCCATGTCCCGGCCTTGGTAAAGATCATCATTTTCCCGTTCATCAACGGAATTTCGATTTACTCTTCAAATTTATCTTGCTCCGAACCGATTTCGACCGTCTCACCCGTGTCAGAAAAAGTCCGGGTTACATCTGCTGATCCGTAGGTGATAAGCGCATGCACTTCCTCGTTCGTGTCGTTGATCAGCTCGTGGCGAACGCCAGAGGAGATGAATGTTGAGTCGTAAGGTCCGCAATGTACTACTTTGTCGCTGTCCAGGATGATTTTGAGCGTTCCCTTCAGAATTGTGACCTGTTCTTCCGCATTATGCGTATGAGCCGGCACACTGGTATGTGCGGGCATAAAGGTAATGCCGGAGTGTATGGCCCTTGCACCGATATGCTTGCTGGCGATCAGGTGATTAACGATTCCGCGGCCTCGTTTGACACGTGGAATATCCGAAAACGGGAGCACTTCAACAATTTTGTTCATGTCAATTTACCTGTCATTTTGAAATCTGTGAAAAATCTTGCAAATGATTTTCCATTCATCACTGCACTTCATTAAAGTCAAATAGTCATGATAGCGATCACCGAGAATCTGAACCTCAACCTTGAGCAGGGCGGTGGTGGGTGATTCAAATTCGATCAGTTTCAGCGCATCAATCCTGTTTTCGCCGATACTCGACGGTGCCGGCCTTCCCTTCAGCCGGTCTGCAAAACCGTCCATATCAATACTGATGATTTGACCGGAATCGACGGAATTGACGGTTGCCTGCGGCCAGAAGCATACGCCGATCAGGGTGGTGTCTCCGAAATACAAAAGATCAAAGTATTTGGCGGCAAGCGCCTCGATTTTTCTGAGTTCATTCATGAATTTCGATTGACCTTCAATTGTTACTGATACCAGAGCACCAGGTCGGAAAACGTCGCGATGACTCCGATCGCAACCATCAGCCCCAGAAATGACGGAACTGCACGCCAGGCGATTTCGATAAACTGTTCACCGGTTACCGCCGATGCTGCAAACAGATTGATACCAACCGGCGGCGTGATAAATCCCACGCCCAAAGCACACACGGCGAATACTCCGAAATGTACCGGATCAAATCCGAGTTCAGTACCGATTGGAGCCAGGATCGGCATGACCACGAGAACAGCGGCAATGGGCTCAAGAATAAAGCCAACAATCAGCAATACCAAAACGATGATAACCACTGATCCGACAAGCCCGACATCAATCGCCATAAAGTTGTCAATCAGCGCACGGGGAACATGGAGAATCGCGAGTGTTTCGCCAAACAGAATTGAAAATGCAATGATCGGAGCGAGCATTCCGGTTGCAATTGCGGCTGAGCTGAGACTTTGGCCGATATCACGTATGGTGATTGATTTGTGGATGATGAATTCAACGACAGTAACATAACCGATCGCAACCGCTGCAGCTTCGGTGGGCGTGAATACACCGGTATAGATGCCACCGAGAATGATGACAGGTGCGCCGATTCCATACTTGGCATCCCAAAATGCCCTGCCCAGTCGTTTCAGTTGAAATTGTGAGTGCTCTACAGAGCCCCAGCTGCTGTATCGACAGACAAAATAATTCGCGCAGCACATTGTGACAGCCATGACCAGACCGGGCAGGATGCCTCCCAGAAACAGTCCGCCAATCGAGGTGCTGGTGGATACGCCGTAAATAATGAAAATAAGGCTCGGCGGAACAATCACTCCGAGTATGCCGCCCGAGGCCGCAAGAGACGCCGCATAACTGCCCAGATACCCTTGCTCCCGCATCGGCGGAACCATGATCTTGCCAATGGTAATCGTATCGGCTGAACTTGAACCGCTGGTGCCTGCAAAAAGGAAGCATCCAAAGATGGTAGCCATCCCGAGTCCACCCTTCATCCAGCCTACAATGGCTTCTGCCAGATTCACCAGGTGACGGGCTGTTCTCCCGCGGCTGATGATCTCTCCAGCCAGTATGAACAGCGGCATCGCGAGCAGCGCCCAGCTGTCGATTGAACTGAAGGGCGTATCACCAAAGGCTGCCAGCGAATAGACATCGTACATCAGGATGATTACGAGTGCGCCGAGTCCCAGCACGACAAACAGCGGCACACCCAGCGCAAGGTGCAGCAGCATGATCGAAATGACAACCATCACACCTGTTAAATCTTCAGTCATCGCCAGGTCTCGATCATGATCAGGGGATTCTTCAAGATCTTTCAGTTTTGCAGCGGTGATACCAGGCCTGCACAATGCGTATGAGCAGCAGTCCCCAGCCGATCGGCAAGGCTGCGTAGGCGAACGCCAGGTTCAAATTCGCTGATTCCATGACAATATCAACGGTCCACTGGATTTTTATGACCTGGATCGAATAGTAAATAACCAGCACTGCCAGTCCTGTTGTCAAAAGATCGATATACAAGTCAAAAACGGTTCGCAGCCTCCCGGGAAATTTATTGATGATCAGGTCAATTCGAATGTGCTTTCGCAAGCGAAACGCTTCTGCCGCAGCGATGTACGACAGGTAGACGAATGCGTAGCGTGCTGTCATCTCGCCCCAGGGGCTTGACGCGCTGAACACGTAACGCCGTATGACTTCCAGCAGAATGATCAGGCTGAGGTAGGAGTACGCAATGCGTACAAACCATACCGGCAAGTCGTCATTGAAGAATGAAATTGCCCGGCCCATCTGCATGGAATGCCGTGTTTATGCAGCAAAGACGCGATGCAGTCCGAGCCTTCCGCCCAGACTGCATCGCCGGATTGAATTTAGCTGGCCCAGCCTTCCAGCTGAGACCACACGTCCTTGCCGTAGGCCTCTTTAAGCTCGTCCCATTCGGAGCGCTGATGACCGAAACTCTCAACCCAGACTTTCTTGACTTCGGGGTCGGGGTCTTCAATGTGAATTCCGGAGGCTTTCCACATGTCAATCATCTCGTCATTGGCCTTGGCCTGACCGGCCCGCTGGAAAGCGAAGCTTTCGGCTGCGGCCTTGAGGATGGCATCCTGAACATCTCCCGGCAATCCGTCAAACCACTTGGCACTCAACAGGGTGATGTGGCAGTTAAAATTGATACGGGTTAGTGTTGCTGACCCAAGGGTTTCGAAGATCCTCGTCGCGGTTAGCGGCCCAAGTCCGACATTCAGTGCATCCGCAGCACCTTGCTCCAGCGCCTGGTAGGTTTCGCCCCAGGCGATAGAGACCGGATCTGCAGGCGTCAGCTTGAAGAAATTCTGCTCAACCTTTGAACCGGTCACCCGGATTTTGACACCATCCAGATCTTCTGGATTTTTGACGACCAACTCTTTTTTCTTGCTGATTCCAAGAACGCGGTGTCCGGCGTTCGCCCACATTCCGGGTAAAACGGTAAAACCCTTGGACTGGGGCTCTGAGATGAAGGCACTTGAGAGAAATGCCTCTGTACCCAGCATATCTTCAAATTTTTCATTGCTTGAAAACAAAAAGGGGAAATCCAGCAGGTTGTAGACAGCAGAGAAGGGGGTAAAATTCTGTGTCGACAGCTGGCAGCCCTGGATGGATTGCTGCAGGACTTTCTGCGGCAGAACATTCTGACCGCCTAGACTTCCGGCTTCGTGTATATCGATCAGCAGCTTGCCTCCGGCATATTCTTCCGCTTTTTCTTTCCATTGCTGCAGACCCGTAATCATCACATTTTCGGTCGCCTTTCCGAAGGTGTGGCCAAATGTTAATACGTGGTCCGCTTTGGCACCTTTAACGTAGGCCGGCATTGCCAAAAGCATGCCCGCCCCTGCGGCAGATTTGAGTACGCCCCTTCTGGAGATAGTATTGGGTTTCATAGTTCCTCTGGTGTTTGTCTATTGATAAATTGAAATACTTGGAAAATTACCTGATTAAGCGGGGTCTTCTTCCCGTCAAGCGATTTTCGAATGCAGGGCCAAGGAGTCGGACAGTGATATAGTGAGTTCAGCAACAACACTCTGTGTCGCCGAACAACCCGATGCCCCTTGCGACGACTATATCCAACGTACACAACCTTTTTCAAGACGAACTTTCCCGACCACCGAAGACCGGACCGGTCCGCTGTCGGAGAAACAACAGCGTCTGATCGCCGTCCTTGGCTGGGTGAAGGTGGAAACCTTCTTCCCGGCCTGCCCGGTCACCGCCGGCCGTCCGACAGCGATCGGGCTCCCCTGGCCACTGCATTCATCGCCAAGGCGATCTGGGTTCTGCCCACTACACGCCACCTGATCGTCCGGAGGGAGGCTCTGGATTCAGGCCCTGCTTGATCCGGTCGATGACGGCCTTTGCCTTCCGCCGGGCTTCTCCGGGGGTTACCTTGCCGAAAGGACCGAGGGCCACGCCGGTTGGCCCCGAAGTCCCCGGACCTGCACACACCAGACCTTGCGGCCGGTGGCATAGACCCGGATGCCGAAGACCGGAAGATACCGTTCCCGGAAGACGGTGTCACCGGAAGAAACACACCGGAAGAAACATGAAGCGCGTCGACGATGCGTTTGGTAAGCTTGATTGGTTTTCCCCCGGTCATCCTGTAATGTCCAACGTGCAAGTCCAAAAAGCGGATTCGAACGCTGGGAGACTCGCAATCAACCGACACCTAATCAGAAGAACCGAAAGGGTGCGAATGACTGGACTTCGAAGATGTTTCCCAATCCTATATTTGCTTATTTTCAACAAGTTATAATAATCTAACCGACAGTCTCACATTCGGACTCGAATTCTCTGAAATGGGATATTTGCTGGCCGGAACCGTGTGAATCCGGATCATGGCACTCGACAAACCCTACAAGGACATTCCCGGCACCGTCATCTTCGATGCCGAGCAGTCACGCAAGGGCTACTGGCTGAACCAGTTCTGCATGTCCCTGATGCAGCCGCAGAACCGCGAACGCTTCAGGTCCGGCGAGCGCGCCTACCTGGATGAATGGGACATGACCGAGGATCAGAAGCAGGCGGTCCTTGACCGGGACCTGAACCGCTGCGTGGAACTCGGGGGCAATATCTATTTCCTTGCCAAGATCGGCGCCACCGATGGAAGGAGTTTCCAGCAGATGGCCGGCAGCATGACCGGAATGACCGAGGCCGAGTACCGCGACATGATGCTGTCGGGAGGCCGCTCTGCGGACGGCAACCGCTACCGGCACGAGTGGGAAGACGGCTGATGGCCCGGATCACCGCCAGCGTCTACACCTCCCACGTTCCCGCCATCGGCGCGGCCATGGATCTCGGCAAGGACCATGAGCCCTACTGGCGGAAACTCTTCGACGGCTATGCGTACTCCCGCCGGTGGATGAGTGAGAACACGCCGGATGTCATCATTCTGGTCTACAACGACCATGCCAATGCCTTCAACCTGTCCATGATTCCCACCTTCGCCATCGGCACCGGGTCCCGCTACCCCATTGCCGACGAAGGGTGGGGACCGAGGCCGGTGCCCGAGGTGGCCGGGGACGCGGAGTTCGCCGCCCACATCACGCAGTCCGTGATCCAGGATGACTTCGATCTCACCATCGTCAACGAGATGGCCCTGGACCATGGCCTCACGGTCCCGCTGTCCCTGATGTTCGGCAAGGCGGACGCCTGGCCCTGCCGGGTCATCCCCTTCGCGGTCAACGTGCTGCAGTACCCGGTGCCTTCCGGAACACGCTGTTTTCGACTCGGCAAGGCCATCCGGAAGGCCGTGGAGTCCTACGATGAGCCGCTCGATGTGCAGGTCTGGGGCACCGGCGGAATGAGCCACCAGCTCCAGGGTCCGAGAGCCGGGCTGATCAACCGCGAATGGGACAACGCGTTTCTCGACCGTCTGGTTCAAGAACCTGCGGTGCTGGCCGAAACCCCGCATGTCGACTACGTGCGCGAGGCGGGCTCCGAGAGTATCGAGCTCGTGATGTGGTTCATCGCCCGTGGCGCCATGAACGATGCCGCCGGCGGAACACCGCCGAAGGTAGTTCACCGTTTCTATCACGTCCCGGCCTCCAACACGGCCGTGGGGCACCTGATCCTGGAGAATCCTGCATGAGTGACACGATCAAGGTCGCGCTGGCCGGGGCCGGCGCTTTCGGCATCAAGCACCTGGACGGTATCCGCAACATCGATGGCGTGGAGGTGGTTTCGCTGGTGGGGCGGGTGCTGGACAAAACTCAGCCGGTGGCGGAAAAGTACGGGATCGGCCATGTGACCACCGACCTGGAGGAAAGCCTGGCGCTGCCGGGGCTCGACGCGGTGATCCTCTGCACGCCCACCCAGATGCACGCCGCCCAGGCCATCCGGTGCCTGGAGGCGGGCAAGCACGTCGAGGTGGAAATCCCCCTGGCGGACAACCTTGCGGACGCCCGGGAGGTGGTCCGCACCGGTGAGGCGTCGGGCCTCGTCGCCATGTGCGGGCATACCCGCCGGTTCAATCCGAGCCACCAGTGGATACGCCGCAGGATCGAGGCCGGGGAATTCAGCATCCAGCAGATGGATGTGCAGACCTTCTTCTTCCGCCGTAGCAACATGAACGCCCTCGGCGAGCCGCGCTCCTGGACCGATCACCTGCTCTGGCATCATGCGGCCCATACCGTGGACCTGTTCCAGTACCAGTGCGGCAGCCCGGTCGTGCAGGCCAACGCCGTCCAGGGGCCGATCCATCCCGAGCTCGGCATCGCCATGGACATGAGCATACAGATGAAGGCGGAAAGCGGCGCCATCTGCACCCTGTCCCTGTCGTTCAACAACGATGGGCCCCTCGGGACATTCTTCCGCTACATCGGGGATACGGGCACCTATATCGCCCGTTACGACGACCTGGTTGACGGTCGGGAAAACGCCATCGACGTGAGCCGGGTGGACGTCTCGATGAACGGCATCGAACTGCAGGACCGGGAGTTCTTCGCGGCCATCCGCGAAGGACGGGAACCCAATGCCAGCGCGGCACAGGTGTTGCCGTGCTACCAGGTACTGCATGACCTGGAGCATCAGCTGGACGCATAGGCAAAAATCACAAGGGGCAATGGCGAGCGAACGCACAAAGGTCGGCATCATCGGATCCGGTCCGTCCGGACTGCTCCTGTCCCAGCTGCTCGACCGGAACGGGATCGACAACGTGATCCTGGAAAGGCGTTCCCGGCAATATGTTCTCGGACGGATCCGCGCCGGGGTCCTGGAACGGGGCATGGTGGAGCTCATGCGCCAGGCCGGTGTGCGCGAACGCATGGACCGGGAGGGCATGGTGCACCATGGCTTCTGCATTGCCTTCAATAACGGCATTCACCGTGTCGATCTCAGGGAGCTGACCGGCGGTTCGGTCATGATCTACGGGCAGACGGAGGTCACCCGGGACCTGATGGACGCAAGGGATGCCGGCGGCGGACGGCTGGTCTATGAAGCTGAGGATGTGCATATCGATTCCCTGGAAGAAGACGGGGCGCTCCTTCATTACCGGAAGAGCGGCGAGGATCACACGCTCGAATGCGAATTTGTCGCGGGCTGCGACGGTTATTACGGCCCCAGCCGAAGGGCCATTCCCGACACGGTGCTGAGGGTGTACGAGCGCGTCTATCCCTTCGGCTGGATGGGCCTCCTGTCCCAGACACCGCCGGTGCACGATGAGATCGTGTATGCCAGGCATCCCCGCGGGTTCGCGCTTTGCAGCATGCGCTCCGCCAGCCTCAGCCGTTACTATGTCCAGTGCTCCCTGGACGACCAGGTGGCGGACTGGCCGGATGAGCGATTCTGGGAAGAGCTCAGGCGGCGACTGCCCGACACCCTGTCGGACACCCTCGTCACCGGCCCTTCCATCGAAAAGAGCATTGCCCCTCTGAGGAGCTTCGTCGCCGAACCGATGAGATACAAGCGCCTGTTCCTGGCCGGGGATGCGGGTCACATTGTCCCGCCGACAGGCGCCAAGGGGCTCAACCTGGCCGCCTCGGACATTCACTATCTTTCACGCGCGTTCATCGCCTGGTACCACGACAGCAACGCCGCGCTTCTGGACGACTACTCCGAGCAGTGCCTGCGCCGGGTCTGGAAGGCCGAACGGTTCTCCTGGTGGATGACCAACCTCCTGCACACCCTGCCGGAGAATGAGTCCTTCGAGCATCGCATGCAGGATGCGGAACTCGACTATGTGTTCGGTTCCCAGGCCATGATGACCGCCGTGGCGGAAAACTATGTCGGGCTTCCCTACTGACCATCGAATGCAAATCAGGACCGAAGCAGGCAGCCGGCACCTTGCCGGGACCGGCCTCGCCGGGACCGGTACCCGGAACGGGCCCGGTCGCCGGGCACTCTCCGAAACCCTGACGAGACCCGGAAAGTAACCATGAAACCAGTTGCCGTAAGAAACATCGAACGCGCCGACGCCGACACCGTCCGGGGGCTCGCGGAACTTGGCGTTGCCACCGTGCACGAAGCCGCCGGGCGCACCGGCTTGCTGAAGCCCTGCATCCGCCCGGCCTATCCCGGCGCCCGGATCGCCGGCAGCGCGATCACCATCCTGACCCAGCCGGGCGACAACTGGATGATTCACGTCGCCATCGAACTGTGCCGTCCCGGAGACCTCCTCGTGGTGGCCTGCACGGCGGACAATACCGACGGCATGTTCGGCGACCTCCTGGCCACGTCGGCGAAGGCGCGTGGTGTGGTGGGCATCGTCACTGATACCGGTGTCCGTGACGTTTGCGACCTCAAGTCCATGGACTTTCCGGCCTGGGCCCGGGCGATATCGGCAAAGGGCACCGTGAAGAAAACCCTGGGCTGTGTCAACGTTCCGGTGGTCTGCGCCGGCCAGCTTGTCACTCCGGGCGATGTGGTGGTGGCCGACGATGACGGCGTGGTCGTCGTGCCCCGCGTCCGGGCCGGGGAGGTGCTGGCGGCGGGGCGCCGGCGCGAGGACAGCGAAGCGGAAACGCGCAGGCAGCTTGCCGACGGGGTCCCGGGACTGGACATCTACCGGATGCGTCCGGGGCTCAAGGACGGGGGCCTCGTCTACCTCGACACCCTGGACGACCTGGAACAGGAACGGTGAGCCGGGCGATCCCCTGCACCCTGATCCGGGGAGGCACCTCCAAGGGCGCCTTTTTCGTCGCCGGCGACCTCCCGGAGGCAGCCGCGGAACGCGACGCGCTTCTCCTGAGAATCATGGGTTCGCCGGACCCGCGCCAGATCGACGGCATCGGCGGCGCCGACCCCCTGACCAGCAAGGTCGCGGTTATCTCGCGTTCGGTGCGCCCCGGCGTGGACATCGACTACCTGTTCCTGCAGGTATTCGTCGACCGGGCCATCGTCACCGATCGGCAGAACTGCGGCAACATCCTCGCCGGGGTGGCCCAGTTCGCCATGGAAAAGGGGCTTGCCCGGGCCAGCGGTGACCGCACCGAGCTCACCGTCTACATGGTGAACAGCGGCCAGGTCGCCGAGATCGCCGTGGAAACCCCGGGCGGAGAGGTCACCTACGAGGGCGATGCGTGCATCGACGGGGTGCCAGGCACCGCGGCGCGCGTCCTGCAGAACTTTCCGGAGGCAGCCGGTTCGACCTGCGGCGCCCTGCTGCCCACCGGCCGCGCCGTCGACTCTTTCGACGGCGTGGAGGCGACGTGCATCGACAACGGAATGCCCGTGGTCGTGCTGCCCGCAGCAGCGCTCGGCATCAGCGGCTACGAGTCCCGTGAGGAACTGGATGCCGACGGTCCGCTCAAGGAGAAGCTGGAATCCATCCGTCTCCAGGCGGGTCCTCGGATGAATCTTGGCGACGTACGGGAAAAAACGGTTCCCAAGATGACGCTGGTGGCGCCGCCGGGACAGGGAGGCGCGATCAGCAGCCGGACCTTCATACCGCATCGGTGCCATGCGTCCATCGGGGTGCTGGGCGCTCTCAGCGTTGCCACCGCCTGCATGCTTGCCGACGGACCGGCCGCCCGCCTCGCCCGGCTGCCGGCGGTCACCGAGGACATCGACATCACCGTGCCGGTGGAACATCCCGCCGGTCAAACCGGCGTGGTGATGCGGGTAAGGCGGTCGGACGGCGGGATCAGCGTCGAGCGCGCCGCGATCCTGCGTACCGCACGGAAACTCTTCGAGGGTATGGTTTTCGGGTAATCCGCTCCATGATTCTGAACGTCCGGGCGCTGGAAGTTCAGATTTTGAAACAAAGGTCGTGGAATGGCCGATCCTTTACTGGCGCCAGTTCCCTTTCATCAGCTGCCTTTGACTCTGATGGCTGTGGCGTAGACCGCCGTGTCCGCGGCACTCATCCCGAACTGGCGCGCAAGATCACGCCAGCCCTGCAGTCCTGCGGCCACTTCACCTGCGATGCGGGCTGCTTCTTCATCCTTCAATGCGAAAAAAGGCGCAGCACGATAAGCGAGGTCAAGCTCTGCTTCCGGACCTTCATCGGAAATCCAGGTGGTCAGTTCGCGCACCATTTCCTCGAGCGGTACCGGATTCAGGTCATAGGCCGGCGACAGACGCCATTTGTCTTCACCGTCATAGAGAAATCCGTGGTTGCGCAGATGGTCGTCCAGATTGCCGATCATCACGCCAAACACGAGGCGGCGCCAAAGCTCATGCAGGTCTTCAGTAGGCGCACTGGAATACATGCGTA
This sequence comes from Gammaproteobacteria bacterium, assembly GCA_022827325.1. Lineage (GTDB taxonomy): Bacteria > Pseudomonadota > Gammaproteobacteria > Arenicellales > Poriferihabitantaceae > VYFG01. Next base: position 7,472 of record JAJDTE010000164.1, on the reverse strand, counting down.
TGCATTCGGCAATGTCAGTATAGGTCGCCGCATCGCCGTCATTGAGCCCCAGAAGACTCATGGCTGACAGAAAGGGAATGCGGTTCTCCCCTGCCCGATCGAACCGCCGGATCAGCGCTACGGGCCGGCCGGCGACCGTCTCAAGCCGTCCCGACGCCACGTTCAACCCTGATCTTTCCGCCAGCGCAAGCGCCAGGATTTCCCCGTGCGGAATGCTTCGGCCATCGTCCGGTTTCGGAAACTTCGCAATCGCCAGCAACCCGTCCCTGTCGACCACAGCCGACTTCGGACGCGCACCGCCCAGGGGTGAGCCTTCGTTGAGCAACAGCTTCAGGTCATCCGCCGTCTCCGTATTGCCATGAACCGCATCGGCCGCATTCAACAGCGCCGGCAGCCGGATCAGCGGAGGCACCCGGTAGCGGCCAATGTCATGATCAAAATCGCCCTCCCCTTCACGCTTGTAACGCAACGCGCCAAGCCGGGTTTGATCGTTGATCGCCAACAGGTAGTCGATTTCGGAGAGGCTGCGAACCTCGCCCGATTTCCGGAACGCACGACGGATGAGTTGCCGCCCCCACCGGTCGGGCGCTGTATCGCGCATCGCGCCCGGCAGCGCCGACTTATCCGAGCTGGTATAGACCGGGTTTTGTCGGAGCGGCAGATTGGCCGGATCGAGGGCGAAAGCCTCGCGGTAACCGAGCCAACCATCCGCATAATCAAAGATCGAACTTTGCGACCGCGCTTTGGCCACATAGCGGCAGCGGCCCACCAGGCGCGTCTCGCCGGCATGGTCGATATGGACTTCGACCGTCTCGTTCATGCCGATCTCTTCTTGCGGCCACGCGGCATAATGCGCCGTGGCAGTCGGTCTTCATCAATATCGAGTCCGAGCGTGTCGTTACTGCGGTCGGCCAACTGGCCGACACTTTCCACGAGACCCAGGATCGCCAGCACCGTGACATAGGCGCCGATCGAGACCGTCGGGTCGCCCTTCTCGATCTTGGCGTAGGTGCTACGGCTCACGAATGCGCGCTCGGCCATCGAAACGGTCGAGATGCGGCGTTTTTTACGCGCAACGGCTATGTCCCTGCCCAGTTTGGCCAAGGCATGGCGCGCCGCACGCGGAAGGGTGCCGGTCGCTTGAGATTTCATAATAAGTCTTATATATCAGGCAAAAAAACCCTCTATTGTCTAGTATATAATACATTGAAGATGATGAAGAGAGCAGGAGATTGCTCACTGTCGTCGTGGTACACAATACGGGCGATATGAAGCCTTGTCCCCGCTTCTTCCGGTTGGCACGATCACGTGGACAACATATAGAAGATGAGGGAAACGAGAGAATATGAACACAACTCATGTGGGTCAGGAGGTATATTTGTTTGTTGACGATACCGGGAGTCGTCAACCAGATCACATGCCAGTCGAGGAACGGCATGACGGTATGGACTGTTTCGGCTTGGGCGGTGTTCTGATCGACAGGGAAGATCTGAACCGGGTTTGGGATGCCCATCGTGAATTCTGTGACGCTTGGGGAATCACCTATCCATTGCACTCATACGAAATTCGGGGTGGTCGCGGCAATTTCTCATGGCTGAAGAACCCCGAGAGGGCAGTGGAATTCCTGGCTGAGCTCGAGATGTTCCCGGTGAGTCTTCCGGTGATTGGGATCGCTGCCATTATCCATCGTCCTGGATACGTCGCACGCTATGCCGAAAGGTATGGAAGTCGTCCTTGGTCCATGGACAAGACAGCATTCTCGATTTTGATCGAGCGAGCAGCCAAGTATGCCCGCTCGAAGGGGAGAGGGCTCCGAATCTTCTTCGAGCGATCGGGCAAACAAGAGGATCACGACATGGTCGCATTCATGAAGGAACTCAAGGCTGGAGGCATGCCATTTGATGGCGACAATACAGCCGCCTATGGTGGGCTTGAAGCCGATGAGTTCACAGAGCTGGTGCTTGGGGAGCCGAAGGGCCGCACGAAGAAAACGCCCATGCTCCAGGTTGCTGATCCCTATCTCTACCCCATGGCGAAGGCGGAGTACGATGCCAGCTACAAGCCGTATCTTGCCTTGGTGGGGGCTGGTCGCTTGATCGATTCGGTCCTGCCACCCGAGGATCGACTGTCGCTCGGGATCAAGTACAGCTGGTTTGATGGTTTGGACCGTCACAAACAAACATAGGGCCCGGTTGCCCGAGCTCTATGTCGGCCGGCTTGGCCGACCCCGGAGCGTATTGCTCTGATGTGAAGAATATGGCAACGCTTATCGAAGTTGTCAAGAACGCCGGATGTGCCGGCTGTGCGCCGTCCGCTCAGCAGGGCCGTGTCGATATTGGTGCAATCCGGGCCAAAACGTCCCGGTCGCCTTCAAGATAACCCGGGACAGGCGGGCTTAAAATGTGGTCCGTAACACCAACCCTATGCAATCAATGACCTATCCGTCTCGTGCCGTCGTGGACCCACGAAGTCAGGTCCAGCACCGGAACCCGGAAATCAGCCCGCGACCAGGCATGGGGGATAGCAAGATATCATGCGCTCGCCTCTTTCCTGTTCCGGGCATCAGTAGCGGCCGAGCTTGAGCTTCACCTTCGCCAGCACCTTCTCGCCAGCGTCGACCGCCTTCACCACAGCGAAGTAGCGGTTTCCGCGGCCGCCCGAGCACGGGGGAAGGTAGCCTGGAGACTTCCATGCTCCGGTGGCCCGGTTCTTCTTCTCGATCCATGTCCCGGCAGGGGTTTCCGCAGTGCCGCCTGGCACCGCCGGCAGGAGCGCCTGCCCGTCCCCGGAGTACTCGAAACCGACGATTCCATGACCGCCCCGGCTGCTCAGCGGCTGGAAGGAGGCGTCGTTGAACTCGACGAGGATCGCCTTCGTACCCGCCGGAATTCCGGAAACCTGCAACGGCGGCGTGGCGCCGTTGCCCCCGAACTTCTTGCAGTGCTGTCCCTTCGGGATCTTCTTCCCGTTCCAGCTCGAATCCGCAAAGCTCACCGACAGCTCCTCGGCCATCACGGGACCAGACATCACCGCCAGGCTTGCAGCGAGCGCGACACATGCCGCCTTTGTATTCAAGTGCTTCATATTCAACTCGTTCATCCTCAATGATCCCGATCTCCGTAGAACACGGATCGGAACTGGTAGCCACCGACAAAACCGACGACGCCCCTCTGGTTCATGCCTCTGAACTGGCTCGCACCGGTAAACGTGATCGGCTCGCCCTCCACAACAACGGTGCCGCAAGGCATGAAACGGCCATCGGTGACCATGACCGTCGCCGATGTGATTGTACCAAATCCGTCGATGTCCGAATTAGTGAGAGAGTTGCCCATTCCAATCCCCTGATGAGAGTCTCGAGGAGGCTTTTTGCCCAGCAGAATCCGAACGCCTCCGATAGATTTAGCGCCGCATTCGAGAAGCAGAACCGGTCCATGTCAAGCACATCATGTCGGCCGATTCGCGTCTTGAACCCGGTGCGAGCCGCGGTGAGCTCTCCCCGGCCGACCGCCATTGCCGCGGCTATTCCAGAAAACGCCGGATGACGTTATCCAGAAGCCGGGAGATGTTGTTGTCGCCACCGTTCACCAGCAGGCTGCCGCAAAAGGTGATGGAGCCCGTAGCAAACAGCCTGCCACCGTTTTCCAGTTCCTGATACACCATGTCCGCCCGGATCAGGTCCCGCTCCGGCACGCCCGGCCAGTTGGTGATATGTGTCAGCCTCTCCTCGGGAACCAGGGTGTAATCGTCGCCATGGCCTTCGGAACGGGCGATCACCCTGATTTCCGGGTCCGAGCCCAGTTCCGGGTCGAACCGGTCCAGCTCGAATCCCGCCGCCCCGCCGCCGCACAGTCCGAAGTCGCCCAGGACATCATCATCAATGCCTTCGAAGATGAATGCCACCTCCGGATCCTGGCGGGAGAGTGGGGTGCGGCGGTAATGGGAACCGAGAAACGTTCCCTGGGCGGAAAAGCCCACACCGCCGAGCAGTTGCGGCGGCCGGCGGTTGCGGCGCCATAACCCGCCGTAGCCGCCATCGAAGGCGTGGTAGTACTCGCCGGGCTCCGCCGCCCAGGCACGGATGCCGCCTTCGGCCCGGCGTATCTCGATCACGTCCCGGTCCTCCGGGTGCAGTGCCACCCGCCAGTAGAAGCCGTTGCCGCCGAGATAGATGAAATGTCCCCCCTGACGGCGCCAGTCCGAAAGGGCGTCCAGGGTCTCAGGCGTATGGTATTCGGGGTGGGATCCGGTACAAACCGCCGCGTAGCCGTCCAGCGCGGACACGCCCTCCTCGTGCAGTTCCCGGTCGGTGACGATATCGAACCCGAACCCCTGGCGCTCCAGCCAGTACAGCAAATGGGAGTCGGCCTGGTAGTGGCGCAGCCCGGAACAGTCCAGGTTGGGAAACGTGATGTAGCCCGGACGCATGTTGAACAGCGGCCGCCGATGGCTTGCGTGGCAGATGCCGCTGCCATCACGGTGCACGTTGTAGGTTGACAGACCATATTGCCGGTATACCGCCGGACTCCAGGGATAGCCGCCCTTCCCCGCCGCCAGGTCCACCCATTCGGGGGTGAAATCCGGCCGCGCGTGGTTGCCATAGACCGCGTAAGTGAACGTGGAGACCAGCACGCAAAGCCGGTTGGCCGGACGGCCCCGGGGCGGCAGGACGAAGAACGGCAGCCAGTCCCTGTGTTCCCCGCCGTCGATCCGCATGGCATAGGATCCGGACGGCAGATCATCCGGAATGGTAAAGCTGAAATCCGTCTCCCAATCGAAGTCCACGATGTCATCCTCGTGGAAGTGGATGGCGGCGTAATGGGAGGGTCGGTGCCGCCAGTTCATCTCGCTGCCGTCCCAGGAGAACCCGGTCATGGCGCGGGCGGGATGGTTGACCAGCCGGCCGTGGTGTTCGCCTGGCCCGGTATCGATGATGCGGGTGGATGAAATTTCCCGGGAGAAGTCCCATGCAGCCAGCACTCCGGACTCATCCGAGTGAATTGCCGGGGCCTCTATCTTGCCGTTGAAATGATGCGCGGCTCCCCGGTCCCACCCGGCGGCGATGAGGCAACGGATACGGGCAGGCAGCGCCGCATCCTTACAGGCACCCCGGCCGGTGGCCTTGCGTCCCCTTTCGATGTCGGCGACTGCCACCCCGCATTCCCCGGTTCCGGCATCCAGCCACGCCTCCACGCGGTACCAGTGCCGCCGCCGGAAAGACAGAGCCGCTTCCGCGGCGGCTTCCCCGCCGGCCCTGAACACGACGCCGTCTGTCCCCGCAAGTTCGATCGCGGCAAACGGCGTCGTGGACGGTTCGTGCCCCGCCAGCGTCATGATCGCCTGGCGTTTTTCCGTCTCGAGGAGGAAGGGCGAGAAGAGCGCCGACAGCCGGACCACGGCGGTCCGGTCCGGCAATTCGATGCCGTCGGCAACACCGAAGGAACCCGGCCGAAATGGCTGTTCCCTGGCGGGAAAGGGTCCACCGAGATCCACCGGCAGGACCTCCTCGACCATTCCCGGCCCGGCCGGGTTGGGGTCCGCGCAGAGCACCCGCACCAGTGTCGCCTGCCAGGGATGCTGACCCAGGCTGCTGACCTTGAAGTCGATGGTGTCGCCGGGCCTGCCGGAAAGGGGATCGGCATAACCGGACAGCGGTACCGTGCCGGATTTCATCGGGGCCCTGGCGGCCGTATTGCCGAATCTGTGTGGTTCAGCTGGACGGCTTTCGCTTGAAGAAATTGCGGATTCTGGAGAAGAATCCCCCGTCCCCTTCCTGCCGGCGCTTGCCGCCGTCGGTGTACCTGGCCCCGGCAAACCGCGCATCCTCGGCCAGGTAGATGCTGTTCGGGAAATTGAGCTCCAGCACGCGTCTCGAATCATCGGCCAGAGCGGGCAGTCCCATGATGTTGTAGCTCGACACCATCAGCCCCAGGGCTTCTTCCACGGACGGGGTGTCCGGATACTCCTCCACCACGGTCTTGGCCCGATTGACCGCGGCCACATGGGCATCCCTGGCGTGATAGTACCTGGCAATTGCAAGTTCATGCCTTGCCATGGTGTTGGTGAGGTGGCGTACCCGTTCCCTGGCCGGGGGGGCGTACTTGCTGTCCGGGAACAGGGTATAGACATCCCTGAAGGCTTTGAGGGCATCCAGTGTCAGGACGGGGTCGCGGTCGCTGAGATCGTCTTTACCCAGCAGCGTTCCGATGGTGGACCGATCCTCCTCGTAACTGGCCTGGCCCTTGAGGTAGTAGGCGTAATCCACGGACGGATGCGTGGGATGGAGCTTGATGAACCGGTCGGCGGCGGCAATGGCCAGTTCGATCTCTTCGAGGCGATATTGCGCAAAGATCGTGTCGAGCTGCGCCTGTTCGGCGTAGACGCCGTAGGGATACTTGGCTTCCAGCCGCTGCAGGCGTTCCACCGCCACACCCCAGTTGCCCTTGTCCATGCTTTCCCGGGCCATGGCATAGAGTTCCTCCACGGTGGCGTTTTCATCGATCTCCTCTTCCTTGAACAGCGCGCACCCCGACAGGACAGCCACAATGACCAGGAGGAGAAGTGATTTCGATAGGGGCATGATGAGTCCGGACGCGCTGAGATGAACACCTGTCGTACAATGCGGCCAGGGTGCCCGCCCGGGGCCCGGGTACCGCATTCTTCACTGGCCGATTTTGCCATACAACGCAAGCCTGTTGCATGAACACGAACAGCCCGGACACGGACTGCGAATTCTCCCTGCGGATACCGCCGGAACTGGAGGGGATGCGGGTGGACCGGGCGCTCGCGGTCCTGCTGCCGGAATATTCCCGCTCCACCATCCAGGGCTGGATCCGGGCCGGCCGGGTGCTGGCAGGCGGCAGGCCTCTGAAAGCCAGTGAAAGGCTGTCCGGCGCCGGACCGGTGGAAGTCTCCATCCCACCCCCGGAACCCTCCGAGTGGCTGGCCGAGCCCATGGCGCTGGAAGTCCTCCACGAGGACCGCCACCTGTTCGTGATCGACAAGCCCGCCGGCCTCGTGGTGCATCCCGGGGCCGGCAACCCGGACGGCACGTTGCTGAACGGCCTGCTCGCCCGGGACGAGGGTCTTCGTCTGCTGCCCCGCGCGGGCATTGTCCATCGTCTCGACAAGGACACCTCCGGCCTGATGGTGGTGGCGAGAACGGAATCCGCAAGGCAGGACCTGGTGAAGCAGCTTTCGGACCGGAGTGTCAGCCGGCATTACCTCGCGGTCGCCGCTGGGGTGCCGGTGTCCGGGGAAACACTGGACAGGCCCATCGGCCGCCATCCCATGGACCGACGCCGCATGGCGGTGTCGGACCGGGGCAAACCCGCGGTCACCCATGTCAGTATCCTGGAAAAATACCGTGCGCACGCATTGGTGGAGGCCCGCCTGGAAACCGGCCGGACCCACCAGATCCGGGTGCACCTGGCCTGGTGGGGCTACCCCTTGGTGGGGGACCCGGTCTATGGCGG
>JAJDTE010000026.1:0-56132 GCA_022827325.1 Gammaproteobacteria bacterium | reverse complement strand
GACTGGGACACCCAAATCATGATCCTTTACGTGGTGCTGATCCTGATCCCGCCCGTCCTGTGGTGGATCGCATGGCTCCGGCTGAAGGAGGCTCAGGCGAACGATGGAATTCAGTGACCCGAAGGGGATTTACCTGCAGATCGCGGACCGGGTCCGGGAGCGGATTCTCGGAGGGGAATGGAACGCGGGCGAACGGATTCCCTCCGTCCGGGAGATGGCCGTCCAGCTTGGCGTCAATCCGAACACCGTCGCCCGGAGCTACCAGGCGCTGGTGGACCGGAACATCATCGTGAACCAGAGGGGCCGGGGATATTTCGTCGACGGGGATGCCGCCGCCCGAATCCTGGAGGAAATGAGGCGGGAGTTTCTCACCGAGGAGCTTCCGGAAATTGTTCGGACCATGCAGTTGCTCGGCATCGGTCCGGAGGAGATCGCCGACCGGTTCACACCCGGCGACGATGACTGAACGAGAGGAATGCCCGATGTTTCGAAAACCAAGACCCAGCCAGATCGCCCTGCTCGGCACCGTTGGAATACTGGCCGTACTGGCCATCTCCATCTTCGTGTCCGCCGTATTCGATCGTACCCGCATATCCCTCACCAACCCGGCAGGGGCCGCGGTCCAGGGCGAACGTATTGCCGGATTTCCTGACCTGCGGGGCTTCAGGGAACTCGCACTTGTTGGCAGGTGGCAGGCGGAGATCACCCGGGGAGACGACTGGAACGTGGAACTCTCCTACCATGAAGCCCTTGAAGACCTGATCCGGTGGGAACTCGAGGGTGACCGGCTCGAACTCGAGTTCGACCCGCCCATCTTTCAGGACGTTTCCGGAATTTCCGCCACTGCGAAAATCACCATGCCGGAACTCAGTCGCCTGGACATCAAGGGTCACAACCGGGTGCGCATGCAGGACTTCGAAGGAGACCGGTTCGCACTCCACATCAAGGGAAACAACGTGGTCGGCGGCGACAGCGGATACTACGACGCGCTGGACCTTTCCATTGCCGGCATGAACCAGGTCGACCTTGGAACGATCCGGGTCCGGAGCGCCGATGTCCATATCGCGGGCAACACCGGCGTCATCCTATCCATGGACGGAGGGGAGCTGTCCGGTTCCATCGCGGGAGCCGGGACGCTCGGCTACCACGGGGCAGTTTCATCGGAAACCGTCCGTGTCGCGGGAGTCGCCAGAATCCGGCGTCTCGACTGAGAACATCCCATCGTGCAGGTCGTCAAGCGCTATAAGGGAAAACGGAGCAGGTTCTCGAGAAGCTGCTATTCGTTCTGGTGAGCAATTTCACAGTGTCCGTGCATGGAGGTCATTCACCGGCTACAACCTCACCTCGCGGCCGCCCGTCTCACCGCGCACGTCACTGAACACCTCGTCCGGATCAAGCCTCAGCCCGGCAAGTCCCACTGCACTCGCGAACTCCCGGTACGACTCGCTGAAGCCCCGCTTCACCCTGGTCAATCGCTCGAACTCGCTGCGGCCCACCAGCACCGCCACCGGCTCTCCTCGACGTGTGATTTCCACCACCCCGCCCTTCTCTGCAACCCGAACCAGGGACGGAAGGTTTCTTCGCGCATCAGCGATCGAATACTTCCCGGCCATCGCCGCACCGGAAAGTTCATGACTGCTCAGGTTTTTCTTGCCGTTCATCACAATTGCCTTCGACACTGCATCCAGGTCATCGCAAGTTCATCAAATATGTACATTACAGGCGTTCACACTTCAATGAAAACCCCGGATCATTGTACCTCCACATGCGGGATCAACCAGAGTTGCCGCTCCAGAGCCAGTCTCTTCAGGGACGATTTTTCATCCATACAGGCCGGGACTGCTCTACAGGGCTTGTTTGGGAGTAACGGCAGGTCCCATGAAGGGGTCCTCGTCTCTATCCCGGGCCGAACTGGTACACTCCGGCACCGGATCCGGCCCCGTCACCACCCCATGAACATCATCACCTGGAATGTCAATGGCATCCGCGCCGCGGAGCGCAAGAAGGAACTGCAGAAGCTGGTGGACGACCGGGAGCCCGATGTCCTGATGCTGCAGGAAACCAAGAGCAACCCCGATCAGCTCAGCCAGTACCTGAAGGCCAGCCCGGTCTACCGCCAGTACTATTCCAGCGCGGAAAAGGCAGGTTATGCCGGCACCGGAATCTGGATCCGGAATTCCATTGCCGACACTCTTGAGGACGTCGGCTTCAGCACCGACCTGCCAGGCAACCCAAACGCCGACGAAGGCCGCGTCTGCCATCTCTCGTTCCGATGGGACGGCGAGCCCTGGGATCTTCTGTCCATCTACTTCCCGAACGGCGGCAAGAGCGAGCAGGCCTGGCAGGAAAAGCTGGTGTTCTACGACCGGGTCCACGATTACATGAACACGCTCCGGAGCCAGGGGCACCTGGTGCTGGTAGGCGGCGACATGAACGTGGCCCACAACGAGATCGACCTTGCCCGCCCCAGGGAAAACGACGGAAAGATCGGCTTCCATCCGTCCGAGCGCGCCTGGATGGACCGCCTGCAGGATGACGGATGGGCCGACGTCTGGCGGGCGCGCAATGCCGGTGTCACAGGGGTCTACTCCTGGTGGCACATGATCAGCCGGGCACGGGAAAGGAACGTGGGCTGGAGGATCGATTACTTCCTCATGGATGCCCCGGAGGCATCAAGGAGGGTGCGGTCAATTGACTACCTGATGGACCAGATGGGATCGGACCACTGCCCGGTGGCGGTCGAGATCGGGTAGTCCGGCGCGGTTCAGCCGCGAATCCGCGGCGCCAGGAGATCCTTCAGCCGGCCGCCGACCATGCGCCCGGCAATGCCGACGGGATGGAAGGCATGCAGGGGAATGGGCCGGGACCGCTCGGCGGGGAGCCCGGTCCGGCCCTCGGCGATCCGCTCCGCCAGCAGCCTGCCCATCATCGTGGCCATGGCCACCCCCCGGCCGTTGTAGCCGAGCCCGGCATACACCCCCTCGTCGAGTTCCAGCAGCAGCGGGCGGTGATGGGTCGTCATCGCCACGTAGCCCCCCCAGTCGTATTCCCACCGGAAATCCCCGAGTACCGGGTAGAGCCGCAGGGCGGCCCTTCGCACCGCCCCGGTGTCGACCGACCCGGTGCGCCCGAACAGTGTTCCGCGCCCGCCGAACACCATGCGCCCCGCTTCGTCGATCCGGTAGTAGACCGGCAGCCCGGCATTATCGGAAACCGCGTTGCGCCCGGGTGTGATGCGGTCCGTCACGTCCGGTGGCAGCGGTTCGGTGGCGGAAATCAGGCTGGCGACAGGCACGATGTTTTCCCTGAGCCCCGGCCACAGGCGGTCGCTGTAGCCGTTGGTGGCGAACACCACGGTTTCGCAGTCCACGGCGCCCCCGGACGTCCGGATTCGCCAGCCGGCTCCCCGGCGCTCGACGCCAAGGGCGGCCGAATCGCCGTGGATCGTCACGCCCATGCCGAGGCAGGCCCCGGCGAGCCCCCGGGCATAGGACAGGGGCTGCACGCTGCCCCCCCGTCGGTCCAGCATGCCGCAGTCGTAGTGGTCCGTGCCGAGCATCCGCGCCATGCGCTCCCGGTCCAGGTTTTCGACCAGGAAGCCGGCCACCTGCCACTGGGATATCCAGTGCCCGATGTAGCGCCGTCCGGGCTCGCCGATGACGGCGAGTATGTAGCCGGGACGGATCGCCTGGCAGTCGATGTCGTAGCGGTCCACCAGATCGAAGACGAGATCGCAGGTCGCGTTGGCCATGCGGATCACGCCAGCCATGGCATCCGCCCCGTAATGCCGTCCCATGTCATCCGGCAGCACCTTCCAGCAGGGATTCACCTGTCCGCCGTTGCGCCCGGAGCAGCCCCAGCCCGGCTGGTTGCGGTCGATGACGACGCTTTCGACGCCCCGCTCCGCCAGGTGCAGCGCCGTGGAAAGGCCGGTATAGCCCGCCCCGACAATGCCCACGCGGGTTTCCGCGGAACCTGCCAGGGCCGGCAGCGGCGCCAGGGGGATGGCGGTGGCCCGCCAAAGACTGTCCGGCCAGTGGCGGGAGACGAGATCGGGATTCACTACCCACTCCCGGATTGGATGATGCGCCGAGTATACTGCCGAATAGAGGCTTCGGCATGATGCCGGCAACCGAATTATCCGGGATCAGGGAAGCGGGGAATTGGTCCCATTTAGCCCCGGAGTCTGGACCTACCGGCCCCGGCGGCACTGCGTGGTAACATGTTGAATCCCTGTACCCTTGAGTCCGCCATCCACAGTAGACGGTCCATGCTACTGGTACAAATACCCGACTACCACCCAATTACAACCACACGATACACCCACTAATTCATCAGTAAATGAGGAAACCCATGAACACACCGAAATTATTCAAGCAAACCCTCGCGGCCGCCGTTGCCGGCGCGGCGCTTTCCGCGTCCGTCCAGGCAGCCGACGAAGTCAACGTGGCGTTCTTCCTGGAATGGGCCACCCCGAACCAGGTGGCCAAGGTCGAAAAGGGCTATGACGACGCCCTCGGCGTACCGGTGAACTGGACCAACTTCGACGCGGGCACCCAGATGACCGAGGCGATGCTGGCCGGCGACATCGACATTTCCTACAGCCAGGGCCTGGCTCCCTTCATCAACGCGGTCAACGCCAACGCGCCCATCAAGCTGGTGGCCATTGCGGTGCAGTATCCCGCCAATGACTGCGTGGTGCGCAACGGCGAAGGCATCGACAAGTCCAACGCCACCGAGCTGGAAGGCAAGGCCGTGGCCGTGCCGCTGGCCACCATGGCGGACTACAGCTTCCGGATGATGATGCGTGCGCTGGACGTGGACGTTGACAGGATTGACGTCATCGACCAGGTGCCTGCGGATGCCGCGGTATCACTGGCCGACGGTGCGGTCTCCATGGCCTGCGGATTCGGCGCTGACTCCATGGCCAAGATGTACGAGGCCGGCGAGCCGCTGATGACCCTGGCAGACAAGGAGGCCGCGGGCATCATCAGCTTCGACGTGATTTCCGTCACCGAGCAGTTCGCCCAGGAAAACCCGGACATGGTGCGCACCTTCCTCGAGGTCACCGACCAGGCCAATGCCGATTTTGCTGCGGACCAGTCCAAGATCGACGTCATCGCCAACGACGCGGGCCTGTCCGTTGAATCGACTCAAAACCAGATGGCCGAGTTCTACTTCCCGTCCAACGCTGAACAGCTCGAGAAGTACTTCAACGAAGGCGGACTTGCCAGCGTGGCCATTGAAGTCGTCGGCGGCGCGTTCGCAACTGCCGACAACCCCGCACTTGACGATTACAGTGCGGTCGTCGACACTTCTTTCCTCCAGTAGTATCAACTGCGGGAATCCCCCCGGGGATTCCCGCAAAACACTCCGGCGGGGGAGCCCCGTTCCCCCGCTACCCCGGAGAGCGTTATGAGTGATCTCATCGCAGACGAACTCAACATGGTGTTCACGACCCCGATGGGCGATACCACCGTGCATGCCCTCAAGGATGTCACCTTCACCCTGAAAAAAGGCGAGCTTCTGTCGGTTCTTGGGCCTTCGGGCTGCGGCAAGACCACCCTGCTCAACATCATCGCCGGCTTTCTCCATCCCACGGGAGGCAAGATCCTCCACGGGGACCACGAAATCCTGGGTCCCGGAGTGGACCGCGGCATGGTGTTCCAACAGGGCGCGCTGTTCGAATGGCTCACCGTGGCGGACAACGTCAATTTCGGTCTCAGGATGAAGAACGCGGACCCGGCGGAAACCGCTGACAAGGTGGAGGAATGGCTCGACATCGTCGGGCTGCAGGGATTCGGCGACACGCCCACCTACCAGCTTTCCGGCGGCATGCAGCAGCGGGTGGCGCTGGCGCGCTGTCTGATCAACGACCCCGACCTTATCCTCATGGACGAACCCCTGGGAGCCCTCGACGCGCTCACCCGGGAGAAGATGCAGTCCCTGGTGCTCAAGATCTGGAAGGAGACCGGCAAGACCATCATGATCATCACCCACAGCGTCGAGGAGGCGCTGCTCCTCGGCGAACGCCTGTTCGTCATGGCGCCCAGGCCCGGGCGCCTGCACAAGGAGTACCGCCTCCCCTTCGCCGAGCTGGGGATCACGGGGGATGCGAGGGAGATCAAGAACCAGGATGATTTCGTCGAGACCCGGGAAGAAATCCTGAGCATGATCTGGAACATGGAAGAAGAGATCATGGGCCGCACCGAAGCCGCGTAGGAAGAGAGGGTACCGCCATGTTCGTCGCCATCATCTTTATCGCCCTGGCCGCCACCCTGGTGTGGTCTGTGGTCTACGGGCGCAAGATCATCCGGACCGAAAAGACCGACGCGGTTTTCGGCAACCCGGAGAAGGCCATGGGCGGCTGGCACTGGATGGTGATGGGCGTCGGCTCCGTTCTCCTTCTCTGGTACTGGTTTTCCTGGGACGCGGCCAGGGCCTTCTTTCCCGGGGCGGGCAACGAGCTCTGCCAGGTGGCCAAGCTCCACCGGGCCGCCAACCCGATACGGTCCACATTCCCCGTGGGCGACAACCGCCAGCTTCTCGGCACGGTATTGCTGGCCAGGGACTACGGTGAACTGGATTCCCTGGAAGCCCGCCTGGTCATCACCGATTTCGACGACGCTGACCGCGAGACCCTGTCCGGGATCATCGCCGACATGCGAGGCGTCATGGCGGCGCACGCGGACACGAGCTTCCTCGACCCCACGGTGTCCGACCGCATGAACGAGGTGGCCGCTCGGATCAACACGCTGGCGGACGACATGGCCCGGCCGGATTATCCCGGGCCCGCGGACCCTGCCACACTGGAAGAAGCCCTTGCGCAGCCCGGCTGGGGCGAATCCAGCGTGGAGCTTCCGCCGCTGCCCATGACCGACCGGGGGCGCAAGTTCGACGCCGCCGGCCTGATTCTTGAGGTCATCGCCAAGGACTACCGCGACATCCGCAACCAGGGACCCGAACTGGTGGCCCGGCTGCAGGATATCGAGGCCCGCATCAAGGGCTTCGAGGTGGATACCGATGCGGCGGCGGACGTAGTGGACGACCGGGAGGACTTCGCCAAGGACCTCATGAAGATCCAGCGCAGGATCGACGACGGCCGGATCTTTCCGCCGGCGGTCAGCGACCGGGTGGAAGCGGCGCTGATCCGGCTCGACGATGTGCAGCGGGATCAGCAGGGCAGCCTGCGCTGGATCAATGCCATCGCCATGCCCGGCGGGGAAATCCTGGCGGGCAACAATGCCTGTTCCGAGCAGGGTTCCGGCCGCTGGCTGCCGAAGCCGTCGGACACCCTGAACACATTCATCCGCATGGCCCATCCGGACGTGGGCTACAAGGGATTTCCGCTCCTGTGGTTCAAGATGAAGCCGGTGTCGGAGATGGTGGGATTCCTGATGCCGGACTGGATCGCGTCCCTGGTGCCGGGTGAGCATCCCCGTCACGACGAGGACGGCGTGGTCAGGAGCAACCTGAAGAGCAAGGTCTACAGCGTCGTCACCGGGAATTTCAGTTCCTTCTCCGTTCCCATTCCGGACGGCCATATCTGGGATTCCATCGTGCGCGTGCTGATGGGTCTCTTTTTCGGCATTATCCTCGGCGTCCCGCTGGGCCTCTTCATGGGCCTGTCCCGCTTCGCCAAGGGCTACTTCGACCCGCTGATCGAACTGTACCGGCCGGTCCCTCCCCTGGCCTGGGCGCCGCTGATCCTCACCATCTTCGGCATCCAGGACGACGGCAAGATCTTTCTTCTTTTCATGGTGGCCTTCGCCATCATGGTCATCTCGGCGAGAACGGGCGCCACCGGGACCCAGCTGTCCAAGATCCATGCAGCCCACTCCCTCGGCGCCTCCAACCACCAGATTCTCCGCCAGGTCATACTGCCGAACTCCCTGCCGGAAATCCTCACGGGCATCCGCATCTCCATCGGCGTCTGCTGGGGCACCCTGGTCGCCGCGGAAATGCTCGCCGGAACCACCGGTATCGGCTTCGTCGAGAACGTGGCCCGCAAGCAGTCCGACTACGAGATCATCTGGATGACCATCATCGTCATGGGCGTGCTCGGCCTGGTATTCGACATGCTGATGCGCTGGGTGATCCACAAGTCCATTCCCTGGAGAGGCAAGGGCTAGGCATCCCTGTCCGGGCCGGAGGGCCCGGCGCCCCTGCTGCAGGCGACTCCATTTGCCGGGAACCCGCCCCGGTCCGACCGGGGCCGCGATTGCCACCCATGGGCAGATTTTCTAAACTTCCCCCATGGAATCCTTTCCTCCACTGACGGCCGCCAACAAGGAGGGTCTGCTCGCCATCGGCGGCGACCTCAGCCCCGAGCGCCTGGTGCTGGCGTACCGGAGCGGCATCTTTCCCTGGTTCAACGAGGGCGATCCCATCCTGTGGTGGTCGCCGAACCCGAGGTGCGTGTTCTTCCCGGAAACGTTCCGCCCGTCGCGGAGCCTCGGGAAGCTGCTCCGGCGGGGTGACTACACGGTCACGTTCGACCGCGCCTTCGACCGGGTCATCCATGCCTGCGCGGGACCGCGCCGGGGCCAGACGGGCACATGGATCACGCGGGACATGGAAAAGGCCTATACCGCCCTTCACCGGCTCGGCGTGGCGCACAGCGTGGAATGCTGGCTCGGCGAAAGGCTTGTCGGCGGGCTCTACGGACTCGCCCTCGGCACGGTCTTTTTCGGCGAAAGCATGTTCAGCATGCGCACCGACGCCTCCAAGGTGGCCCTGGCAACGCTGATGGAAAACCTGTCCAGGTGGGGCTTCACCATGGTGGACTGCCAGGTGTCGTCGGACCATCTCTTCCGCCTGGGTGCGGTGGAAATTCCTCGCAACGAATTTATCCAGCGGCTAGAATCCGGTCTGGTGGACACAGAACTCGATTCCAACTGGCAACGCGAACCTCCCGACCCATCCATGCCGTAAACCGACAGCCGCCATGACCATCCAGTCAGGTCCCCCGAAGCTTTACCTTTCCGCGCCGCATCCGTGTCCCTACATCGAGCCGGAAACCGCTTCCACCGTCCTGCTGGACCCCAACTACCCCATGGACAACTCGCTGTTCAGCATCCTGATCAAGGTGGGATTCCGGCGGAGCGGCGACACGATCTACAGGCCCCATTGCCGCAACTGCAATGCCTGCGTCTCCGTCCGGATACCGGCCCGCGAGTTCCTGCCAAGCCGCAGCCAGCGGCGAACCTGGAGCCGCAACAGCGACATCACCACCTCGCTCGTGCCGGCGAAATTCAGTGAAGAGCACTTCGGGCTGTACTGCCGCTACCAGAGCTGGCGCCACACCGGCGACATCATGGACCACTCCGACCCGGACCGGTACCGCGAGTTCATGGTGGAGTCCTCCGTGGAAACCGTGTTTATCGAGTTCAGGCTTGGAGGGGAACTGGTGGCCCTGTCGGTCTGCGACCTCCCGGAGGACGGCATGTCCGCGGTCTACACCTTCTTCGATCCGATGATGCCGAAACGCGGTCTCGGCACATTCGCCATCCTCAAGCAACTCGAATACGTGCGCAACATGGATCTCGAGTGGCTGTACCTCGGCTACTGGATCGACGGCTGCCGCAAGATGTCCTACAAGACCCAGTTCCGGCCGATCTTCGGTTTCGTCAACAAGGAGTGGCGAATCCTGTCACTCTGAGCGACCGGCCAGCTCCCGCATCAGCAGCGTCAACTGGCCCGCGTACCAGTAGGGCGCATCCGCCATGTCATCGAAGCCGAGGCGGCTGACGCGCCGGACCTCCCGGCCCCACTCCTGCTCGTCGAGCGCCAGCGCAAGCTGCCGGCTCGCCGCAAGGAGGGCGGCGGAAGGCGACGGCATCGGGCCGTCCTCCACCAGGGGCACCACTTCCGGGATTGTGCGCACCAGTTCGGGGCTCCTGCGCCAGCCCTCCCCGTCGAAGTACCGCGCCCAGCCGAGCCGGGCCACGGCGGCCGCGCGGCGATAGTCCGCCGGATCCCCCGTAAGCCGCGCCCAGTCGTAAAGACCCTGCGCCACGTAGGCATAATCCTCGAGCGACCCCCTGCCCCTCGGCAGGCCGCCCACCTCTGCCCGCGCCAATGATTGTTTTCCATCCTCGGCAGTCACGGTGACGCGCTCCGTAAGAAAAACCTTGAGCGCGTCCGCGGTTTCGGCGTAGTCGCTGCCCGGGAACCGCTCCGCCGCGCGGGCGAAGGCCGTGAGGGCAAGCCCGTTCCAGCCGCTCACCAGCTTGTGATCCACCGGCACGATGCGCCGGAACCTGGCATCGAGCAGCCTGTCCCGGCTCCGCGCCAGGGTCCTTTCCACCTCGCCTTCCTCCATCCCGAGCCGCGCGGCGGCCTCGGACAGGCTTCGCTGGCGGCGCAGGTGGTTCCCCGCCTCCAGTTCCGCCGGCCCGGAGATGCCCCAGACCGCGTCGGCCACCGTGAACTCCCGCTCATTCAGCAGCTGCCGCAGTTCGTCCGGCTGCCACAGGTAAGCGCCCCCCTCGACGTCCTGGTCGTCCACGGCGGACAGGGACGACACCAGGGCCCCGTCCCGCCACATGTACCGGCGCATGAACTCCAGCGTCTCCCGGGCCACCTCCAGGTAGTCCTCCCGCCCGAGAATGCGTCCTGCTCCCAGGTACAGGGTCGCCAGGGAGGCATTGTCGTACAGCATCTTCTCGAAGTGCGGAATTTCCCAGCCGGGGTCCACGGTGTAGCGGAAGAACCCGCCGGCCAGGTGGTCCCGCAGGCCGAACTGCATCATCGCATCCAGGGTGGTGGTCAGGAATTCCCGCGTGGCCTCGTCCGGGCGGATCTCCTCGGCCGCCAGCAGGAATTCGAGCTGGGGCACCGAGGGAAACTTGCTCTGGGTGCCGAACCCGCCCTGGAAATGGTCGCCCTGGTCGAGTACCTGCCGCCTGGCGGATGTCAGCAGCCGGTGAATTTCCAGGTCGTCCGCCGGTGCGGAGGAGGCGGCCTGGGGCTTCCAGGGAAAGTTCTCCACCAGCCGGCGGAGTTCCTCCTCGCTGCCGGACCACAACGCCTGCAGCCGCTCCAGCACCTGGCGGAACCTGTCCGGCGGGAGATAGAGCAGGGCGTAGATGGGGGAGCCGTCCGGCGTGATGAAGACATTGAGCGGCCAGCCGGCCTGTCCCAGGGTGGACTGGGCGAACGACATCATGGCGTCGTCCAGCGCCGGATGCATTTCCCGGTCCACCTTGACGAAGATGAAGTCCCGGTTGGCAATCCCGGCGATATCCGGGTCCTGGAAGCTCTCCCTTTGCATCACGTGACACCAGTGGCAGGAAAAGTAGCCGATGGACACGAGCACGATCCGGTTGTCGCGCCGGGCCGCCTCCATGACCCCGGGGCCCCATTCCTGCCAGTGGATGGGGTCCTCCCCGTGCAGCGCCAGGTAGGGCACGGGATGGTCCTTGAGCGTGTTGTCCGCCGCTGCCGCCGTCCCCGGGGACAGCCAGATCGTCATGAGCCCCGCCAGGGCGAGCAGGGTGGCCGTTCGCAGCAGTTTTTTCTTCACCAAGGTAGTCCTAAGCCAGTGCCATCCCGCCGGCGGGCGAATTTCCCACATGTCCGCTTCGAGAAAACCATGCGGCAACGCCGGCGGCGGCAGTTGCTACAATCATCCGCATATACTCTTGGTCCCCCTTTCACGCTGGATGTTCCCGGCTCCTATCATACCGATTCCCGGTGCGCTGCCGGAAGCGACGCCATGTGTGCGGCCCGGCCGCCCGTCCGGTACCGTGAAGTGAACAGGAAAACCGACATGCAATTGCCGGTCGAAGCCGAGGCCGGACGGTTTTCCGGGGCGCTCCTTGCGTGGCACCGCCGGCACGGCCGCATGGACCTGCCCTGGCACCGGGACAACGACCCGTACCGGGTCTGGCTCTCGGAAATCATGCTCCAGCAAACCCGGGTGAGCGCGGTGATTCCCTACTTCGAGCGGTTCGTGGCGCGATTTCCGACGCTTGAAAGCCTGGCGGACGCGGACGTCGACGACGTGCTCCACCACTGGTCCGGTCTCGGCTATTATGCCCGCGCCCGCAACCTGCACCGTGCCGCCCGCATGATCGTGACGGACCACGGCGGCCGCTTTCCGGACACCCTGGAGTCCGTGATGGCCCTGCCCGGGGTCGGGCGCTCCACCGCAGGCGCCATCCTCGCCTTCTGTTTCAACCGCCGCGAACCCATCCTAGACGGCAACGTCAAGCGCGTCCTCGCCCGGTTTTTTTGTGTTCCCGGGTATCCCGGCGATGCACCAGTCAACCGGATGCTGTGGTCGTTGACGGACCAGTTGACCCCGGCGCGGGAGGTGGGCCGCTACACCCAGGCCATCATGGATCTCGGCGCGACGGTATGCACCCGTTCCAGGCCCGCCTGTCCGGAATGTCCCCTCAAGGAAGATTGCAGGGCCTACTCCTTGGGCAAACCGGGTGACTACCCGGCCCCCGGGCGGAAGAAAACACGGCCTGTACGGGAGATCCAGATGCTGCTGGTGGAGGACCCGGAAGGCCGGTTCCTGCTTGAGCGAAGACCGCAACGCGGTGTCTGGGGCGGGCTGTGGTCCCTGCCGGAGGCGCCTGTCGAAGAATGCGAACTGTGCAGCCCACTGCCGGGATACGAACTTGAGCCGGCCCTGCATGCCGATCCGGACCCGGTCCGCCACGGGTTCACCCATTTCGAACTCATGATCCATCCCCGGCGATTCCGCATCAACACGCCGGGGGCCGGGGTCATGGACGCGGGGGTTCATCTTTGGTACAACCCGGCAGAACCCCCGAACATTGGACTGCCCGTGGTGGTCAGCCGACTGCTGGCCTCCATTCCAAGATGACCCAGGAAACACCGAAATGACCAGAATGGTGCAATGCGTGAAACTCGGCCGCGAGGCCGAAGGACTGGCCAGCCAGACCTGGCCCGGGGATCTCGGCCGGCGGATTTTCGAGGAGGTCTCACTGGAAGCCTGGCAGGAATGGCTGCGCCAGCAGACCGTCCTCATCAACGAGTACAGGCTGAACCCGCTGGATGCCAGGGACAAGAAATACCTGGCGGAGCAGATGGAAGCCTACTTCTTCGGCGACGGCATCGTGATGCCGGACCAATGGCAACCCGACGATTCCTGAGGCTGCCCTGTCCCGCCGAACCGGGGTGGTATAGTAGAGATCAATAGCCCCGGCAGACCGGATGAAACCCAAGGCGGCCTCCTACTACAAGCAGAACCGGCTGAAACAGCTCCGGGCATTCTGCTTTACCGCCAAATCCGGCAGCATCTCCCGGGCAGCGGAGCAGCTCTACCTGAGTCAGCCTTCCGTCTCCCTGCAAATCCAGGCCCTGGAGCGCGAACTCAACACCATGCTGTTCGAGCGCCGCGGCCCCAAGATCCGGCTGACACCGGACGGCCAGGCGCTGCTCGAGATCGCGCTGCCTCTGGTGGAGGGCATGGACTCGCTCAGGGACACCTTCGCCGAGCGCTGCGGGGATCTCAACAGCGGCTATCTCAACATCGCCGCCGGGGAATCCACCCTCCTGTACATCCTGCCCAAATACCTCAAGCAGTTTGCCGACAGGTACCCGGGCGTGCGGATCAGGCTGCACAACGTCACCGGGGCCGACGGCATGGCGATGCTGCGCGCGGACGAGGCGGACTTCGCCGTGGGCTCCATGCTCGACATGCCGGACGACGTCAGCTATCACCCCGTGTTCACGTTTCATCCGACCCTGATCACGCCACTGAATCACCCCCTGGCCGGAAAGAAGCAGGTCTCACTGGAGGAAATCGCGGAGTACGACCTGATCCTGCCGCCCCGTTATCTGAGCACCTGGGGCATCGTCAAGTCCGTGTTCCAGCAGTACAACATCCCCCACAAGGTCACCCTGGAAGCCGGGGGCTGGGCGGTGATCAAGAAATACGTGGAGCAGGGGCTCGGGATTTCCATCGTCACCAGCATCTGCCTGGAGGATGGCGATCGCCTGGGCACTATACCGGTGCGGGAGCATTTCCCCTCGCGCAGCTACGGCATCGTCATCCGACGGGGCAAGTTCATCCCGGCCCAGGCCAAGCGGTTCATCGAGATGCTGGCGCCGGACCTGTTCCACAAGCCGGGGATATCAGCGGACGAATTGGACGAAGATCTGATGGAGTCCCTGGAGCGCATCAACAGGAACGCCGTTCGTCGATGACGCATGAACACAATTGCAAGCTGTACATCCGGGGATGGTACCTTTCCTTCATGCATGGTGGAAATTGGGCACCGCGTCGGGCGCGAGGCCAATCTCTCGGTGCTGAGTAACATTCCTAAAAGGGCTGAAGTAAAATACCAAAATTGAAGGTTGAGGATTCGGTACCGGGGAGCATGCCCCCGGAATCGGGCTCGGCCAAAATCGCAACCTGGACATAATTAGACGGATGTGGATGTCCGGTGGTCAAGCTGAGCCGACCATTATGATTTGAGAAGGCAGGGCCCTATGAACGATTTAGGTCCGGGTCGAGCATGCTGAGAGGGAATGTCCTAAATTGCCTAATCGGACAAGATCGCAGTGGCAATGTTAAGCTTTCTGTCAATCTTCAAGCCATTGAAAATCATGACTAAACCTCTCAATGACCATAACTACACATCAGCATCCCCTTTATTCTAACGCTATAAATAACTACGGTGTGTATACTCGGAACAGGAGTGGGGACCACCTGATAGATAATTCATTCTCTCCAGAAATTTCCGGATCGCCAATACCTGTCAAAATACCATAACCAAGTGTGTGTAATATTAAGTATAAAACCACAGAATATATACGCAGCAATTGAGAAAAAAATCACTTAAACCAGCTTCACGCAAATTAAGATGACAAAAAAATCACCAATTTGTGTCTCGGTAATTAACATGAAAGGTGGTGTGGGTAAAACTACAATTACTGCATTATTAGGCCGATACGCGTCGATTCAGTTAAAACTGAATGTACTAACTATAGATTTAGACCCACAGGCAAATCTATCCCAATCCTTCATGCGCAATAAATATAAAAAACATTTAGATGAAAAAAGACCGTCAATAGTGGAACTATTTCAGGGATATTTTCCACCAACTCCAAACGCATCATCTCCTTCATCGATTGAAATAGATGAGATCGTTGTTAGAAATACCCCTTTGGGAGGTCCTAATTTGGATCTTATTCCGTCTCGATTCGATTTTTCTGACAACTTACTTGGCACAATCAGGCCTGATCCAAGAATAGTTGCGAGACTCATTGCGGATAAGTTCCAAGATAAAGATATAGTACTGATTGATTGTGCACCTACAGAATCAATTCTTACACAAGCGGCATATCATGCGTCTCGGCACATTTTGGTACCTGTGAAACCGGAATATTTTGCAACTATTGGATTTCCTTTGCTTAAAGATTCCTTAGATTTGTTTAAGGTACGAAATCCTACGCATGTTATTGATGTAGCAGGTGTTGTGGTGAACAACTCGACATATCACTATAGCGGAAATCGCGGTGGCCCTGAAAGAAACAAAGCGCTATCGGAACTAAGAAAAGAAGCAGCAAAGAACAATTGGCCGATTTTCAAGCGTCAAATTCCTTTTTCACGAGGTTTCACTAAAATGATGAGAGGGAACTTTACCCATCTTGGTGATGCCCCAATTTTTTACCATTTTGCACAAGAATTTTTTGACAAAATTCTTTGACCAATTTCGATATATTTAACATATGGATAAAGGACAGTCATTGAGTAAAATATTGTTTGCCATAGTAAATGAGCATGGCATAGACAAAGTTGAGCGTACGTTAAACAGAATACGAAAGTCCGAAAAGTATCGAAAAGAACCTAGTACATACATACAGGCACCCTCAGAAAAAATACACGATTCAGATTCAGTACGACCAAAGAAGAGAACATTTACAGCGCTTGAGTACGTATCCAAAATGGATGTTGACAGTGATGTAAAGGAACTGCTTGAAGAGGTCGCCTCTCAGTTTGATAACAAACAGTTTTTGCCTACATTTGGAGAAGTAAAAAATTATTGTACGATTCACGGAATAAAGATTCCTACTTCATCATCTCGTTGGGCCGCCATTCCTCGGGTATTCAAGCAAATATCAAAGTTAACCCCGCAAGAAATTCGCTCAATCGTCCAATCGAATTCTTTTTCTGGTCCAGCACAACTCGCCCCTATCGCCGACGCTATTCGACGTAGGTCAAAACAAAGGACGAATATTGATGAAAACGAAGAGGGCTTACTCACTGAAAAGCATGAAATGGTAAAAAAAGAAATAGTAAAGCCCCAAATTCCCACAAAATTCTGATCTGCGAATAAAATTTAAATGTACCACTAAGTGTGTCTATAGGGCCGTAACAGAAATAGGTGTTCTATTTGAAACATTTGAAATTGGTAAGGATCGCGTTCCCTCAATTCCTCGGCACCATCGAGATTCTGCGGCCAGCCGTGTATCTTAAAATTCCTCCCTCATTCAAATACAAACAAATCCTGCGGCCTTTTGCAACTCACTTGATCGTTTTGTTGGCGATGTCTATTCCAATCTGCAGGTGAGATAGTGTCAATATTTTTTCGCACTTTTGTCAGCGGTGGTCACGCAATCAGCTGTTCTCTTTCATCCCGATAGAGTACATCCATCAGGAGATATTTCCGCGTTCCCCACTTCGTTCCCGCAATGTGCCTCAGCCTGGCTGCACAGAGCATGAGCGCCGAGTTGCCGTCCAGAGGTGACCAGGACGGTGAGATGCTTCAATTGTGGTAGCGCAACCACAAAACGGGGCAAGTACAACTCCCGCTTGTTGGTACTGGCCCCTTTCTGGTAGTTTTAATTTTTCGTGTTGAGTGGGGTTTTCATAAGTTGGTCAATAGTTTTTCTTTGATTTTGGCCGCTTACTTACGCTGCTATTGGCTTCGTTGGATTTTTAACATCAGGAACTACGAGCTTTCGGCTGAAAAACATTGCTTCGGCTCCTTTGTAACGATTTTGTGCGCTGTAGCTAATCCGATAAGTAATTGATCGCGCCCAATTGTACATTTCCATGATTTCCGGTGCATGATCATACGAGACAATCCATGGCAGCTTAACTCTATTTTTAACCAGCCTCGATATAGCCACATGGTCATCGTGCTTGTAATGATTCTCGTACAGCCCTTTGCCCATTTCGTAATAGGGCGGATCAAGATACACCAATGATTTATCGCTAGGAAGTTCAGGGAGTACGTCTTTTATAAAGTCCGCAGCATCTTTGTTATAAAGACGAATTCGCGAGTTAAACATTGCGATCTTTTCGATACGTCGTATTAAGTCGGACTTAGTAAATCTCGCATCCAGCTTCCATTTTCCGGTTTGTTGCTTTCCGCCGATCACACCGCCCCAGATAATTCCTGAGCGATTGGTTCTGTTTAAAAAGAAAGTTGAAAATCCTACTTCTAATGGCGTGTGGTTTTTTTGATCTTCTTGGATGGCTTTCTGCTTATGCCATTCATCCATTGTTACTTTTACATCATTGATAGCCTTGTTTAGTTCTTCGGGTTGTTCAATAACGCATCTCCAGAAAGCATATACGCTTGAATTTAGATCGTTCAGGTAAACTCTTGACGCATAGCTATGAACAAGAAGCGTGATGGCAATTGCCGCACCTCCTGCATAGACCTCAATGTAGTTACCATCCAGCAATTCGTTTTCTTCAAACACGAGCTTTATAAACTCGACTAATTTTCCCTTGCCGCCGGGGTATCGCAGTGGAGTATTGAATTGCATTGGGGAATCTTATTTCTAGTATATTGTCAATTCTCCCAGATTCTTTTCTGCTTGGCCAGCCCTACTTTATCTCCCAAAGTTTCGCTATAAAGGGCTGAATGTTCGCCCACATGGCCTTTAACTGCTGTGGATCTGGATTCATTTGCTGACTGTGAACAAAGGAGTTCATGGTATTAGGCGAGAGCCAAGAGTCTCTTCCTCCCATAGCAACATTCACAGCCTTTAGCTCATCCTGCGTCAATAGTTTAGCGTCTTTTACATGTTTGATTACGCGGTCGAATCTCATCTTTAATGAATCAACCGTATTTCCATCCTTATCTGTAGCAAGTTTGATAGATTCACTTTTTATATACTCATCCAAAGTAAATTCAAAAAATACTCTAAAGAGCACAGAAACTGCGTGTCTGTATAAATTCACATTCAGCTTTTTCAGTTCTATAAATACATCGTTGACCTTACCGGCTGGTAACGTCGTTATATCAAATTCTTTTGGAATAAGATTTCTTTGTTCATGTGTTGAGGGAGTAGGTTTTCTCTTTCTTCTTTTTTCCGTTCTCTTTGAGTCTGAAACAATCCATGATTTAGCAACCTTTCTCGCCCCAGGATGAGCTGCACTAATTTCTTCTGCAAACGCCTTGCGCTTTTCAGTGGTATCGACTTCACGTTCAGTCCATCTCTTGCCGTCTTTTTTTCCAGTCGCGATGATAGTTACAACATCGGACAATACCTTCTGTGTCCATACCTTGTTCTTACTTGACCGAACTCGTCCACTTGCAATTGATAATCCGGCTTCCTTTTGCAGTTCTTTTGTTGTAATTAATCGTTCTAACGTTGTTATATTAAATCCAGAGCCTTCCAAATTGTGTCGTACTTCCGTGTTCAGATTTTCGTTTTCAAGAACGTAGTTAACAACGTCTAATGCAGGAGTTGGCAGCCCTTGTTCTTTGTCTGCTCTGGCTTTGGCCATAGCTGTCCAAGGTTCTGTGCCCGCACCACCCAGTCCGCTGGCGTGCTTTCTGTTGCCCCACATTATGGCCGCTTCCCTATTGGGAGCGATCGTACAGTCAATTACTTTGGGTATGGCGTCTTTATGGTCACGGTATAGTTTCGAAAACGCCCTGTATATAGGAGTGCCTTTGGCCAGTTCGGGTTCAAGCAAGAGTTGAATTGCTGTCAGTCTACGGTTGCCCTCCATCATAATGAAATTACCATTGCCGTCCTCAGCATCAACCACCATGGGAAGATCAAAGGGGCTTAGACCATTTTCAACGATGTCTTTGGCGAGAACAGTCAACTTTCTGCCTTGTTCCGCTATGATTGCATCTCGAGCGGCTTTCTGGTTATTTTGGGCTACTATCCGAAAATTTCGAGTATTGAGAATCAGCTTCCCAACGCTAATTGTGTCACGAGTGAACAAGGTGAACTCCTCCCATGGCGGAAATCCACGACATGGATAATGCTATGTCATAGATTTCTGCTTTGTTAAAATAATAATTTCGATTTTATCTTAGGAAAGGTTGATACATAAAATGATACGAATTAATCGATCATGCTAAGTATCGCCTAATTGAATTACATTGCAGAAACGAAGTGGGAAATTTTGAATGTTCCCCTGTTTGATGAACTCAATCAAGAAGGATATGGGTAACTGATCGCGTAACCACCGCTGAAAAATACTAAAGAATCTTGACATCATTCCTCTAACTGATAGATCACCGAAACTAGAAATTTTCGAACCAATCAGATCGAATTTGGATCTTTTGGATCATTTCGGTTTCAACTCCAAGGGAAAATTCCTTCAGCAAATCGCAGAGACGAACTCCATCAATCAAGTCAATTGCTATCGCGCCTGCTCTGGTAGCTTCGTCGGATGCTTTACTTGTGAAATGACCAGTAGTGATGAACAGTCCTTTGTCAGCGCCTCCTTGTAACGCACCTCGAAATTCCCTTATTTCCTTGGCGCCAACACTTCCCTTCCACCGTTTACATTGGAAGTAGATTTGAAACGATACAAGATTCACTCGTAACACACCTACGCCATCAATTCCACCGTCGCCAGATTTTCCACGTACATCCACTCTAGTAAATCCCGCTTCACGCAAGAGTCTTTGTGATAGCCGCTCAAATGCGTCCGGTGACATCGTGCCAAGTACTGATAAAAGAGATGACTTCCAGTCTTCACCCTCTAGATCTTCTACCTCCGATTCTTCGATAGTCCCTTCCTCCACCGTGATAGCTCTTTTTTTGGCACGCGCTCGCTCACGATTTTCCAGCAAGATCTTCTTGCAGATTGCAAGAGTATGGCTCTGTTTTGTGATCTCCTCTCCGGATTCCGTCAGTGTCCAAACTCCACGCGAAGAATTCTCAAGCGCATTTCCGCGTTTTAGGTAAGTCCTTGCCCAAGCAAGAGAATAATTTACACGTGCTCGGTTTTCTCTTCCTGGCATAGAGAAAGCTTGCTCTGCTTCTGTTACGCCTTCCAATTCGATTACCTTTTCGTCGAGTTCCTGAATTCTGGACGAACCCCCCAATTCCTTAAGTGCTTTAACAGTAACAAGCATCATTCCCGACAAGTCGGGAAAACCATCTGACTTGATTACAAAACGTCTCTTCGCCAAATTCACCATCGCCTATATTCGATTCAATTCTTTACGTTGTATCTGTTTAAGGAAGCCTAATTTATATGCTTTTTCCGCAAAATCTATGGTCTATAACTCATTGATTAAAAGGAATTCACAATTTTAAGTCGTGGATTAATAATAAATCAAATATCAGTAGCGTAATTCTCAAATTGTTAATGTTTCAAGAATCTATAGAAATCGCTCGAAATTAAACGTTCATTGTAGCAATAGCTAAATCAAGACTGTATGCATCACTAGGAATAATCTCGGCCTTCGTCGAACAGGTAACGGGTCGTATAATACAGCCATGCCCAATGCGATTATCCCCCGAAAACTGTACCTGGTAGCCGCCCTGTTCATGTGCCTGCCGCACATGGCAGTGCATGCTGCACCGGGCATCAACAGTCGCGAACACGGTGTCCCCATTCCTACGGATGTTTCCTTCCAGGCCATCCCCGTGTGCTACGACTTCGGTTGCCGCACCCGGAGCACAGTTGGCTTGTCTACCAAGGAATGGGAGTCTGTGGTGGGTTGGTTCCGGGAGCCTGCCGGCGCACCCGAAGAGGAGCGTGACCAGATCCGCCGCGCTGTGGGCTGGATGGAAGTGGTGATCGGTCGGCATACCCCGACACACCTCGATCTCGCCGCAGACGAAATTCCCGGAAAGCACCGGGAGACCGGTCAGCAGGACTGTATCGACGAATCGGTGAACACCACCACCTACCTGCGTCTTTTCGAGTCAATGGGGTACCTGCGCCACCACGTGGTCATCGAGGAGGCCTACCGCCGGGCACTGTTCGACCAGCACTGGTCGGCGCAGATCCGAGAGGTGTCAAGCGGAACCCGCTACGTGGTCGATTCCTGGTTTCAGCCCAACGGCTATCTGCCGATCATCCAAGACAGCGAGTCGTGGGAGGACATCACCATGATGAGCGCGGTGGTGGACAACCGTCCCGACGAGGAGGGTGAAGAGGTGAAGCGGTCTTTCTGGCACCGGTTGCTCCGGGGCGAAAACTGAGAAGGCCGTTGGGGCCCGCAACAGGCACACCCTTAACTCTGACAACCCAGGCCAGGCGAAGATCATGGACAGGGTGATCGTCGGCATGTCCGGTGGCGTGGACTCCTCGGTGGCGGCCTACAGGCTGCTGGAGGAGGGCCATCACGTCACCGGACTGTTTATGAAGAACTGGGAGGAGGACGACACCGAGGAATACTGTTCCGCGGCGGAAGACCTGGCCGACGCCACGGAGGTCTGCAAGGCGCTTGAAATCGAATTGCACACGGTGAACTTCTCCCACGAGTACTGGGACAACGTGTTCGAGCATTTCCTCGGTGAATACCGCGCCGGCCGCACCCCCAATCCGGACGTGGTCTGCAACAAGGAAATCAAGTTCAAGGAATTCCTCCGCCGGGCCCTGGAACTCGGCGCCGACTGCATCGCCACCGGCCACTATGCAAGGCTGGGGCGGGACAACCGGCATTGCCTCCTTCGCAAGGGGCTTGACGACAACAAAGACCAGAGCTATTTCCTGCATACGCTGGATCAGGAGGCGCTCCGCCACGCGAGATTCCCGATCGGCGAAATGCAAAAGGAACAGGTGCGGGCCATGGCCAGGGAACTCGGCCTCCCGGTCCACGACAAGAAAGACAGTACCGGAATCTGCTTCATCGGCGAGCGCCGCTTCCATGATTTCCTCAGCCGCTATCTTCCCGCCCAAGAGGGTGCAATCAAGTCACTGGACGGGGAGGTGCTCGGAGAGCATCGGGGTTGCTATTTCTACACCATCGGCCAGCGCCAGGGCCTTGGCATCGGCGGGGAGGGCGAAGCCTGGTACGTAGTCCGGAAGGATGTAGAGCGGAACATCGTGTACGTGGTGCAGGGTCATGATCATGAAGCGCTGTATCACCAGGTGGTACTGGCGGAAGACCTGCACTGGATCACCGGCATCCCGCCGTCCCTGCCCGCGGTCCTGAACGCCAAGGTCCGCTACCGGCAGGCGGACCAGCCCTGCGAAATCAACATGATCGGGCCGAATTACTCCCGCATTGTGTTCGACGAGCCCCAGTGGGCGGTGACGCCGGGGCAATCCATCGTGTTCTACGACGAGGACACCTGCATCGGGGGCGGGATCATCCGCGACGCCCGGGACTGATCCGCCGGCCGGAGTGCCCGTTCGCCGCATCCGCCCGGCCGGGCCACCTCCAATCGAGTTCCCGGGCCTGTGCTATCATTCGCCCGCCCGTATAAAATCCCCGCTTGCCCGTGGTCAACGACCCACTGCCGCTGTCGGAACTCTCCGCCCTGTCCCCCCTGGATGGCCGTTACGGCCTAAAAACCGCCGAACTCAGGCCCTATTTCAGTGAATTCGGACTGATCCGCGCCAGGGTCCGCGTGGAGGTGGAATGGTTGATCCATCTCGCAAGCGAGCCCGACATCAAGGAGATTCCTCCCTTCGGCGAATCTGAGACCGGGTTCCTGCGCAACATCGCGGACGGATTCTCAACGGAAGATGCCCAGGAGGTAAAGGAGATCGAATCAGCCACCAACCACGACGTCAAGGCGGTGGAGTATTTCCTCAGACGGCGGACCGCGGGAGAACCGGCCATCGCCGCGGTGGCGGAGTTCATTCATTTCGCCTGCACCTCCGAGGACATTAACAACCTGTCCCATGCCCTGATGCTGAAGGATGCGCGGGACAGGGTGCTCTTGCCCCGCATGAGGGAACTGGTGGTCAGGCTGGAAAAAATGTCTCGAATGTTCGCCAATGTCACGAGGCTTTCGCGCACACACAGACGACCCCCCAGTCTCATCACCGTGAGCAAGGAATTGGCGAACGTCGTCCACCTGCTGAGTCAAGCCATGTACCGGGTGGCAAAGGTCCGGCTACTCGGCAAGATGAACGGCGCCGTAGGCAACTACAACGCCCACCTGGCCGCCTACCCCGACCTGCACTGGACCGACATCTCCTGCCGTTTCGTGGAGTCCCTGGGGCTTGTCAACAACCCGCTCACCACCCAGATTGAACCCCACGACCACATTGCAGAACTCTGCCATGCCCAGAGCCGGTTCAACACGATCCTACTGGATCTCGATCGAAATTTCTGGGATTACATCAGCTTAGGATATTTCAGCCAGAAGGTGGTGGCCAAAGAAGTCGGTTCCAGCACCATGCCACATAAGGTCAACCCCATCGACTTTGAGAACTCCGAGGGCAACCTCGGGCTCGCCAACGCCGTACTGAAACACTTGGCGGAAAAGCTCCCAGTGAGCCGCTGGCAGCGGGATCTCACCGATTCCACGGTGCAGCGCAATCTCGGCGTCGGCATGGCATACACCCTGCTGGCGGTAAAGTCGACCCTTCGGGGGATCGCCAAGCTGGAAATCTACCCTGCCAAGTTCGAGGAGAACCTAGACCGGAGCCAGTGGATGCTAGTCAAGCCCAACCGGACTGTGACATGCAGGTACAGCATCAAAGAGTACCAACAAAAACTCAAGGCTATAACACGGATGAGAGAGGATATCTCCCATGAAACCCTGCGGTCGTACATTGACGTACTGAATATTCCGAAAAGTGCCAAAGACAAATTGTGGTACTTCAACCAGCGTATCTTCTGTGAGGCAAACACCACGTTGGCGGAATTCTTGAAATTTTCCTACATCTCCGATGACATAAACTACCTGCCCTACACCCTGATCTGGAAAGACGACGTACTCTTGCCGTGTATAAAAGATTTGGAGGACAGACTGTCCACAATGGCGCAGAACCTTGCCAAAGTCCCGATGCTCTCACGCACCCACGGACAGCCCGCCAGTCCCACTACCATGGGCAAGGAACTGGCCAATGTGGTATATCGCCTGAGGCAGGCAAAGCTCCAGATCGAACTCCAAAACCACGTCGCGGAATTTTGTCTGGCCCAGAGCCGGTTCAATACGGTTCTTCTGGATTTCAACCGTGATATCTGGGGCTACATCAGCCTGGGTTACTTCAGACAGAACGTGGTGTCCGGCGAGGTCGAATTCAGCACCATGCCGCACAAGGCCAACCCCATCAACTTCGAGAACTCCGAGGGCAACCTCAGGCTCGCCAACGCCGTGCTGGGACACCTGGCGGAAATACTCCCGGTGAGCCGCTGGCAGCGGGATCTCACCGACTCCACGGTACTGCGCAATCTCGATATCGGCATGGGATACACCCTGCTGGCGGTAAAGTCGGCCCTTCGGGGGCTCGACAAGCTTGAAATCAATCACGCCAGGCTCGAGGAGGACCTGGACCGGAATTGGGAGGTGCTGGCCGAACCGATCCAGACGGTGATGCGAAGATACGGCGTCGAGGAGTCCTATGAAAAACTCAAGGCCCTAACCCGGGGGGTCGAAGGCATCACCCGGGAAACCCTGCGGGCGTTCATTGACGGGCTGGAAATCCCGGAAAGCGCCAAGAACGAACTCCGTGAGATGACGCCCGCGACCTACTTTGGCAACGCAGACATCGCAACCCTCGAAAACATGTGAGCGAAATCCGCCTGTCCAAGCTGATGGCGGCGCGCGGACTGTGTTCGCGCCGGGAGGCCGACCGGTTCATCGCCGACGGCCTGGTCAAAGTGGACGGCGTAGTGGTGGATACACTGGGCACACGCGTCAGGGAGGACCAGGCGATCACCCTGGCGGATGACGCCCTCAGCCGCCAGGACGCACTGGTCACAGTGCTGCTCAACAAGCCCATGAACTACGTCTCCGGTCTGCCGGAGGACGGCCACGAGTCAGCGGTCATGCTGATCAACCGGGAAAACCGCCAGTATCCGGGCGACCCGGTACCCTCGCGAAGGGGGCTTGCCCCTGCGGGACGTCTGGACATCGATTCCATGGGCCTCATGGTCTACACCGGTGACGGCCGGGTGGCGCGCAGGCTCATCGGTTCGGACAGCCGGGTGGAAAAGGAATACCTGGTGTGGGTGCGGGGCGACCTCGCCCCGGAAAAGCTCGAACGCCTGCGCGGCGGCCTTTCGCTGGACGACAGGAAACTCCGGCCGGTGCAGGTGGAGCATCTCGAGGGCAACCGGTTGCGCATAATCCTCACCGAGGGCCGCAAGCGCCAGATCCGCCGCATGTGCGAACTGGTGGAACTCAAGGTGACCAGGCTGGTCCGGGTGCGTATCGGCGGCGTACGCCTGGGCAGGCTCCCTCCGGGGAAGTGGCGCCTGCTGGGCCCCCGGGAGCGCTTCTGAGTCATGTACCGCCTGGCCAGGCCATGGTTGTTCGCCCTAGGTCCCGAAGACAGCCATGACCGGGTGCTGTCAGCCCTGGCATTCGCCGCCCGTCGGCGTTGGGCAACGGGCGGCATCCACGCACTCTATGGCAGGAAGGCCGCCCCGCTGTCTGTACGGGTCATGGGCATCGACTTTCCCAATCCCCTGGGGCTTGCCGCGGGACTCGACAAGCAGGGCAACGCGTCCGCCGCGCTGGCGGCCTTCGGGTTCGGCTGGGTGGAACTCGGCACCGTGACGCCCCTGCCCCAGCCGGGCAACCCGAAACCGAGGATGTTCCGGCTGGTGTCCCACCGGGCCATCATCAACCGCATGGGTTTCAACAGCGTCGGGCTCGATGCCTTTCTCCAGAACCTCCAGTCGATGACGCCCGGCACCATCCGCGGTATCAATATCGGCAAGAACGCCGCCACACCGCTGGAGGACGCCGCGGGCGACTACCTGTCCTGCCTGGAGCGGGTATACCCCCACGCGGACTACATCACCGTCAACATCTCCTCGCCCAACACCGAGGATCTGCGGTCCCTCCAGGAAAGCAGTGCTCTCGACCGACTCCTGGAGACCCTCTGCGATCATGCCTCAAGGCTCGGCGACCGGCACGGCAAGCGGACGCCCCTCGTGCTCAAGCTGGCGCCGGATCTTGAAGACCCGCAGATCGAAGCCATTGCGGCATTGCTCGGCCGGCACGGAATCGACGCGGTGGCGGCCACAAATACCACGGTATCCAGGGAGGGCGTGGAAGGCGTTAGGCACGCCGCCGAGTCCGGCGGGCTGAGCGGACCCCCGGTCAGGGCAGCGGCCACCAGGGTGATCAGGTCCCTGCACGATGCCCTGGGGCAAGACGTTCCCATCATCGGTATCGGCGGCATCGACAGCGCCGCGTCCGCCCGGGAAAAACTCGCCGCCGGCGCCAGCCTGCTGCAGCTCTATACGGGACTCATCTATCACGGACCGGGGGTGGTGGCGCAGGTGGTCAACGGGCTTGCCGAGGGCTGCCGGTCCGCGGGACATGGCAACGACTTCGGCGCCTGGCTGGACGACCTGCACGGAAATTCCGCCCAACAGCCGCAGGACTGACATGACCGGCATCCCGTTCAACCACGAATTCGAGTTCCGTTACGGAATAATCGAACCCGTGACCGATGGCATCCGGCGGATCGTGGCGCGCAATCCCGGACCCTTCACAGGGCCGGGAACCGGCACCTACATCATCGGCCGGGGAGAGGTGGCGGTCATCGACCCGGGCCCGATGCTGCCGGATCACGTGGATGCCCTGCTCGCGGGCCTTGGGGAAGAAACCGTCTCCCACATCCTGGTCACCCACACCCATGCCGACCATTCACCGGCGTCCCGGCTGCTCCGGCAGCGCACCGGCGCACCGGTATTCGCCTTCGGACCCCACGCCAAGGATTCGGCGGGGGAACTGGAAGGAGGCGTGGACCGTGAATTTGTCCCAGACTTCCTGCTCGACGACGGCGATGAGGTTCCAGGCGACGGGTGGTCCCTGGAGGTCATCCACACGCCGGGACACTGCTCCAACCACATCTGCTTCGCCTGGCCCGGTGCGGAAGCGCTCTTCTGCGGGGACCACATCATGGCCTGGTCGACGCCGGTGATCATCCCGCCAAACGGAAGCGTCGGGGATTACATCGAAAGTCTTGACCGCCTGTCCCAGCGGCCGGAAAGGGTGTTCTACCCGACCCATGGGACCCCGATCACCGACCCGGGCGATTTCATTGCAAAGGTCAGGGAACACCGGCTGCACCGCGTGGAGCAGGTGGCGGCCGCCATCGCCGTCGGCGTGGATAACCTGCCCTCCCTGCGCCGCCGGATCTATACGGATATTCCCCGAAATCTCGAGGCCGGGGCGGAACTTTCCCTGCTTGCATCCATTCTCTATCTGCAGACGCGGGGGCATGTCCTTGAGATCGGCAGCGGCCAACACCGGCGGTACGTGCCCGCCTGAACCGAACGGCATCCTGAAATTATCGCGGACTGGCCTTGACGCCTGTCTACGACACCGGAATATCCATGAACTTTGAACAGGGGCTCGCCCAACAGATTGACACAGTGTTCTCCAGCAATCCCGAGATTCGGGATCACCGAAAAGAACATCCTTGGCTGACCGGATCACTGGGCAATCCCCATTCGGGGATATTTTTTCTAGCTGAGAATCCCAGTTTGTCCATGGTTGAAAGGGCCACCAACCCCGAAGGTGGCCCACTGTCGCCGGAAGCGCAATGGTATGCAAGCAAAGGGGACAGGCTATTCAGGGAAGCACTCATGGAAGCCCGCTTCAAAGACCCGCAATGGAATTCCATCGGCGGCTGGCATTGCTACATCACGAATGTGATCAAGGAAGCCGATTATGCTGAAAAATGGAAAAAGAAAACCACGGAAGCACGTAGAAATGCAGCGAAAGCCTGGGCTCCGGTATTGCGCTGGCAACTGGAACAGTCAGCGCCGCGACTTGTAGTCCTGATGGGCGGCAAGGTAGAAAAACACATTCAACATCTGGAAAAGCTGGACCTGATTTCACTGCCCAAAACTCTGAAAATTCATCACTACTCATATATCGGATTAAGGCCACAGGGAAAGCTCGGTCCGATGCACCCTGAGCGGGTCAAGGCGTACCGAAATGAAATGCTGAACATACGAGAACGTTTCGGTGAAATGTAAACGACCCTATTACTTTTTCAGAAAGCGATAGATTTCAAACGTCGTGGATGTATCGAGGCAGCAATAGCGCAATAATTCGGACCCAATCTCCTATGCGTCATCTTGAGGTACATTGATCATGCGCTGGCATGTATCCAATGCTGACGCACCACCCTGTACATCGAAGTCCGTGTAGTCGGGGTGCGGACAATGTAATGCCTGAAGCCGTGTATCACAAAGGCCTAATTCAATTCGAAAACAACAGCGCCGTTTGTACGGGATTCTGTCTGAATCCCCCACTTTCAGGGGTTTTCAGCCTGTTTCCGATTTCCCTTTCGCGGGAAAAAACGTGTAGCCCGCGGTGTGGCAATCCGCCGGAATCGTCGATACACTGCCATGAGTTGACAATCGGTGGAGGCCGGATTGTTTGACCACTGACAACAAGATTGGCTTGCCGTTGGCCTCGTTGCTGAGAAATGCCCTCATCCTGGTGAGCTGCCTGCTGCTCGTGCTGGCGGTAACGCCCAACCTTGCCCAGGACTACGGCCTTGTCGGCGACGTCGGCAGCACCGAGGTATCACAGCAATCCGTCCTGCCGGCGGAAGCCGATCCCGACGAGGTTTCCTATGACCAGGCACTGATCAGCGACTGGCAGGAGACCAGGACGAACCTGCTCGGAGAACAGCTTGCGCGTCTCCTGCGCAAGGCCCCGAACTATCCGGAGGACTTCGCCCGGGCAATGTCCCAGGCCACCATGCCCGAAGCAGGATGGGGTTGGCTGTGGGTGCTGGTGACCATACTGGTGATCACCGTCATCGGCCTTGCACTGGAGCAGGTCACCACCCGCAAGCTGCTTTCCCGCCTGTACGCCTATGTGGAAGGCCGGGAAAAGACCGTCTTCCTCAAGCTCCGTTTCATCCTGATCCGGGTCATCATCCAGCTGACCGGTGTCGCCGTCCTGGCCCTGTCGGCCTACGCAATGGTCATCTATACCCGCCACGGCAACCCGTTTTACGACCTCCTGGCCACCGAATGGGTCGGTGCGCTGGTGGTGCTGCGGCTCTGGATGATCCTGCTTCGGAACATTTTCTCGCCGAACCGGCATGGCCTGCGGCCCATTCCCCTGGACGACGACTCGTCGCGTCAGCTCTACTGGTGGTTCACCGCATTCTTCGCCATCTTCGAATTCGGCAACGGGTTGTTCATCTACCTGCCCCGGGCGGGCATGAGCGAGATTCAGGCCATCGGGATGCTGATTCCCTATACCCTGGCACTCAACCTGATCATCCTGAGCCGGTTCTGGGTCATGCGGCACAAGATCACCGCGATGTTCACCACGGAAGGTCCGGACAACGGCCCGGCCGGATTCACTGCCGGGTTCCTGCAGGCCTTCTGGCCGTTCATTTTCACCGCCTGGCTGCTCATCCTCTGGTCGCTGTGGCTGTACAAGATCTTCCTGGGAAACTGGGAGGAGGCTGAATATCTCACCATCAGCTGGTGGATCACCCTCGCGTTCTTCGCCGCGGACCGGATCTTCTACCGCCTGATCGGTAACGTCACCAGGATCCAGTGGCTGCACAGTCCGACCTTCGAGATGCGCTCGCGCAGGTTCATCCGGATTGTCCAGAACGGGTTTCGCCTGCTGATGATCGCCGTGGCGGTGTACATGTTCAGCCTGGCCTGGGGGCTGTCGCCCGGCGTGCTGATGGAAAGCGGCTTCACCAACGAGGCCCTGGGCCGGGGAATCAACCTGCTGGTCGTCGCCACCATTACCTACATCATCTGGGAATTCTTCAATGCCCTGATCGAGCGCAAGCTGCCCGAGGAGACGAACGACGCCTTCGCCACCCTGGAAGGGGAAGGGGGCGGCGCGGGGGCCACCAGGGCGGAGACCCTTCTGCCCCTGATGCGCACCCTGCTCACCGTCATCCTGTTCACCTTCGTGCTGCTGTCGGTGCTCCATTCCCTCGGCATCGCCATCACCCCGCTGCTCGCGGGCGCCGGGGTCGTGGGCATCGCGATCGGGTTCGGCGCCCAGAAACTGGTCCAGGACGTGCTGAGCGGCATCTTCTTCCTGGTGGACGACGCGTTCCGGAAAAACGAATACATCGAGATCGAGGATCTTCGCGGGACGGTGGAGAAGATCTCCCTGCGCTCGATGCAGCTGCGCCACCACCTCGGCGCCGTGCAGACGATCCCCTACGGGGAGATCCGGACCATCCGGAACCTGAGCCGTGACTGGATCACCATGAAACTCGAATTGCGCCTTTCCTACGACACCGACATCGAGCAGGTGCGCAAGATCATCAAGAAGGTGGGGCAGTCCATGCTGGAGGACCCGGTGATCGGACAGAATTTCATCCTGCCGCTCAAATCCCAGGGCGTGATGCGGGTGGAAGAGTCCGCGCTGATCGTACGCATGAAGTTCACCGCGAAACCGGGCGAGCAGTGGGTGATCCGGCGCGAGGCCTACCGGCGGGTGCGTGATGCGCTGGCCGCCGGGGGCATCTTCTTCGCCCACCGGGAAGTCCGCGTCCGCCTGCCGGAGGACCAGGTCGCCAACGCCAGCCCGGAAGAGGTCAAGGAAGCCCTGACCCAGGGCGCCGCGGCGGCGGACAGCGCCGAATCGGCGGCGGAGCAGGCCAATCGCCTCGGCAAGATCGATTACAGCGACGAAATGTAGAAGCTCCGCCCGGGACGGTCCGGCACCGTCCCTGCCCCGTTCCCCCGCAAATCAGGCATATCGCCAGAAAAAAACCGGGTTGCCCGGAGGGGGATGTCACGGCGATAATCCCTTCTTCCCCGCCCATGATGGTGCTCATTGCACCGGGCAGCCCCGTTGACACACCAGGTGATTTCCATGAACGCCCCCTTGACCGCCCCAAGCAACGCCGCGCTGCTGGCCAGAGACCACCAGCACATGATCCACCCGCTCCACCATACCGCCGGCCACAGTGACGGGCGGGTCTGGGTCCGGGGGGAAGGATCCTTCCTGGTGGACGCGGACGGCAACCGCATCATCGACGGCCTGTCCTCTCTGTGGAATGTCAGCGCGGGACACAGCCGCAAGGAACTGGCCGAAGCCGCCTACCGGCAGATGAGCGAACTGGCCTTCTCCTCGTGCTATGCCGGCAGCTCCAACCGCCCCGCCATCGAACTGGCGGAGCGCCTCTCGGCAATCGCCTATCCGAACATCAATAATTTCTACTTCACCTCCGGCGGCGGCGAGTCCACCGACAGCAACATCAAGCTGGCACGGTCCTACTGGAAGGCGAAAGACAAACCGGAGAAAACCAAGGTGATCTCCCGGGTGCTGGGCTACCACGGCGTCACCCTGGCTGCGATGTCCTGCACCGGCATCGCGAGCTACTGGCCGGCGTTCGAGCCCCGGGTCCCGGGCATCAGCCACATTCCCTCGCCGGACCCGTACCATTACCCGATGCCCGAAGACGGCTCCTCCCAGGGAATCGCCGCGGCCAACGAACTCGAACGGGAAATACTCCGCCAGGGGCCGGAGACGGTGGCCATGTTCATCGCCGAACCCGTGCAGGGCGCGGGTGGCGTCATCGTCCCCCAGGACGACTACTTCGGCCGCATCCGGGAAATCTGCGACCAGTACGAGGTGCTCCTGGTCACCGACGAGGTCATCACCGGATTCGGCCGCACCGGCAGGATGTTCGCCCTGGAGCATTACGGCGTACAGCCGGACCTCATGCAGTTCGCCAAGTCCATCACGTCCGGGGCCCTGCCCCTGGGCGGCATCGGCATCAGCGACGAAATCGCCGAAACCATCCGAGGCGACGACAAGCCGTGGATGCACGCCTATACCTACAGCGGGCACCCCACCCCCTGCGCCGTGGGCCTGGCTACCCTGGACATCATCGAGGCCGAAGACCTCCCCGGGCAGGCGGCCACCAACGGCGAGGCCATGCTGCGGAAGTACCGGGAGGCCCTTGAAGATCACCCCCACGTGGGCAACATCCGCGGCAAGGGCATGATGCACGGCATCGAGATCGTGAAGGACAAGGCCACCAAGGAGTGGTTCGAGCCCTCGTTCGGCCTTGGCGCCAAGCTCACCAAGGCCATGCTGGACCGGGGTCTTTACACCCGCGTACGCAGCGAGGTGATCTGCAGCGCACCGCCCCTCAACACGGACGTCGCCACCCTGGACCGCATGGTGGAAATCGTGCGCGACGCCATCGTGGACGTCGTGGGCGCCTGACGGCAACCGGACCCCGGATTTTCATCCCGGGCAGGATTGCCCGGACACGCGTCCCGGGATCAGCCGAAGACCCGGGGGCGGGCCCTGCCGGGGCTACCGCGCCCCGACGGAAAGCCCGGATTTCAGTGCCGGGGCTTTTCCTGCCGCAGGATCACAACGGTTCCGGGTCATAGGCGAACCGGGGCACCTCGGCCCCGTCCACCGTCACCGGCTCAACAAACCCGGCCAGTGGCCGTACCCGCAATCCCCGGTCGCCGTGGCGCGGCCGGTAGACCACCAGTTCCTCCCCGGTCTCCGAATGGCGGGCAATCCCGATCACATCGTAGAAGTGGCCCTTGTGGTGGCGATACCTGCCGGCACTGATCATGGGCTGTGATCTACGGATTGACCGGATACCGACAGCCGGGGCCCGCGCTCAACCGAGCGGCGCGAAAAAACGCCCGTGCAGGCGGTACACCACGATGTAGACCGCGACACCCACCGCCACGACTATCAGGTCGTTGCGCCTGCTGGCCGGGGCCGGCCTTTCCGTCTGGCGCCGCACCACGGACGCCCAGTCGAAGATTGCGTAGAGCAGGAAGGCGCCGAACAGGATCAGGGATGCCCGGTCGCCGTTGGCGAGCACGTGAACCAGGGCCCAGAGCAGCACCGAGATGATCATGGGGTGTCCCACCAGCCGCCGGATGTTGCTGGGCACATAGGCAGCTACCAGCAGGATAAACGCCGGCAGCATGACGACCTTCGAAAGGAGCAGGCTGAACGCCGGGGGATCGAACACGGGATCATGGGGTACATCCCTCCATCCATAGAGCATGAAAACGAAGCCGATGGCGGAAGTCAGCGAAAACGCGGTCTTGTAGCCCGCCTCCCCCAGCATGTCGACCAGCCGCTGACGCGGGCCGACGAACGCCGGAAGCAGGTGGATCCCGAAGAAAAGCACAATGCCGGTGATGAGCAAACCCATGGAATCACAGCCTCCAACCAGGGTAAGTGTGTGCCTCTCATTCTACCCCAAGCCGGTTGTCCGGCAATTCACATGCCATCCGTTCGATTCACACTGTTGGGTCGTTGCCGATTTCGGCCTGATTTGAACGCACATTTCACTGGCCAAAATGTCGGCAAGTCCATCCGCGATGCTCCATTGTTTCAAACTCACTACGGAAAACACCTGCCACCCTGCACACTCTGGTGAGGCCGAATAGCCGTATCTTTCAGGAGTAGCTCGAATACCGTGCTGTTTCCTTCCAGGGTGAGTTGATGATCAACCGATCGAAGGTTGAGCTGTCCGCTATCCGGCCTCTGGAGGGGCAATTCGCTCCAATTCGTGAATCAGTGCGGGAACATCGTCTTCGACAATTTTCCAGACCACATCCAGGTCTATTTCGAAATAAGCATGCACAATCCGGTTCCTGAGGCCGACGATATTGGTCCATGGCATCTCCGGGTTCGCGGCCTTGGTGTCTTCGCTGATACGGGAAGCGGCTTCGCCGATGATCTCCAGAACCTTGAAGATCGCGTTTTGATGCAGGTCGCTACGCGAAAATTGCTCATAGGTGAGATTCTGCGAAAACCGGATAGCTTTACGGGCAGCGACAAGCATATCAAGCAGGTAGGAATCATCTTGCCGCATAGATGACCTCGGCCGATTCCAGGATTCCCTTTCGCCGGATATGGTTCGGACTTCGCTCAACCGCAGATCGGGTCAGGACATCCACAGGCCTGCCCAGAAGTTGAGACAGCTCCGAGGCCATGCTGACAAACTGTATCCCGGGCACACCTCCCGGCTCGAACTCGACGAGCACGTCAATGTCACTTTCAAGATCGAAATCGTCACGAAGTACCGACCCGAACAGTGACATTTTGGCAATCCGCCAGCGTCTGCAATAGTCTGCAAGGGAATCCGGAGAGGCCATGATGCGGGGTGCGAGCCGATCCCGATAGCGGTCGCTGACAACCACATTTTCAGGCGAGTGGTCCATCATGCCAAGTCTATAATTCCGGTGAACATGTGCCCCGCATTCTACCCCATGTCCCGGCGGTCCCGGATTGCGCACTCTGTTCCGGCCCCCGGTCTTGTCCAACTGCCACCGAAGCTGGCATGCTCCGGGCTGCAGACATCCTGGATGCATACATTGTCCGGCCAGTTCACGAAACCCCAACATGCCGTCAACCTGAACCGGTATCCGATCCACCTGCCCGATTCCGCAGACTGCCGGAACCTGGTAGCCCGGCTCCGCCGCCAGCTCGACTCGCGGCAGTATTGTCAGTTGCCGGAATTCCTCAGGCAACCGACGAGGCGGGAAGAAGTCGGCCGTGTCCTGCGCGTGCTGCCACAGGCCCACGCGGCGGATTCACTGCGCAACATCTACCTGGAACGCAGCACCTCGCCGGAGCTGCCGGCGGATCACCCGCGGAACCTTCTCAACCCGGCCAGCTACCGCATGGTGGGGGCCCACCTGCTGCCGGAGGACTCCGCCCTCAAGCAGCTCTACCACTGGCCGGCATTCCGGCGTTTCGTCGAGGGCATCACCGGCAGCGGCACCCTGTACCCCAGCGCGGATCCCTACCAGCCGGTCAATGTCCTGTGCCACGGCGAGGGAGACCGGTCCGCGTGGCACTTCGATTCCGACAACGCCTTCACCATGACCCTCATGCTGCAGGCCCCTGACGACGGGGGGGTGTTCGAAATCCTGCCGAATTGCAGGTCCGACGACGATCCCAACATCGAGGGGCTCCGCCGTCTCCTCCGGGACGACAGGACAGGGGTCGAGACCATCGACCGGGAGGAAGGCGCACTGATGATGTTCCGCGGCTGCCACAGCGCGCACCGGGTCACACCGGTCAGGGGGTCCCGCATCCGCATGATGGGCGTCATGGTCTATGAAAGCGCCCCGGGGGTGATCGGGGATCCCGTGGTCAACGCCACGGTCTACGGCGTATAGCGCCGTGTCCTGTCGATAAGGAATATCCTGCAAGGCGCCGGGGTACCGGAGACTGCGGGCATGGCCGGATTCCGGCCCCTGCGATGGGAGCTCAGTTCCCCGCTGACTGCATGCCGCCCTTTTCGCGCCGCTCCGCCACCACCCGGTCCATCCAGTCCGGGTCCATCTCCGGCACCGAGGACAGCAGCAGCTCGGTGTACTCGTGGTGGGGCGGACTGAAGATTTCCTCCTTGGGCCCCTGCTCCACGATCTCGCCCTGGAGCATGACGATGACCTCGTCGGCGATGGCGCGCACGGTGGCGAGATCGTGGGTGATGAACATGTACGCCAGGTTGAGATCCTGCTGCAGGTGGTCCAGCAGCCGCAGGATACCTTCCGCCACCAGCTGGTCCAGGGCGGAAGTCACCTCGTCGCAGATGATGAATGACGGCTCCGCCGCCAGTGCCCGGGCAATGCAGATGCGCTGCTTCTGGCCGCCCGACAGCTCGCCCGGCAGGCGGTCGAGAAACAGGTCGGGATCGAGTTCGATCATCTCCATCAGCTCCCGCAGGCGCCGTTCCTTCGCGTCGCCCGTCATGCCGAGATAGAACGACAGCGGACGGCCGACAATATCGCGGATGCGGTGCCTGGGATTCACCGCGGTATCCGGCATCTGGTAGATCATCTGCGCCTGGCGCAGCTGGTCCTTGGTGCGGCGGTGGTAGTCCCTTGGCAGTTCCTTGCCGTCGAAATACACCCTGCCCTGCTGGGGCGGCAGCAGGCCCGTGATCACCCGGGCGGCGGTGCTCTTGCCGCTGCCGGACTCCCCCACCACGGCCACCGTGTGGCCCCTGTGGACCTCGAAGTCCACGCCGCGCAGCACCGGTACCAGGCCGCGGGCATAGGTGGCCGTCACGTTCTCGACCTTCATGAGCGGCGTCGGCTCCGGCGGAGGCGCCACCTCCTCCTTGCGGAACGAGCGCACCGCCCAGAGCGACTTGGTATAGTCCTCCTGCGGGTCCGACAGCATCGTGCGGGTATCCGCATCCTCCACCGTCTCGCCGTACCGCAGCACCTTGATCCGGTCGGCCATCTGCGCCACCACCGCGAGGTCGTGGGTGATGTAGATTGCGGCGGTGTTGAACTGCTCCACGATGTCCCGGATCGTCACCAGCACCTCGATCTGGGTCGTGACGTC
Organism: Gammaproteobacteria bacterium; assembly: GCA_022827325.1. Taxonomy (GTDB): domain Bacteria; phylum Pseudomonadota; class Gammaproteobacteria; order Arenicellales; family Poriferihabitantaceae; genus VYFG01. The sequence continues at coordinate 19,487 of JAJDTE010000026.1, read as the reverse complement.
CAGGGCGGTGGTGGGCTCGTCGAAGATGATGAGGTCCGGCCGGCAGGACAGCGCCATGGCGGTCATCGCCCGCTGGAGCTGGCCACCGGACACCTGGTGCGGGTAACGGAAGCCGATCTGGTCGGGATCCGGCAGCTTGATCCGGCCATACAGGTCCTTGGCATCGGCATAGGCCTGGTCCCGGGTGCCCTTGCCGTGCTCGATGACGGTCTCGGAAAACTGGTCGATGAGCTTGTGCGCCGGGTTGAAGGACGCCGCCGCGCTCTGCGCCACATAGGCGATGCGCGAGCCGCGAAGCTTGCGCCTTCGGGATTCGGGCATGGTCGTCAGTTCCATGCCGTCGAACCGGATGCTGCCGCCGTTGATGCGGCATCCCGGCTTGGCATAGCCCATGGCGGCGATGCCGATCGTGGACTTGCCGGCGCCGGACTCCCCGATCAGCCCGAGGATCTCGCCCCGGTCCAGGGTGATGTCCACCCCATTGACGATCTGGTGCCACTGCTCGTCGCTGAAGCCCTCGATCATGAGGCCCTCCATCTCGAGCAGTGTGCCGTTGTTCTTCCCGTTCATCGCCGGAACCCTAGTGCTCGTCCTTGAGGCCGCTGGTCTTGTGGAGGAACCAGTCCACCACGAAATTGACGCCGATGGTGAGGATGGCGATGGCCGCGGCGGGCAGCAGGGGCACCAGCTCCCCGTAGGTGATCAGCGTGGAGGTGTCACGCACCATGGAGCCCCAGTCCGCGGTGGGCGGCTGGATGCCGAGGCCGAGGAAGCTGAGGGCGCTGATGGTGAGGAAGACGAAACAGAACCGGAGACCGAACTCCGCCACCAGCGGCGGCATGATGTTGGGCAGGATCTCCCTGAGCGTGATCCAGCCGAGGCCCTCGCCGCGCAGGCGGGCGGATTCGATGAAGTCCATCACCGCCACGTTGACACTCACCGCCCGGGCGATGCGGAACACCCGGGTGGAGTCCAGCACCCCGATGATAATGATCAGGTTGACCACCGACGTGCCGAAGATGGTCAGGAGCAGCATCGCGAAGATCAGCGCCGGAATCGCCATCAGCACGTCCACGGTGCGGCTGACAAGCTGGTCCATCCACCCTCCCAGGGTGGCCGCCAGGATGCCCAGGGTGCCCCCGAGCATGAACGCGAAGACCGTGGTGACGAGCGCGATGCCGACGGTGTTGCGCGCGCCGTAGATCAGGCGGGTGAACATGTCGCGGCCCAGGTGGTCGGTGCCGAAGGGCGGTGCCTTTTCCGCCAGCTCGAACTGCTGCCCGATGATCTCGGACTCGCCGTAGGGCGCGATCACCGGCGCGAACAGCGCGACGAAGATATAGGTGAATATGATGATCAGCCCGATCTTCGCGCTGAACGGCGCCTTCTTCAGTTCGCGCCAGGCGACGGCAAACCGCCCCTCGTCCCGCCGGGGCGGCGGCGGCATCGAATCCACGGATTCGAACTGACTTTCGGGCTCGGTCATTTCGGATGGAGAAGGCGCGGGTTGGTCAGGATGGACAGGATGTCCGCGATCAGGTTGAGCAGCACGTAGGTGGCGGCGAAGATGAGGCAGCAGGCCTGCACCACCGGCAGGTCACGCCGCTGCACCGAGTCCACCAAGAGCTGCCCGAGGCCCGGGTACACGAACACCACCTCCACCACCACCACGCCCACGATCAGGTAGGCGAGGTTGAGGACGATGACATTGACGATGGGCGCCCAGGCGTTTGGCAGCGCGTGGTGGGTGATGATCCGGCGCCGGTTGATCCCCTTCAGCGCGGCCATTTCGATGTAGGGGCTTGCCAGCAGGTTGATGATGGCGGCACGGGTCATCCGCATCATGTGCGCCACCACCACCAGGGTCAGGGTCATGGCGGGCAGGAAAGTCTTGTAGAGCCGTTCCCCGAACGGCGTGTCCGGGCTCACGTTGGCGAGGCTCGGGAACCATCCCAGCTTGACCGAAATCAGCAGGATCAGGATGTAGGCGACGAAGAATTCAGGCGTGGAGATGGACGACAGGGTCACCACGTTGACGCCGCGGTCGTAGAGGCTGTTGCGGTAGAGTGCGGCCAGGATGCCAAGGACCAGCGCCAGGGGCACGGAGATCACCGCGGCAAACACCGCGAGGTGGATGGTGTTGATGAAGCGGCCCCCGAGCAACTCCGAGATCTCGCGGCCGTTGGCGATGGAGGTACCGAAATCCCCCTGCAGGATGCCCCCCAGCCAGGTGAAATACCGGATGTAGGCCGGCTGGTCCAGCCCCATCCGCTTGCGCAGCGCCTCGACGGTTTCCTCCGTCGCGGCCTGGCCCAGCATGGCCTGGGCGGCGTCCCCCGGCAGCATGCTGACCGCGAGAAAGATGATGACGGACACCACGAACAGCGTCAGCAGCCCGAGGGACAGGCGCTGGATCAGCATTCGGAGGATGTCTTTCACGCCGGTGTCTTATGGTTTGCTTTTGGGCGTATCGCCGGGCCGGCTGCGCGGGCATTCGCCCGCGCCTGAGGAAGCCAGCCGCATCAGGACCCTGCGGTCCGGCGGCGGCATCGCCGCCGCCGGCATATACTAACCCGACTACAGGGCCTGAGACAAAGCCGCGCTCAGTCGAACCACCAGCGCTCCATGTAGCGCTGGCCGTCGTTGGACCAGTTGGTGGCCATACTGTCCGCGTGGGCGACCTTGGTGGACTTGGCGTGGATGTAGTTGTTGAACACCGGCACCACGGCGCCGCCCTCGTTGCTGCAGAGGGTCTGCATCTCCACGTACATGTCGCGGCGCTTGTTCTCGTCCAGCTCGGAGCGGGCCGCCTTCAGAAGCTCGTTGAACCTCGCGTGGCTCCAGTCGGACTCGTTCCATTCCGCGCCCTCGGCGTATGCGGTGGTGAACATCCAGTCCTCGGTGGGACGGCCGCCCCAGTAGCTGAAGCACCAGCCATGGTTGTCGTTGTTCCAGACATCCGACCAGTACCCGTCGGCGGGCACACGCTTGACATTGATGGTGACCCCGCCCTTGGCGGCATGCTCCTTGTAGAGCTGGGCCGCATCCACGGCGCCGGAGAACGCGGCGTCGGCCGCGCTGAGATCGACCTCGATGGAGTCGAGCCCGGCCTGCTTGAGGTAGTACCTGGACTTGTCCGGATCATAGGTGCGCTGCTCCAGTTCGCTGGCATGGTAGCGCTGGCCCCGACCGATGGGATGGTCGTTGCCCACGGTGCCGTGGCCGCCGAGAACCGTCTGAAGCATGGCCTCGCGGTCGAGCCCGTATTTCAGGGCCATCCGGATGTTGTTGTCGTCGAAGGGGGCCACCTTGGTGCGCATCGGGATGGTGTAGTGCCCGGTGCCGCTGGTTTCCCCCACCACGACATTGCTGTTGCGCTGCAGCAGGTGCAGGGTCTTGATGTCGCAGCGGTCCATAAAGTCGATCTCGCCGGTGGTGAGCGCGTTGGTGCGTGCACCGACGTCGGCGATGGTGATCAACTCGCCCTCGTCGAAATGGGCCCGGCCTTCCTTCCAGTAGTTGGGATTGCGCGTGAAGGTCATGCGCACCCCGGGGTCGAAGGACTGCAGCACATAGGGACCGGTGCCCACACCGGACATCCAGTCAAGCTGGCCGTCCTTCGAGGGCAAGACCGGGATGTGGTAGTCGCTGACCAGGAAGGGGAAGTCGGCATTGCCCGCTTCCAGGGTGAACACCACCACGTGGTCGCCGTCCGCCTTGATGTCGACGATGGGATCCACGATGGGCTTGGCCGCGGAGGTGGAGTCCGCGCCGCGATGGTGGTTGAACGAATTCACCACGTCCTGGGCGACCATGGTCTGGCCGTTGTGGTACTCGACGCCCTTGCGGAGCTGGAAAGTCCAGGTGATCGCGTCGGGGGAATCCCAGCTCTCGGCCAGTTCGCCGACCAGATTGTCCTCGTTGTCGATCTCGGTGAGATAGTTGAAACGGGTAAACGCACTGCCGATCATGAAGTCGTTCTCATAACTGCCGGGGTCCAGCGAGTCGGTGGTGGAACCGTGGCCGATGCCGGCCGTGAATTTTCCTCCCGGCTTGGGCATTGCATGCGCCGTGGTGAGGAGCGCGGGCGCGACAGCGCCGAAACCAAGGGCGGTCGCGGTCTGCAGAAAATCGCGGCGGGACAGTCGCCCGGCACGAAGTTCCTGGGTGAGTTTATCTAGGTTTGACATCGGATGAAGCCTCCTGTGGTGTTTGCAAGGTAATAAAATCTTTCGGTGTCGGTGTCTCTTTATCGGGCAGCGACCGTCGGCACTGACCACCTCCGACAAGTATGGACCAGTTTGTGGGGAAAATTCAAAAGGAAATTTCTCTTAAAACGTCATCCGACGCCCCTCCCTTCCGAGATTGGCAATAAAACCGATTCGGCACCCCGGTCACTGGTTGACCACCACCGCCAGGGACGGCTCGCGAAATCGCCGGACGAGATCCTCCAGCTCCTGTTGGTAGGGCCCGACCGCCGCCATCTTGACATGGCCGAATCCCCGGACGGATTCCGGCAGGGACGCGATGGCCACCGCGCGGTCGTAATTCTCCCGGCCGACGTGCGGCAGCAGCGACTCGATGGCCTCGCGATATTCCGTGATCAGTGCCCTCTCCGTCCGGCGCTCCCCACTGCGTCCGAACGGGTCCAGCGGACTGCCGCGGAGCCACTTCAGCCTGGCCAGCAGGCCGAAGGCGCCCAGGGTCCATTCCGGCAGGCGCCGTTTTTCCGGCAGTCCCGTGTGGGGGTTCCGCTTCGCCAGCCACGGGGGCGCCAGGTGGAAGTGCAGCCGGTAGTCCCCCTCGAACTGCTCCGCCAGTTGCCGGCGGAACCCGCCGTCGCTGTAGAGCCTCGCCACCTCGTATTCATCCTTGTAGGACATCAGGCGGAACAGGTTCTTCGCCACGGCCACGGTCAGTTCGCCGTCCTGTCCCCCGGGCTCCGCCTTCCGGACGGATTCCACCACCGCCAGGTACTCGTCCGCCCAGCGCCGGTTCTGGTAGCGCACCAGGAAATCATGGCGCCACCGGATGATGTCTTCCGGGTCCGTGAGGGGAAGGCGGTCCTGCCCGCCCCGTCCGGCGAGGTTCTCGACCGCGTCCAGGTTGACCGCCGCGCGCCGCCCCCAGACAAACGCCGACTGGTTGAACTCGACGCCGACCCCGTTCAGTTCGATGGCGCGCTCCACGGCTTCCGCGGAGACCGGCACCAGGCCCCGCTGCCAGGCGAAGCCGAGTAGAAAGAGGTTGCCGCCGATGGTGTCCCCCATCAGATTCCTGGCGATGCCGGTGGCGTCCACGAATTCCGCGCTGCCGGGTCCCGCCTCCCGGGCGACGGCGTCGCGCAGCTCGCTCGCGGGAAAGGCATAGTCCCGGTCGTGAATGAAGTCCGAGGTGGCCGCCTCGTGGCTGTTCACCACCGCCCGCGAGCGGTCTGGGTGCAGCTTGGCCAGGGCCTCCGGGCCCGCCGAGACCACCAGGTCGCAGCCCAGCAGCAGGTCCGCGTCGCCGGCGGGTATCCGCACGGCATGGATCCGGTCCTGGGTCGCGGCGATCCGGACATGGCTCACCACGGCGCCGAATTTCTGCGCCAGCCCCGTCTGGTTCAGGGTCGCGCAGCCCTTGCCCTCGAGGTGGGCGGCCATGGCCAGGATGGAACTCACGGTGAGAACCCCGGTCCCGCCGATGCCGGTCACCAGCACGTTCCAGGGGCGTTCCAGGTCGGGTTTTTCAGGCTCCGAAAGCACGATCTCCACCTCGCCGGAGACGCTGACCGTCGGCTTTTTCAGCCCGGCGCCGGTCACTGTCACGAAACTGGGGCAGAACCCGTCCAGGCAGCTGAAGTCCTTGTTGCAGGCGTTCTGGTCGATCTGCCGCTTTATCCCGAGTTCCGTTTTCTGCGGAATCACCGACAGGCAGTTGGACTTCGTGCTGCAGTCGCCGCAGCCCTCGCAGACCGCCGGGTTGATGAAGACCCGGGTGTCGCTTTCCGGCATCAGCCCGCGCTTCCGCCGGCGGCGCTTTTCCGAGGCGCAGGTCTGGTCGAACACGATTACCGAGGTTCCCGGCACTTCCCTGATCTCCAGGAGAAGCCGGTCGTAGTCCTTCTTCGGATGCAGGGTGACGTCCCTGAGCCCGGTAAGCTGCTCCCTGGCCCTTGCCGGGTCCTCCGCCACCACCGCGATGCGCTCGACACCCTCGGCCCTGACCTGGGCCACCACCTGTTCCAGGGTCAGGCTGCCGTCCACGTGCTGCCCTCCGGTCATGGCGACTGCGTCGTTGTAGAGAATGCGGTAGGTGATGTTGACGCCGGAGGCGACGGCGGCCCGGACGGCGAGTATGCCGGAATGGAAATAGGTGCCGTCGCCGATGTTCTGGAAGGTGTGCGGAGTTTCCGTGAAGGGCGCCTGGCCGATCCAGGAAGCGCCCTCGCCGCCCATCTGGGTGAACAGCTCGGTGTTGCGGTCCATCCAGCGCACCATGTAGTGGCAGCCGATGCCGGCATGCCCGATGCTTCCCTCCGGCACCCGGGTGGAGGTGTTGTGGGGGCAGCCGGAACAGAAGTACGGCGTGCGTGCCATGGGGGAAGGCGTGGTCTTCAGCCGCCTCTCCTTGGCATCGAGAAACTCCAGCCGTTCGCGGATCGCCGGGCTGTCGTAGAACTTCATCACCCTGGAGCCGATCGCGCGGGCCACCATCGCCGGGGTCAGCTCGGACAGGTTGGAGACCAGGTCCCTGCCCTGTTCATCGAATTCGCCCACCACCCGAGGACGTTCCGCCACCGGCCAGTTGTACAGCTGCCCCGTGATCTGGTCCTCGAGGATGCTGCGCTTTTCCTCCACCACCAGGATCTCCTGCAGCCCCCGGGCGAATTCATGGGTCGCAACGGGTTCCAGGGGCCAGCTCATGCCGACCTTGTAGATCCGAAGGCCGATCGCGGAAGCGGTATCCCCGTCGATGCCGAGATCCCGGAGGGCCTCCAGCACATCCAGGTGGGACTTGCCGGCGGTGACGATGCCGAGACGCGGATTGGGGGTGTCCAGGATAACCCGGTTCAGGTTGTTGACGTAGGCGAACGACCGCGCCGCGTAGATTCGGTACTTGTGCAGGAGCCGCTCCTGCTCCAGTGCCGTGGTTGGCCACTGGGCATTCAGTCCCCCCGCGGGCATCTCGAAGTCCGCCGGCACCCGGATGTTCACGCGGTCCGGGCTGAGATCGGCGGAAATGGCGGAGTCCATGTTCTCCGTGATGGCCTTCAGCCCCACCCAGCAGCCGCTGTAGCGCGACAGCGCCCAGCCGTACAGGCCGTAGTCCAGCACGTCCTGCACGTTGGCGGGATTCAGTACCGGCACCGCGGCACCGATGAACATGTGCTCGCTCTGATGGGGAACGGTGGAGGATTTGCAGGCATGGTCGTCGCCGGCGACCACGAGCACACCGCCGTACCGGGAGGTGCCGAAGGCGTTGGCGTGCTTGATCACGTCCATGCTCCGGTCCACCCCGGGGCCCTTGCCGTACCACATGGCGAACACCCCGTCGTACTTCGGCCCCGGCAGCAGCCCCACCTGCTGGGTGCCCCAGACCGCGGTGGCCGCCAGGTCTTCGTTGACGCCGGGCTGGAATCGGATGTTGTGGGCCTCGAGCTGCCTGCGGGCCTGGTTCAGGGACATGTCCAGCGTGCCCACCGGCGAGCCGCGGTAGCCCGAGATGAACCCGGCGGTGTTCAGGCCCGCGTCCAGGTCGAACTGGTGCTGGATCAGCGGCAGCCTGACCAGGGCCTCGATTCCGGTGAGATAGGCGCTGTCCCTGGCCAGATCGAACTTGTCCTCGAGCGAGACTTGTTTCAGCATTTTTTGTCTCCTGCTTGCCCCGGGGCTGATGATCCACGAGGCGGGTTGTCGGGAAAAGGTAATTTCAGCCAACTACCGGCAGGCCATGGGTGGTGGCCCACCGGATCACCCCATCATACTTTGCCCGGACGATATTGCAAGACCCTCCCGTCGCCGGTCGGCATCAAATCAACGGCTTACCGCCCGGCCCGGCGACCGGTGAGCGGACCGGCCGAACACCTGCTGCATGGGGTGAAGAGCGGGCCGGTGAACGCCGGACCAGCCCGGGGCATTCAGCCGCCGATCCCGTTTGCCGCGAGGAACCCCTCGAACAGCGCGAAGCACTGTTCCGGCTCCTCGAGCTGCAGCAGGTGGGTGGTGCCGGGCACGAAGGCGTAGTCGATGCCGTGGGTTTCACAGAACCCGGCGCAGCAGGGCGCGGTCCTCGCCGGATAGCCCGGGTCCGCTTCATGATCCGAGCTCACGATCAGCAGCGGGCGGGGCGGCGGGCCGGCATCCTGCCAGATGGGCAGCGCCACCACCTCGGTGTAGAGGCCAGCCTCCACCGGCCCCGGGCAGCAGAGCATCCACGCGCCGGAAGCCGGGTCGAAGCGCAGCGTCGAGCGGGCGTTGAGTTCCGCCACTCCCTTCCGGAGGCGCCGGAACCGGTGCATGCTGCGGTACACGTCGACCAGTTCGCCGGGATCGGAGAACCGGTTCGTGCGGTTCATGGCGGCGTCGCGCAGCATTTTGCCTTCGGCCAGCAACGGGGCGTGCAGGGGGTGGCCCTCGGGCGGCATCACCGGCGGGTCGAACAGCACCAGCGCATCCCAGTGCCAGGTATCGTCGATCACCGCCAGGAGCGCCGCAATCGCCGACATCGAGTGAAAGACGCCGACGGTGGTCCTGGCGCCCCAGGCATCGCTGATGGCGGCATGCACGGTCACGTAGTCGCGCGCGAAGCGGGCGTAGTCGTGGGGTTCGGCCGCATGGAACGGATTGCGCCCGCAGTTGCGGATGTCGAACAGGACCAGGTCGAATCGCTCCAGCATGTGCCGCCAGAACGGGAAGTAGGAATCGCTGGCGAAACCGTTGCCGTGGCTCAGCACCACCCGCGGCCCGGACGGGTTGCCGTGGCGGACGACGCGGATCGGTGCGCCGTCGTCCATCCGGAGATCGAGCGTGGCGCCCGGCTCCGGCAGCACGAAGCCGGCCGCGCCCGGCGGGGGCGGCGGGATCATGCGGGGACGTGGAACCGGTCAGGCATGACCACCAGCTTGCCGACATGGCCCTTGGACATGAAGTCCGTCTGCGCGCGGTGGAAGTCGCTGAGCGGGTAGGTGGCGAAAAGGCTCGGACGGATTTTGCCGGACTCGATGTAGCCGTGCAGCCGCCGGAAGGCGGCCCGGGTTCCCTGTGACGATCCGTGGATCTCGAGATGCTTCAGGTAGACGGTGCGCAGATCCATCTCCACGACGGCGCCGCCGAACGCCCCCGCGGTGATATAACGGCCCTCGGGGCGGAGCAGGTTGATCAGGGACCTGAAAAGCGGCCCGCCCACGACATCGGCCACCACGTCCACGGTGCCGTCCGGCAGGAGCGCCTGCAGGTCCCGGGTCCAGTCGCCATGATCGCGGCACACCACCGCCTCGGCGCCCAGCGCCCGGACGGCATCGGCCTTGGCCGTGCTGCTGAGCGCGTAGGGAACGGCCCCCCGTGCGCGGCAGAGCTGGATCAGGCCGCCGCCCACGCCGCCGGCCGCGCCGGTCACCAGCACCCGCTCCCCCGCCGCGACCCGGGTGCGGTCCAGCATGTGCTCCCCGGTAAGGTAGGCGCAGCAGAAGGTCGCCAGTTCCGCATCCGTGATGTCCGCGGCGGTCCGGTGGGCGTTTTCCCCGGGCACGGCGCAGTACTCCGCGTATCCCCCGTCGCGGCCATGGCCGATATAGTCGATGTCGGCGAGACCCTCGTCGTCGCTCTTGTTGTTGTAGATGCTGAAATCCACCATGACCCGCTCGCCGATGCGGGCCGGGTCCACGCCCTCGCCCGCCGCCACGACCACGCCCACGATGTCCGCGCCCTGGATCCGAGGGAATTCGAGCGTCGGCTTGCCGCGCCGCCATGACGCCACCGCGCCGGGGTCATCGTCGGTTCCGTAGGCGCCTTCCCGGACCCAGACATCGGTGTTGTTCATGCCGCAGGCATGGACTTCCAGGAGCACCTCCCCCGGCGCCGGGACCGGCACGGGGGCATCGCGGTACTCCAGCCTGTCGAGTCCGCCGTGGCCGGTCAGGACCACGGCTTTCATGGTGTTCGGGATGCTCGGGTTCATCAGCTGATTGGGGGTGGTATGGGTTGAGTATGTTTTCCGGGGTCCGGATTTACCGGGCGGTGAAGTGCGGGTTCAGGGGCCCCGGCCCAGCGGACCATAGGAAGAAAACCGGAATTCGGGGTATCGCGGGCCGTCATGCCGGGATCCCGGCCGCGGTTTCCCGCACGAGGTCCCAAAGAGCCTCGACATGGCGCCGTTCGGTGGCCTCGACGCCGACGGACACACGCACGATCCAGCGGCCGTCGATCCTCGCCGGGGACAGGAACGCCGCCCCGGAGCGGTTGATGGCGTCCACCCAGGCCAGGGTGTGGGCATCCAGCACCTCGCCGTCGAGCCCGGGGGGCCGGTGCAGCACGCCGACGGTCTGCAGGGTGACCGGCGCTTCCAGGGTCCAGTGGGGCTCGGCCTCGACCTGCTCCGCCAGCCACCGGGCATTGTCCAGATCGTCCCTGATCCTCTGGCGGATCGCCCCGATGCCGTCCAGCCGCAGGTGGAACCAGAGTTTCAGCGCCCGGAATCTGCGTCCCAGGGGAATGCCCCAGTCCCGGTACTGCGTCACCTCACCGTCCACGTCGGAGATCAGATAGCTCGGGTTGGTGGACATCACGCGGACCAGGTGCTGGGGGTCGCGAACGTAGAACAGGGAGCAGTCGAGGATCGTGCCCATCCACTTGTGCGGATTCCAGGAGATCGAGTCCGCGTCCTCCACGCCCTGCCAGAGGTGCCGGCATTCGGGCAGCAGCATGGCGGAGCCGGCCATGGCGGCATCGACGTGAAGCCAGATGCCGTACCGCCGCGCGCATTCGGCCATGGCCTCCACCGGATCCATGGCGGTGATGCCCGTGGAGCCGACCGAGGCGACGGCCACGGCGGGAACGGCACCGGCGGCGAGGTCCCGTTCGATCGTGTCCCCGAGCGCTTCCGGCAGCATGGCGCGGGTGCGCGCGTCCACCGGGACATTCCGGATGTTGTCCGCGCCGAACCCGGCAAGCAGGGCGGCCTTTCTGACCGAAGAGTGGGCCTCCTCCGTGGTGTAGACCACGAGCGGGCTTTCGGCCTGCTGCAGCCCGCCCCGGGTTTCGCCGTAGCCGGTGGCCTTTTCCCGGGCCAGGATCATGGCGGTGAGGCAGGCGGTGGAGGCGGTGTCGTGGATCGTGCCTTCCCAGGCGTCAGACAGTCCCACCAGCTGGCGCATCCAGTCGCACACCACCTCCTCCACCTCCGTGAGGGCGGGACAGCTCTCCCAGGAAATGCCGAGGGTTCCGAGGCCGGAACTGGCGAAATCTCCCAGCACCGAGGCCAGCGATGCATTGGACGGGAACCAGCCGAAGTGCATGGGATGCTGGACCTGGGTGATGCCCGGCACCACGATGGCCTCGAGATCCCGCATCACGTCGGCGAACGGTTCCGGCTGTTCGGGCGGCATGGCCGGCAACGAGTTCCGGATATCCCCCGGCCCCACCCGGGCCCGCACCGGCAGGTCCTCGATGCGCCGACGGTAGTCGCAGATCCAGTCGATGAGTTCGTGCGCCTCCCGCCGGAATTCTTCAGGATTCATGCGTGTATACCTTGGTATTCAGTGTGCTGTGCGGCATCGGCCGGGAACGCCCGGGTTCCGGGAACCGCGGCGGTTTCCATCTTCCGGTTGTGGACGGACGGGCCTTTCACGCGGACCGGCATCTCCTGGGCATACCGTACTTTCCGCGCGGCCCCGGGTGAAAAATCGCGGCTGATGGTAGCATTCCCGGCGCTTCGGACAAATAGTTGTCCCGGGACGGGCCGGGAGCGCAACCAACGGTGCCTTAAGTAACTCGCACACCTTGCGTTCGCAATTGCGTGAACCGGTGAAATGGACGGCACGGCAGGTGCCGGGGCACCGGATCCGGAGGAAATCCGGCGGTACCGGGAAGCAGGAACGGGAGATCGGCCTGTTCGTGTTCCAGCCGAACCGACCTCAAGTATTCTCGATGGGTACCTTACGGGTGCCGTGCTTGCTCATACAGGCTCGCGAGGTGTGATTGCCCGGTCCTGCTGCTGCTGTCAGTCAAGGGCGATCAGCTCACAGTAAACTGGCCCATCATCCCCCGATCCTCATGCTCCAGGATGTGGCAGTGGAACATGTAGGGAAATTGCTCGGTCGCGGGATGATCGAAACGAACGACGAATTCCGACCAGTCGTCGTCATCCAATACCACCATATCCTTCCAGCCTTGCTGGTCGGGCGGCGCGGTATCGCCTTCCATCCGCTCGATGAGGAATGAACAACCGTGCACGTGAAAAGGGTGTGCTCCCTGATTGGCCCGGACACGCCAGCGTTCCCAGACTCCACGCCTCACCCGTTCGTTGATGACGTTCATGTCCATCGCCGCACCGTTAATGGTCATGTCCATCATGGCGTGACCGCCGTCATTGTCTTCCATTTCGAGCATGAAGTCGCGGGTGCGCACGATTTGATTTTCCCCGGGGCGGGCAATCGTGACCATCCTTTCGGGTAACGGTGCAGTCTGTGCCGGCAGCGTTCTGTCGACTGTCAGGGTCAACGATGCCTGCGGCATGGATTTCCCGGATCGGCTGAACATATCAAGTAAATCCTTGAAAGTATCTTCCTCGTCATCGTCATCTTCATTTTCATCGTCAAAGTCATCTTCGAACAGGGTCAGCAGTTCGGCGGGATGGCCGTCCGCCATGTCGACAATGATTTCACATCGCTCTCCGGGTGCCATCTCCATCATGGTCAGCGGCGCCGGCGATTCCAGGAAGCCGCCGTCGGTGGCAATCTTGTAGAAAGTGCGATGATCCGCAAAACCAACGAAGTAAAAGCGGGCATTGGCGCCATTCAGCAGCCGCAGCCGCACCTTTCCAGCCGGGACCGAGGCGACCGGACCGATCGCACCGTTGATCACGACGGTCTGGCCGAACCAGCCGTCTTCGCCCGCGTCGTTCAGTGAATAGACCAACCGGCCTTGCGCATCGAAGGTCCGGTCCTGAATGATGACGGGTAAATCATCGACGCCGTATTGACGCGGGAGATCCATTGAATCGGAAAGTTCGTCATCAATGATGATCATGCCGGCCAGGCCGTGATAGACCTGCAATCCGGTCTTGCCGTGCGTATGGGAGTGATACCAGCATGTGGCCGCCGGCTGCACAATGGACAAGGCGGGCTCCCACCGGTCGCCCGGCGCGATTTCCCGCTGCGGTCCGCCGTCAACATCACCGGGAACGTGCAGGCCGTGACCGTGAACGGCCACGCCTTCGGTCAGGGTATTCTGGTAATGCAGGTTGAGTTCGCTGTTCTGCCGGGTTCGAATGGTCGGTCCCAGGTAATCCTGGTTGAACCCCAGGGTTGGCGTCCTCACTCCCGGTCTGAACGACCACTCGCCACCGCGTATTCGCAGATCGATCGGGTCTCCCCGGGTTCCGTCAACAAGTGCCGGTATCGGTAATCTGACAGGCATGACCTTTGGCCAGGCGGGCTGAAAACAGCCGGCGCCCAGCATAGCGGCGCTGCTGGCAAGAAACCTCCTCCGTGAAAATGTAAGCGACATATGAATCCTCGTCTGTTCTGGATTTGTCGAAAGACGAACTGAAAACCACCCGTCACGTTGCAATTCCGATCATCTGGGTGATGACCACATTGGCTACAATTATTGCGCAACCTTGGTCAAACAAACGATCGGACAAATGCCGGACCCGGTGATTCGGGACATCCGGCATCCGTCCGATGAAGACCGGAACCTTGTCAAGAAACATTCAGGAATGACGCCATGTCCGATGCGATAGAGCAAATACCCTACCGGCGAACGCTGTTCGCTGTCTTCGTGCTGTTTGTCCTCGGCACCAGCACCGCCGAAATTGTCGCCGAGTTCGCTGCCGGCGAGACACTGGGTTCAATGGGGGATGATCTGTTCAGGTTGGCCTTCGGAGCGGCCGTACTGGCGATGTTCCTTTACGAGTACCTCGCGCAGCGCAAGGCGCTCGGCGAACTGCGCGGACAGCTCAACAAGGCCCGCGGTCAGCTTGCCCGGCTCGATACCGGTTCCCGGAAGCTCGCCAGTCAGTACCGTGCCGTCATGCAAAAGCAGTTTGATGTCTGGCAGCTGACGGAAAGTGAGCAGGATGTGGTCATCGGGATGCTGAAGGGACTGTCATTTCGGGAGATCGCGGAACTGCGGGATACGCGCGAGAAAACCGTGCGCCAACAGGCGTCCAGCGTCTACAGGAAAGCCGGGGTGAACAGTCGGAACGAGCTGGCCGCCTGGTTTTTCGAGGATCTGCTGGAACCGCCATAACCCGGCCGCATTCACCCGGGGCGGACGTCCGGAGACCACGCGTATCATCTGCCTGGCCGTATGCAGTCTGCCGGCAACTGTACTCGTATGGAAAAACTCGTAAAACGGATATCCCTGTCAGTTGGCCGGATCGTCTGCGGGATGATCTGGTCCGATGGCGTCACGGGCGGAGGAAGCACCACACGGCACCGTATCGGGCACACGCCCCGCCTTCATTGTGACAGGCAGGCACGCCACCTATAATCCATCGCAAAACAGCCGGCCAGCCACCATGGATCTCGAGAAAATCCAGCAACGCCTGCGGGAGTTTGCCCGCGAACGGGACTGGGAGCAGTTCCACACACCCAAGAACCTGTCGATGGCGCTGTCCGTCGAGGTCGCGGAACTGGTCGAGCACTTCCAGTGGTTGACCGGCTCGGAATCCTCGTCTGCCGAGGCAGTTGACCGGGAACTGGTGGCTACGGAAATCGCGGACATCCAGATTTTCCTCGTCATGCTGGCCGACAGGCTCGGGGTGGATATCGAACAGGCCGTGCACGCGAAGATCGACGCGAACGCGGTCAAGTACCCGCCGACGGTTGCCTCTTGATCGCGCCGGTTTTCTGAAGCCGTGATCGTCTATTCCGCGACCCGGAGAGAGTTCTCCGACGACGTAAGGTCCAACCGGATCGAGGAACGGATCCTCGACAGCTTCCTGTCACGGATGGGTCACAAGCCATCCGGAGCCGAGATCGATTCCTGGCGGAACTCCCTGCAGCAAATGCACAATGCGCTGGACTGCGGGGAGATACCGGACGACGCAGGCGTGGCGATCGAGTACCGCATCCCCCTCACGTCCAGGCGGGTTGATTTCATGCTTTCCGGTACCGACTCAAACGATCGAGATTCGGTGGTCATCGTCGAGCTGAAGCAATGGTCCGCTGTCGAAAAGACCGGGAAGGACGCGATCGTCAGGACCTGGCTTGGGAAGTCGCTCCGGGAGGTCACGCATCCGTCATATCAGGCCTGGACCTATGCGGCGCTGATCCAGGATTTCAATGTTGAGATCCAGGAGCGCAACATTTCGTTGCAGCCCTGCGCCTATCTCCACAACTGCCGCGACCCCTTCGTGATCCGATCGGACTTCTATGGCGAACACCTGAGCCGCGCCCCCGTGTTCCTGAGGAATGATGTCAAGGAACTGGCGGCCTTCCTGAAGAAGTACGTAAGGAAGGGAGACAGGTCGCGAATTCTCTACCGGATTGAGCACGGCCGCCTCAGGCCATCCAAGAACCTCGCCGACCACCTTGCATCCCTGCTACGCGGCAACCGCGAGTTCGTGATGATTGACCACCAGAAAATCGTCTACGAGACCGCCCTGGAGCGCATGGAGCAGGCGGGAGAGACTGGAAAGCACGTCCTGCTGGTGGAAGGCGGCCCCGGAACAGGCAAGTCGGTTGTCGCGGTCAATCTCCTGGTTGAGCTCACCAACAGGAAATTTGTGACCCACTACGTGACGCGCAATGCGGCACCGAGGGCGGTTTACGAGAGCAAGCTTGCCGGAACACTTTCCAAGACGCGAATCACCAACCTGTTCAAGGGTTCCGGCGCGTATGTTGACTGCGAATCCGGGTCCATCGATTGCCTGATCGTCGACGAGGCGCACCGGCTCAATGCCAAGTCGGGTTTCTATCAGAACCAGGGCGATAACCAGATCAGGGAGATCATACGTGCGGCCAGGCTTTCCGTCTTCTTTCTGGACCAGGATCAGCGGGTCACGATGAAGGACATTGGCGAGCGGTCCGAAATCATGCGTCATGCGGTGGAGGCCGGAGCCCATCTGACCAAACTCAAGCTGCAGTCCCAATTCCGGTGCAACGGTTCGGACGGATACCTTTCGTGGGTCAGCAGCGCTCTCCAGATCGAAGAGACGGCAACCCCGACTCTGGACGGGATCGACTTCGATTTCCGGGTCTTCGATTCGCCAAACGAAATGCGGGACGAAATCGAACGGTTGAACCAGGGCAGGAACAAGTCACGTATGGTGGCCGGCTATTGCTGGGACTGGGAGAGCAAGAAAAATCCCGAAGTCATGGACGTCACCATTCCTGAACACGGCTTCGAGATGCGGTGGAACCTTGATTCGGACGGCTCTCTCTGGATCATCCAGGAAGGCAGCGTGTCGGAAATCGGTTGCATCCATACCTGCCAGGGCCTTGAGCTTGACTATGTCGGCGTGATTGTCGGCGAGGATTTCATTATCCGGAACGGAAAGGTCGAAACCAACGCGCTCAAGCGGTCGAAGAATGACAGCTCCGTTCGCGGCTACAAGGCGATGCTTCGGGAACACCCGACCAAGGCCAAGGCGTTGGCCGACAGGATCGTGAAGAACACATACCGTACTCTTATGACCAGGGGGCAGAAAGGCTGCTTCCTGTTCTGTGTGGATCAGGAGACAAACGAGTACTTCAGGGATTTCGTAGAGGACAGAATGGAACCTGGCGGCATCCAGGTGAAAATGGATTCAGAGACTGAACCGCATCCCTACGGAACCTGAATCGTTCGATTTCCCGCGTTCCCGCACCGGCACCGGCACCGGAATATTCGTGTCGGCGATTCACGGTACCTATCTATACGCAGGCAACTCCAGGCAGGGATCTTCCGGCAATCGATGAATGACATGTCGAAGACGCGCAACTGAAGATTGCATGGCCGTTCATTGGGGTCATAATCGCCAACATGAAACAGATATCCGCCACAGAAGCCAAATACCGATTCGGCAAATTGCTCGACGCCTCCCGAAGCGCACCCGTGCAGGTGACCAGGAAGGGTCGTGCGGCCGGCGTGATGATGTCGACACAGCACTACGAGCGCCTTCGCGGCGCCGCATGGGAGCGCCTCTTGGCGACAATGGACACCCTGGGCGAGGAGGCTTCAGCAAACGGTCTGACGGAAGCGCGGCTCGCAACCCTCCTGTCGGATGATAAATAAGCGGATTGTTGTCGACACCAACGTCCTGATCAGTACTACGCTCCGCCCCCTGGGGTCTCCCCGGCAGTCATTGATTCGGTCCGATCGACGAATGGCCTGCATTTCCCACGAAGTCGCCTTTCAGGTTACAACACGGTCCTGCTATCGATTGATACCGAAAAAACCGCCTTCAGCGCCAAATCGCCTATAAACCGATCCGGGTCACAAGTTGCTCGATCACGCTGCTGACCACCCGCTGCCTCAACACTCGAGCTTCGCTCTGATCTGCCTCATCACCCTCACCCTGTTCGAAGCACGCTACCGCTACTGGACCGTCCTTTCGATATCCCTCGACTTCATCGTCCCCTGCGAAACGACTACGAAGTATTGACAAGCCGTCCCGGATCACTGCGCCATGCCGACCCTTCAGGGCCTCGCGGAACATTTTCGCAGCACCGTCGATACCTCCCTGTTCATGCTCAATGCAATAGACCAGGTCATGAGCGTCCTTCCGCTCGAAGCGCTGATCGAAGGCAAGGGCCTTCAGGCAAGTGAAACTCACCAGATCGGCGTGTCTCACCTTTTCGACGGCGATTCCCGCGCCCCCCAGGAGTTCCGCCCGAATCTCCACAACCTCATGCAGATCGAAGACGATGGACGAATGGGGGATATTCAGCGCGGAGAGGTTCCCTTTCGTGGGCAACTGCTCAACCCTGCCACCGGCAATCTCCGGCGCGTCGGCGAGCAGTTCGACCACCATCACAGCGCCGTTTTCGGTCCGGGTCTGCCACCGCCATGAAAGCCTCTGGCCCCTTTCGTTCACCGACCGCTCGAACCCCATTGCGCGCAGGTTCGCCTCAAGCGTGCGGTAGCCTGCGGTGTCGGCCAGGATCTGCAGATCGACGACGATGTCCACGTCGAGCGTGCCGGCATGCGCCGGCACTTCCGGCGGCCGGGCCGCCACCAGGTATCTCGGAGTAAGCCCCCCTACCAGAAACACCGACTCCTTCCAAGGACCCAGTCCGCGCAGCAGGGTCACGAGAACGCGCTCGCAGTCGATCGTGTACTGACCGCTGTAGCCGTCGAACGTCACGGGCTTCGCCATCAGAAACCGATCCTTTCGCGGCGCAGGTGATTTGCCAATTCCCTGGCGCGGCCCTCGCTGCGCATCAGGTCGAGGTAGACTTGCACGGCACTTGCCAGCCAGATCCCTTTCACGAACTCGCGAAACAACAACTCGCCCGGTGACTTGACCTCGATGACCGCAAAATTCGCGCCTTGATCGACAAGTCGGACATCCATTACGCCAAGAGCCCGGTCCGCTTCCGGCCCCTCCAGCAACCGACAGCGCACCTGGGAGACACTCGACAGAAACGGTGCATAGCGTTGCCCTGCCGCCTCGTGGGTAATCGCGTACTCGGCCTTGCTCGCCGCGCAGACTTCGGCGAATTTTTCCACCAAGCCCTCCCCTTGCGTCGACGGCACGAAGTAACGTCGCATTGACAAGGGTCGCATGACCGTCAGCTGATTGGCCCATGCATCCAGTAAAGCACCGGGCTCTTGCAGATGGCGCACCTTTCCCGGTCCCTGCCCACGTGACACCACCCAGTCGAATTTTTCCAGTTCCGCCAGCACCTGCGAGGCAGTCGCGGGCGAAACCCGGGCCTGGCTGGCGATTTCCTTCACACCGAACCATTCCCGATTCTGCACCAGGATCGCGTGCAGCACTTGTGCACGGCGGCCTGAAAACACTGATCGGAAGTACCTAGACAGGTTTTTCGGAGGCGGCTTGTCCACGTAGACGTAGATGTCGCCGGCAGGAAGAAACAGGCTGCCGCCACTGTCGTAGTAGCCAACCCGCTCGCTCCTCAGCAGTTCCTTTGCACCGGGTGAAATCGAGTGGGCGACCAGAAAGAACAATGGCCGCCTTCCTTCCGGGGGATACGGCCATGCACGCGCCGATTCCCGAATCCGCCAAAGCGCTTGACGCACGTCCCGAGGATACAGGGCATCTTTCAACTCAATGAGCAGTGCGATCTCTTTTCCGTCCACCTGAAGATCAACCCGGGCGTCATGCCTCCTGCC
>JAJDTE010000019.1:0-19708 GCA_022827325.1 Gammaproteobacteria bacterium | reverse complement strand
CAAACCGCGCCGGGCCGGCGGTTATAATCGGCCGGATTCCTCTTAAGACTGACACCTCATGACGACCCGAATCGCCGTGTCCGGGGCCGCCGGACGGATGGGCCAGGCCATCATCCGCCTGATCGCAGAAGACGATGCGCTCGAACTGGCCGCGGCGCTGGAACTCGGCCAGAGTCCGGTCCTGTCCCGGGATGCCGGTACCGTGGCCGGGATCGCCCAGCTGGGGGTCCCGGTCGTCCCCGCCGCGGAAGCCGGGTTCGATGTCATGGTCGAGTTCACCACCCCCGACGCGACCATGGAGCACCTTGCCTTCTGCCGCGCGCACGGCCACGCCATCATGATCGGCACCACGGGCCTGGATGACCGCCAGCGCGGCGAGGTCCGGGATGCCGGCAGGGACATCCCGGTGGTTTTTGCCGCCAATACCAGTGTCGGAATCAACCTGTGCGTGGCGCTTCTCGAGACCGCCGGCCGGGTGTTGGGAGACCACATGGACGTCGAGGTGGTCGAGGCCCATCACCGCCACAAGGTGGATGCGCCTTCCGGCACGGCGCTGTTGCTGGGCGAGACCGTGGCGGGGGTCCTCGGCAGGGACCTCGGGACCGACGGGGTGTTCGCCAGGGAAGGGCACACCGGCCCGAGGCTCGCGGGCAGCATCGGCTTTTCCACCATCCGGGGCGGCGATATCGCCGGGGAGCACACGGTGATGTTCATCGGCGAAAGCGAGCGCATCGAGATCACCCACCGGGCCACGGACCGGCGCATTTTCGCCAGGGGCGCCCTGCGCGCGGCCAGGTGGCTCGCGGGCCGTCCGGCAGGCTTCTACGACATGCGGGACGTACTGGAACTTCGTTGAATTGTGACTGCTCCGGCGTTACAATCCGGCCGTCCAGAAAGAGCAGCCAGGGGCTAGCGAGATTACCAGCACCAAGATCATCGAGAGGGGGAAACCGAAGCGGTTTCTCCCTTTTTTTAGGTGCACGGTTTGCGGTTGGCGCCAATTGAACAGTCCTCCCGGGAGATTGATTTGAAAGAAAGTGCGTTGTTGGTGCTGGAGGACGGAACCGTGTTCAGCGGCCGTTCCATCGGCGCAGAGGGAACCAGCGTGGGGGAGGTGGTGTTCAATACCGCCATGACCGGCTACCAGGAGATTCTCACCGACCCTTCCTATGCCAGCCAGATCGTCACCCTGACCTATCCCCACATCGGCAACGTGGGCACCAATGGCGAGGACGAGGAATCCGCCCGGGTGTTCAGCGCCGGGCTGGTGGTGCGCAGCCTGCCGGTATCCCACAGCAGCTGGCGGGCCGAGGAGTCCCTGCCGGAGTACCTCGCGGCCCGGGACGTGGTGGCGATCAGCGACATCGACACCCGGCGGCTGACCCGGATCCTGCGCACCAAGGGGGCCCTGGCCGGCTGCATTGCCGCCGGCGACGGCGCCGACGCGGATGCGGCCCTGGCCAGCGCGCGGGCGTTCCCCGGGCTCGGGGGCATGGATCTCGCGAAAGTCGTCACCACGCGGTCCGCCTACCGCTGGAACCGGGGAGAAGCGGACGGCGAATGGGGCCTCCAGGGCGGCCATGGGCGGGCGCCGGAGCCGCGCTTCAGGGTCGTGGCCTGTGACTACGGCGTCAAGCGCAACATCCTCCGCCTGCTGGCGGAACGGGGCTGTGACGTCACCGTGGTGCCCGCGGAATCCGGGGCCGAGGAAATTCTCGGGCACGGGCCCGACGGCGTGTTTCTGTCCAATGGTCCCGGCGACCCCGAACCCTGCGACTACGCGATCCGGGCCATCCGGGAGATTGTCCGCCGGGACATCCCGGTCTTCGGCATCTGCCTCGGGCACCAGCTGCTTGCGCTGGCGAGCGGCGCGCGCACCGGGAAGATGAAGTTCGGCCACCACGGCGCCAACCACCCGGTGCAGGACCTCGGTACGGACCGGGTGCTGATCACCAGCCAGAACCACGGGTTTACCGTCGAGGAGGATTCGCTGCCGGACAACGTGCGGGTGACCCACCGGTCGCTTTTTGATGGCACGGTGCAGGGCATCGAGCTCCTGGACCATCCCGCCTACTCGTTCCAGGGCCACCCGGAGGCGAGTCCGGGCCCCCGGGACATCCACAGCCTGTTCGACCGGTTCATCGGGATGATGGCGTCCGCCCGGGGGGAGGCGCAATGAGCGGGAGACAGGACATCCGGTCGGTCCTGATCATCGGCGCAGGGCCCATCATCATCGGCCAGGCCTGCGAGTTCGACTATTCCGGGGTGCAGGCCTGCAAGGCGCTGAAGGAGGAGGGCTACCGGGTCGTCCTGGTGAATTCCAACCCGGCCACCATCATGACGGACCCGGACTTTGCCGACGCCACCTACATCGAGCCGATCCACTGGCGCACCCTCGAGAAGGTCATCGAGGCGGAGAAGCCGGACGCCATACTCCCTACCATGGGCGGGCAGACCGGACTCAACTGCGCCCTGGACCTCAATCGCCTGGGCGTTCTTGAAAAGCACGGGGTGGAGATGATCGGCGCCACCCGCGAGGCCATCGACAAGGCGGAGGACCGGGAGCAGTTCCGCAACGCCATGCACCGCATCGGCCTCGAGACCGTGCGCGGTGAAATCGCCCACGACCTCGACCAGGCCCGTGAAATCCTGGAAAACGTGGGATTTCCCGCCATCATCCGCCCGTCCTTCACCCTGGGCGGTTCTGGCGGCGGCATCGCCTACAACCACGAGGAATTCGACGAGATCTGCCTGAGGGGCCTCGACGCCTCGCCCACCAATGAACTCCTGATCGAGGAGAGCATCCTCGGCTGGAAGGAGTTCGAAATGGAGGTGGTGCGGGACCGGGCGGACAACTGCATCATCATCTGCTCGATCGAGAACTTCGACCCCATGGGCGTGCATACCGGCGATTCGATCACGGTGGCGCCGGCCCAGACGCTGACCGACAAGGAATACCAGATCATGCGCGATGCGAGCATCGCAGTCCTCAGGGAGATCGGCGTGGATACCGGCGGCTCGAACGTGCAGTTCGCCATCAGCCCGGACGACGGGCGCATCATCATCATCGAGATGAACCCCAGGGTTTCACGCTCTTCGGCGCTGGCATCCAAGGCGACCGGGTTCCCCATCGCCAAGGTGGCGGCCAAGCTGGCGGTGGGCTTCACGCTGGATGAACTGAAAAACGAGATCACCGGCGGCCTCACCCCGGCGTCGTTCGAACCCACCATCGACTACGTGGTGACCAAGATTCCCAGGTTCGACTTCGAGAAGTTTCCCCAGGCGGATGCCACCCTGACCACCCAGATGAAGTCCGTGGGCGAGGTGATGGCCATCGGCCGAACCTTCCAGGAGTCGTTCCACAAGGCCCTCCGCGGGCTCGAGATCGGCAGCGACGGGCTTGACGAGATGGATCTGGCGGAAAGGGGCGAAGCCCTGCAGGACCTCCTGTCGGCCAGGCTCCGGGTGCCCGGTGCGAAGCGGGTGTGGTACATGGCGGAGGCCTTCCGCAACGGCATGCCGCTCGGGGAGGTGCACCAACTCACCAGGATCGACCCCTGGTTCCTGGCGGAGTTCGAGGACCTGGTCCGCACCGAAAACGCCATCCGCGGCCTGGCCCTCGTGGATGTCGAGCCGGCGAGTCTCCGCGGCTGGAAACGCCAGGGGTTTTCCGACCGGCGGCTGGCCCGCCTCCTTGCGACCACGGAACAGGCTGTGCGGGATTTCCGCTACCTTCACCGGATCCACCCCGTGTTCAAGCGGGTGGATTCCTGCGCTGCGGAATTCGACACCTCCACGGCCTACCTGTATTCGAGTTACGACGAGGAATGCGAGGCCGCGCCCACCGACCGGACCAAGATCATGGTGCTTGGCGGCGGACCGAACCGCATCGGCCAGGGCATCGAGTTCGACTATTGCTGCGTCCATGCGTCCATGGCGCTGCGCGAGGACGGCTATGAAACCATCATGGTCAACTGCAACCCGGAGACGGTGTCTACGGACTACGACACCTCGGACCGCCTGTACTTCGAGCCGCTGACACTGGAGGATGTCCTCGAGGTGATCCGGGTGGAAAATCCCGCCGGCGTGATCGTGCAGTACGGCGGCCAGACGCCGCTCAAGCTGGCCCGGGGGCTGAAGGACGCGGGGGCGCCCATCATCGGCACCTCCCCCGAATCCATCCACCGCGCCGAGGACCGGGAGTATTTCCAGAAGCTGATCGAGGACCTGGATTTGTTGCAGCCGCCGAACCGGACGGCCAGCACGCCGGAGCAGGCCCTTGAGCGCGCCGGGGAAATCGGCTACCCGCTGGTGGTGCGGCCTTCCTACGTGCTCGGCGGTCGTGCCATGGAGGTGGTGCACAATCCCGTGGACCTGGATGCCTACATGACTTCCGCGCTCAGCGTGTCCTTCGACTCCCCGGTGCTGCTGGACCGTTTCCTGAACGATGCCACGGAGGTGGACGTGGACGCGGTCAGCGACGGCAAGGAGGTCGTCATCGGCGGCATCATGGAGCACATCGAGGAAGCGGGCGTGCACTCCGGCGATTCCGCCTGTTCGCTGCCGCCGTTCAGTCTCGGTGAATCGTTGCAGCAGGAACTGACCCGGCAGACCCGGGCCATGGCGCTGGCGCTGGACGTGGTGGGGCTGATGAATGTCCAGTACGCGGTCAAGGATGGCGACATCTACGTGCTGGAGGTGAATCCCAGGGCGTCGAGGACGGTGCCGTTCGTCTCCAAGGCGACCGCAAGGCCCCTGGCGAAGATCGCCGCCCGCTGCATGGTCGGCCGGACCCTGGCGGAGCAGGGCCTGGACGACGGCTGGGTGCCGGACCATTTTTCGGTGAAGGAGGCGGTGTTCCCCTTTATCAAGTTTCCCGGTGTGGACACGGTGCTCGGGCCGGAAATGAAAAGCACCGGCGAGGTCATGGGTGTGGGGCGGACCTTCGGCGAGGCGTTCGACAAGGCCACCCAGGGGGCCGGCTACCACATCCCCCGTGAAGGCACCGTGCTGATCAGTGTGCGCAAGGAGGACCAGGAGGGGGTGATCCCCGTGGCGCGGTATCTGGCCGATGTGGGTCTCGGGATCGTTGCCACGGACGGGACCTCGAAAGTGATCTCCGCCGCCGGCATCCCGGTGACGCGGGTGAACAAGGTGGTCGAGGGCCGGCCCCACGTGGTCGACCGGATCAAGAACGACGATTTCGTGCTGATCTTCAACACCACTTCCGGCAAGCAAAGCCTCAGGGATTCCTATACAATAAGGCGGGAAGCCTTGCTCCACAAGGTCACCTACTTCACAACCATGGCAGGCGCAAGGGCCGCCGTGGAAGCGCACAGGGCCGCAAGCCGGGTATCCGTAAACAGGCTGCAGTCTCTTCATCAGGGCGACCTACCGAACTGATCCGGCCGGTCACGGGATACGTGGCGGACCCGGAAACGATTCCGGACAGAAGTCATGAACACCGAGAGAACCATATTGACCAGGGCAGGGGCGGAAAGGCTGCGCGCGGAACTGAAGACCCTGAAAAGTGTGGACCGCCCGAGAATCATCTCCGCGATCGCGGAAGCGAGGTCCCACGGGGACCTGACCGAAAACGCCGAATACGCGGCCGCCAAGGAGCAGCAGGGGTTCATCGAGGGCCGGATCGCCGAACTGGAGGGTAACCTTGCCGTCGCCGAGATCATCGACTCGAAAGACATCGCCGCCACCGGCAAGGTGGTGTTCGGTGCGCACGTGAAGCTCTACGATATCGACCAGGACGTGGTGGTCAGCTACCAGCTGGTGGGCAATCTCGAGGCCGACCTTGACCGGGGCCTGATTTCCATCGGCTCGCCCATCGGCAAGGCGCTGCTGGGAAAGGCCGAGGGAGACGAAATCGTGTTCGCCGCGCCCGGCGGCAAGCGGACCTACGAGGTGCTGGAGGTCAGGTACGGGTAGTCCATGCCGTGGCCCCGGGCCCGCCGCCCGGGATGCCGCCGGCACTTCAAAAGATCTGCCAGGTCCCCTTGAGGTCCGCCTGGCCGATTCCGGGCCTGCTCCAGTCGCAAACACCCCCGGGGAAGATGCGGCGAAGCCGGTCCATCTCCTCGGGGCTGAAGGATACGGCGTAGTCGTCCAGGTCCACCGGCCCCAGCCGGCACTTCACGATGTCCCCCGCCAGGGGCGCCCCGGCAACCTCCCGGGGCGACGGCGGAGACGGGTACAGCGCAGCGCATCGCCCCGCTCCCCGCCGCTGCGTCTCGACGATCTTCACCGGTTCCCCGTCGCGCGACCAACAGGCATCGGTCAGCCCTTCCGGCCTTGCCCGCGCCACCCTGTCCGCCGGCGGAGCCGCGGAGGTGTCCGCGGCCAGGGCTTCCAGCCATCGGTCCATGTGGCCCAGGGCATCGCGCAGGACCGGGCTGTCCGTGCTGAACAGGCCGTAGCGGAAATCCTCCACGAGCATGACGTGGTTGTCGGTCCGGCCGTTTGCCTTTCGCAACCGGTTCCGCATGGCAAAGGAGTGGGACCGCGTATGCACGTCGCCGTCCTCGAGATCATCGCTGTAGGCGCGGTAGTCGATGATCGGCGTGGACGAAAGGCCTCCGCCGCCACTGGTCAGCCGGCCGGTCTCGTAAGCGATCCGCACCGCGTCCGGGTCCGCCACGGTGCGCTCCGGGCGAAAGCGCCCCTCGTTGTCGTAGCCGCCGATCTTCTCGTTCAGATCCAGGAACCGGGCAGGGCCGATGACGCCGTCGTTCAGCGCCTTCAGGCCATACTGCACGCCGACATTGTCCAGCGGGCGGCGGACGAAACCGGTCACCGGATTCCGTCCGTAGATGTTCACATGGTGTTCAAACACCTCGCAGCGCGCACCGGACGGATTGTCGTGCGGGTGATACCGCAACGATAACGGAAGCACGTCGGGGCAGAACTCGCCGACGGTGATCCGCCCGGCCTTGTGGGACACGCCCGGCATGGTCTCCCATGTCAGGAATCCGGCGACAGCCTGTTGCTGCTCCCTGGTGAACAATCCGCCTCCTTCGGTGCTGAAGTAGCGGTTCAGCAGCCTGGCATCGGTGACCATCGGGATCGTGCTGAAACCGACATCGGGAAAACTGCAGCCGGGAATGATCCCGTCGAGCAGGCCGGGATAGTTATCGGCAATCTGGTGCGCCTGGTATGAACCGCCCGAGCAACCCATGCCGATGGTGTGGAGCGGCACGCCGTATCCCTCGATGAATCGCTCCTTTACCATCATCATGGTCTCGGCAGCCAGAACGTCGTTGCAGTTGTTGCCGAACACGTTGAGGCTTGACGAGGCGATCGCGTAGCCCTGGCCGAGCATCCAGGGGTCGGTCACGCCGCCGGTGCGGGCACCCTGGCGGAACCAGCCGTTCACGCAGCCACCCCCGAAGGTGTAGACGAGACGTCCGTTCCAGCCCCCGGGGGCATGCCACGGGGACGGTTCATCGTCGGCGCCCGGGTCCCGCAGCATCGCGATCTGGTAGATGGCGCGGTTCAGGGTGCCGGTCTCGATGCGAACGATGAACGGGACCGTCGCTCCGGTGAGCGTGGTCGTGTGGGCAAGGTCCGCCGGAAGCGGGTCCGGGCTTGCGAGCGGCTTCAGCTCCCCGTCCCGGGTGGAGAGATAGGCATAGTCTGTGCGGCGCTCGATGGAGCAGGCGTCGTCGATGGGCGCGCCCAGGGTCTCGCCCGACACCAGGACAAAGGCGTCCGTCTCGCAGATGAACGGCTGTTCGTGCGGCCCGGAGAACACGGGACCCTCGGCGGGGTGATTCTCGAGTTGCAGCGAGCCCCGGGTTTTCCCGTCGGCGTCCTGAAGCCGCAATCGCGCGGTTTCCGGGAGCCCTTCCACCAATCCCGCCAGGCCGCCGGAAGACGACGGGCGGAAGGCGGCGGTTACTTCCGTTGCGTCCAGGAACACCCTGAGTCCGGCCAGTCCGGCGCCATCCGTGGCGGAAATCCCGATCAGGGCATTTCCGCCGGTGACCATGTCGGGCCGGCCCGACAACACCTGGATCTCGTACCCGCCGGCGGACGGGTCATCGTCCCCGGCAAAGCTGGTGCCGAAGGCGGACAGGATGACTGCGGCCGGCAAGGCCCCAACGATTTTCCGGACGAATCGCAAGTGTTCGCGGTGACCTTTCCGGCCCATTGCTCCATCGAAGCAGGGAAAAATACTCGAATCCGCAGTGTTGTCAAATCAGCATGACGGGCAAAGCAACACGAGACGGATACGTTTTGCAATCATTGTACAAATTCATCGTGTCAGGGGAGTTTGTGTGCGTTTGCCGGGCTATTCGGCGCGGCAGCCGGCCGCGAACCGGATGATTCGAACGGGATGGCCGAACGACATTTTGCGAGGTCCCGAGGATGGTCAAGCTGGAGTAGAATGGTTCATTGCCTGATTGGGAACCACTGTGCCTGAGCGGATGTTCGAAGGTTTCGCCACCCATGATATCCGGTGCGAAGACGCCGTGATCCATTGCCGCGTGGGCGGCAGTGGGGCGCCGCTGCTCCTGCTGCATGGATTCCCGCAAACCCATGTTCACTGGCATCGCCTGGCGCCGTTGCTGAAGGATGAGTTTACCCTGGTGATCCCCGATCTTCGCGGATACGGTGCGAGCATCGGTCCCGATCCCGACCCGGAGCACGTCAACTATTCCAAACGGGAAATGGCCAGGGACATGATCCACGTCATGGGCGAATTCGGTATTGGCGAATTCGACATCGTCAGCCACGACCGGGGGGCGAGGGTTGCCTACCGGCTTGCACTGGATCACCCGGAACGGGTCGACCGCCTGGTCAGCCTGGATACGATTCCGACCCTGGACATCTGGGAATCCTGGAACATGGCCGGTTCCCTCAACTGGTTCCACTGGACCCTGCTGGCCCAGCCCGCGCCCCTGCCGGAACTGATGATGAGTGCCGATCCCGATTTCTTCATGATGAACATGCTGGACCAGTGGGCCGCAAGGCCCGGCGTACTGGACCCCTGCGCGGTCGAGGAATACAAGATTGCGTTCCGCAAGCCGAGCGTTCGCCGGGCGATGGCGGAAGATTACCGTGCCGGCGCCACTGTCGATCTTGCCCATGACCGCGAGGCGCGTGATGCGAACCGCAAGCTGCAATGCCCGGTGCTTGCGGTGCGTGGATTTCTTCATACGAAGAATCCCCTGGGGCCCGTATGGGAACGGTGGGCCGAAGATGTCACGGAGGTTGACCTGGAGTGCGGCCACTTCCTTGCCGAGGAACTGCCCGGGGAGTGCTCCCGGGCCATCCGGGCCTTCTTGACCCCCGGTCAGGACAGTCGCCGTCCGGAATAGCCGTCCGGGTCCCCGGGGCGGGAATGGATATCAGCGGGGTTGCGGCTGACCTGGCGGGTCATGGACCCCGGCATCCGGCGGTGCTTCATCACGGCGCCGATCAACCGAGTTCCCTGGCCGCTCCCGCCGAGGTTGTCAACGCTGGATTCAGTTGCGCGCGCCGGGTCCCGTGATTCGCTCTCATTCAGCGATGCCTGCCGGCATGTGCCATGCTGGCCCGTTCAGTTGCCGCGAACGTCCGGTTCGTAGTCCTTGACCGCCAGCAGGGCCGCCGCACCCATCATCAATGCCCCGCAGACGCGGTTGATCAGGCCGTGGGCATGTGACCGGATACGTGCCGCGGCGCGGACGGCAAGCCAGCCCCAGGCCAGCAGGATGACGCCGTCGACGAGCAAGTAGGTGCCGCCGAGTATTGCCAACTGGGGCAGTGTGGCTGCCCCGGGATTGATGAAATGCGGAAACAGTGCCGCGAAGAACATGACCGCGAACGGGTTGGCGCTGGATGTGATGAAGCCCTGGCGGTACAGCCTGAACGGCGATCCGGCATGGTCGGCTGCCGCATCCCCGTCCCGCGGTCCGGACCGGATCAGCCGCAGTCCGATCCAGGCGAGATAGGCGACACCCAGCCATTTCACGACCTGGAACGCCTCGGCAGATGCCGCGACCACGGCGGCAATCCCGAACGCCGCGGCGGTCATCTGCAGTGCATTCGCCGTCAGGTCGCCGGCAATCGTCCAGCCGCTCCTTCTCAGCCCGTGCCGCGCGCTGTTGGCAATGATGAGGAGCTGGCTCGTGTCCGGCGGGGTTGCAAAGAACACCCCAAGGGCTGCCAGGTAGAGCAGGTATGTTTCAATCGTCATTGGCGACTCCGGTCCGGTTGCACCTGGATAGGACGGGCGGAGGTTCCTTCCGGTTCATGTTGTGGCAAGACCCGGTTCATTCCAGCGTGACGAACCGGCGGTGGAATTGCCGGCCGGTACCGGACCGTCCAATGCCGGGATTGTAGCGTGCGGGGGGCGGGAGCGGGAGTTGTCCGTGAACCCGGACGGGCAGGATGCCGTGCTAGGATACGGCGCCAGTCAGGTTCAGGGTAAGCACAATACATGCCGGATTCCATGACCGATCTTGTACTGCGCTCCGCCGGGGCGGACGATGTAAAGGGCATCACGGAATGTGTCCGGTTGGCCTATACCCCCTACATCGAGCGCATTGGCACCCCTCCCGGGCCTATGCTGGGAGATTATGACGAGATCGTCCGGAATCACCGCGCGTACGTCGTCGATGACGATAGGGAGGTGATCGGCGTCTTCGTTCTCATCGAGGGGAAGGACGGACTGCTTCTCGACAACATCGCCGTGCGGCCGTCCAGGCAGGGCGAGGGGATCGGCCGCTGGCTCATGGGGCATGCAGAAGCCGAAGCGCGCCAGCTGGGCTACCGGCACCTCGATCTCTACACCCACCAGCTGATGACGGAGAACATCATGCTCTATCTGCGCCTTGGATATGAGGAAATCGAACGCCGTATTGAGTGCGGCTTTGCGCGGATTTACATGCGCAAGCGTCTTTAGCCCCACCCTGAACCCGTTGATACGGAATTCCGGTTTCTGAAGACAAATCAGCATGTTACGGTCATGCCGACGGACACCCATATCACCAGGTGTTCAACCCGGTGTTGACATAATCCTGAAGTTAAGTTTACATTTAGACTATATATATTAAAAATGTAAACTATCAATCAGAAAGGAATGTTCGGAGATCGCCTGAAACTCGCCAGAAAGAAGGCCGGATACTCCCTGCGCGGCTTGTCGGATGCATTGGATAATGAGGTTTCTGCTCAGGCCATTGGGAAGTACGAGCGAGGTGAAATGATGCCCAGCTCGCGGATTTTGTTGCGCTTGACGAAGTCCATGGATGTTTCTATGGAATATCTACTGAGCGATCAGGTAGAAGAACTTGAGGCCGTGGAGTTCCGGAAGCTCTCCGGCACAACTGCAGGGGATCGCGCAAAAGTGGAGGCCACAACCATTGATCGCCTGCAAAGATATCTTGTGATCGAGGAGATTCTTGAAGTCGGCAGTGAGGCCTGGAAACAACCACGAAATGGTAACCGCATTCTTGGTGAAGAGAACGATGGTGAAGCCCTCGCGGAAGACTTGCGCAAAGAATGGAAACTGGGACTGGATCCCATACCCAATATGACGGCCCTGTTGGAGGATCAAGGCATCAAGGTCCTGGTGCTGTGCCTGCCCGAAAAAGTCTCTGGGCTGACCTGTTTGGTTCGACGCCCACGGCAGAAGGCGAAGGTGCCGGTCATTATCATCAACCGGGATGTGACCCTTGAAAGACGCAGGCTCACGCTTGCACACGAACTGGCGCATAGACTGATCTCTGATCAATCACCAGTTGATCATGAAAAGGCATCAAACGTGTTTGCAGGTGCCTTTCTGATACCACAAGAACATCTTGTGAAGGAAATCGGGAAGCATCGCAATGCGTTGGGCTACAAGGAACTGATCGGCCTCAAGCGCATGTATCGTGTCAGTGCCGCGGCACTTCTTGTACGCTTAAAACAGCTCGGCGTAATTAATGAGTCTACCCTTTCTTACGCCTTCCAGACCTACGCCCGCAAATGGAGAAAGATGGAGCCGGAACCACTGGAAGGCTCGGGTCAAGAGGGGACATTTGAGCTTCCCCGCCGTTTCGAACGACTGTGCTATCGGGCACTGGCGGAGAAGCTCATCTCGTTGGGCAAGGCAGCAGAGCTGCTACAGCAGCCCGTTCCAGAAATTGAAGAAGGATTGAAGGGGCCTGCTGAACCTGATGAGGATCGTCGTCAGTGATACATCATGCATGATCGATCTCAGAAAGGTCTCGCTCTTGGAGGAGATCTTACTTCTTCCGTATACCTTCGTCATGCCGGATGTTCTGTTTGAAGATGAGTGGCTATGCATTGATGATGGAGAGAAAGCAATACTTCGTGAAAAAGGATTGGAGGTTCGTGGATTGCCAGGTCCGTCAGTGGTAAGGGCACAACGGTATTTTAACGAGCATAATCCGCTGACATTGAATGACTGCTTTGCCCTGGCTCTTGCTGAAGACATCAAGGACAGCATTTTATTGACAGGAGACGGTCCGCTGAGAGATGTGTCGAGAGGCAATGGAGTTGAAGTCAGGGGTGTGCTCTGGATAACGGATGAATTGGAAAAGCATGATGTCGTTCCTCGAGCGAGGATCCATGAAGCGCTGCAGTTTTTCCTCGATGATGAACTTGCCTTTCTCCCCGAAAACGAAATACTGCGACGTCTTGGAAGGCTGGCGTAATCGCCGGAATGGTTATGGTTGTTCTATCGATCCGGATTGAATGGCCGGTACTACGACCAGATCGACAACAGCACCTCAAAAGGTGAACGCTGGTTCTACATGGAGGATGATGCGCAGACGGAAGGTACGGCGGTAGTTGCTGCCACGGAAAATGAACCGGAAGGGACTGTGGGAATCATCTGTCCACGGATTCTTCGTGATCCAGGGATTGTCCGAACTGCCCCGAAGACAGGATGGGAACAGCAAACCGATCGGCTGATGCAAGCAAGCCGACGTCACCCGTCACAAGAACCTCAGCATTCCCGGCAAGGCCAGCTCCAGGAATTTCCGGTCGAATGGGTCCCGAACGCCAGGCACCACGCAACCAGGCCAGTGTGCAGTGGTGGAAAAGCAGTGCTGAAACCAGGACATTCGTGTCCAGGACCGTTCGTACCGACGTTACCCGCCTGTTCTGGCCCATGTGATCGCTTCGGCCACATCGCTTTCCGACAGCCCCAGACCAGCGAGCTTCGCCCGAACCTCATCGGCACGGTTGACCCGGACAGGAGTCAGCACAATCCGGCCATTTTCCGCCGTTACTTCGAAATAGTCGGTAGCTTCAACCGCTGCGGTCACCGCCTTCGGAAGGGTCAGTCGGTTTTTGGAAGTCAGTTTTGCGAGCATGGAGAATCAGTATCTTCAAGGATGAAATGAATCCTTACTGTACCGCTTGCGGCACTGAATGTCAGTGTCGCTTCGAGGGTGTGAGCAGACGATAAATACCTGACATATTTATCCCATCGGTAAGGGGTGGAAGTCCCCGGTTTAGAAGGCTTATCAACAGCGACTCTCTCGGAGCCGTACGCAGGTCTTCGTGAGGGAGCAGGCGAAGTGTCGGCCGTTTTGTTCGTCGATCTCCTTGGATACACTTGTGCTGCGATATCAATAAATAGGTAATGAAATACATATATACTTCCGAATCTTCCTAAAGATATAATCCATGATCTCTGTATTTATGTAAATCAATACATATATGGCGCAGTTTTCTGACGCTGCAGCCACCGCAATCCGGATGGTCGCGGAGGCCGACGAGGACCTGGTTGAGATCGTACTGCTGTCTCTCGAGGTCAGCTTGTCGGCAGTGGCAATCGCCGCGGTGATCGGCATGCCGCTCGGTGCCTGGCTGACCATGTACCGGTTCCCGGGCAGGCGCGTGGTCATTGCGCTGCTCAACAGTTTCATGGGCATGCCGCCCGTGGTGCTCGGCCTGGTTGTCTATCTGCTGCTTTCCCGGGCCGGCCCCCTGGGCCAGTACGGGCTCCTGTTTACTCCCCAGGCCATGGTGTTCGCCCAGACCCTGCTGGTGCTGCCCATCATCGCCGCCCTCACGCGCCAGACGCTTGACGATCTGCACCGGGACTACGACGAGCAGTTCCGGTCCTATCGCATCGGGCCGCTGCCGGGCACGTTCATCCTGATCCGCGAGGGCCGCTACAGCCTGGCCACGGCTCTTTTGGCCGGATTCGGACGCGCCAGCGCCGAAGTCGGCGCCGTCATGATCGTCGGCGGCAATATCAATCACGTAACCCGCGTAATGACCACCACCATTGCCATGGAAACCAGCAAGGGCGACTTCAGCCTGGCGCTGGGACTCGGAATCGTGCTCCTTGCGATCGTGATCTCCATCAACGCGCTGGTGCTGCTGCTGCAGTCCCGGGAGAAGCTGGCCTGATGGACAAGCGAAACCTGAAACTGGTGCCGGGCCGGAACCCGGGGGAATCCCCGGCCCCCGTCCCCGGAACGGATTCCGCGGCCGCGTCTTCCGCATCCTCCGCGATGCCCGGGACCTCCCGGGCAGCGGCGATCCTGCCCCTGGAACTGGTGGATGTGGGCCTTGTTTCCGGGGACGCTGCGCTCCTGAAGGAGATCAACCTGGCCTTCGGCGGCGACAGGACCAGCGTGATCCTGGGCCCCAACGGTGCCGGGAAGACGCTGCTGTTGCGGATCTGCCACGGGCTGCTTTCGCCCACCACGGGAAAAGTGCGCTGGCGGGACCCGGATCTGGCCATGCATCCCGCTGCCCAGGGCATGGTCTTCCAGAAGCCGGTGGTGTTGCGCCGAAGCGTGGAGGACAACATCCGGTTTGCCCTCAAGGCCTGCCGTGTCGAACGTGCGCTGCATGCCGGGCGCCTCGCCCATGCCCTGGAGGCATCCGGACTGGGTCCCCTGGCGGGGCGGAGGGCCATGCACCTGTCCGGCGGAGAGCGCCAGCGCCTGTCGCTGGCGCGCTGCCTTGCCGTGCAGCACCGGGTGCTGTTTCTCGACGAACCGACGGCCCACCTCGACCCGGCCGCCACCCGCCGGGTCGAGGAGATGATCGCCCTGATCCATGAAGACGGAACCCGGGTGATCATGGTGACCCATGATATCGGCCAGGCCAGGCGGCTTGCCGACGAAATCGTGTTCATGCACCGGGGGGAGGTCCTGGAAAGCGGACCGGCCACGGACTTCTTTGCCCGCCCGGGGACGGCGGAGGCCGCCGCCTACCTTCGGGGGGACCTCATCTGGTGAGGCGATGAGCCTGCAATTCCAACTGCCGAGTGCCCGCTGTTCCATGAAGCAACCGCGTGCAGGGATATGCAGGGCCGCAGCCGTCATCGTCCTTTCGGTGACAGGCGCATGGGCATCGGCGCAGGAACGGTTCATCACCGTCGCCTCCACCACTTCGACGGAAAACTCGGGGCTGTTTGACGTCCTCTTGCCCAGGTTCTGGGAGCACAGCGGCATCGGGGTCCGGGTCGTGGCCGTGGGCACCGGCAAGGCCATCCGGATGGCCAGCAGCGGCGACGCGGATGTCCTCCTTGTTCACCACAGGCCCTCGGAGGAGAAATTCGTCGCCGAGGGGCACGGCGTCGAGCGACTGGACGTGATGTACAACGACTTCGTGATCGTGGGTCCGGATGCGGACCCGGCCGATGTCGCGGGCCGGGACGTGTCGGCGGCTCTCAGGAACATCGCTGCCGCCGGTGCCGTGTTCGCTTCGCGCGGCGATGAAAGCGGCACCCACAGGAAGGAGCGCGCGCTCTGGAAGGCTGCCGGGGTGGAACCTGACGGCGCGTGGTACCGGGAGACCGGCTCTGGCATGGGGGCCACCCTGAACGTGGCTAGCGGCATCGGCGGCTACGCCCTCACCGACCGCGCCACGTGGCTGAAGTTCGCCAACAAGGGCGACCTGAAAATCCTCGTGGAGGGGGATGCGGTGCTGTTCAACCAGTACGGCGTCATCCTGGTCAATCCTGAACGGCATGCCCATGTCAAGGCGGCCGACGGGCAGGCTTTCATCGACTGGCTTACCTCGGACACGGGGCAGGAAGCCATCGACGCCTACCGCCTGGAGGGGCAACAGGCATTCTTTGCCAATGCCGCGCGCCGTTGAGACCCCCTTCCAAAGACCCTGGAGTACGGCAGGACGATGCCCCTTGAACTGAAACTCGACGTTAGCTGGCGCCTGGACGCGGACGGATCCCTGCCGGTTCCCGAGCTCCTGTTCGAACTGCTCCGCCAGATCGACCGTTTTGGCAGCATCAGCGCCGCCGCCAGGCACTGTAATATCTCCTACCGCAATGCCTGGAACCTGGTGAACCGATGGCGCGACCGGCTGGGCGCGCCGCTGATCATCCCGCGCCAGGGCCAGGGGGCGAGACTGGATGAAATGGGCAGGAAACTGCTGTGGGCCAGGGACTATGCCCGGGAACAGTCCCGATCCCAGCTCCAGTCGGCCGAGGAACTGATCTGCAGGGAACTGGAGGCCGTGGCGGACGGTCCGGCGCCTGAGGCGCAATCGCTCAGGGTCTACGCCAGCCACTGTCTCAGCCATCCGGTCCTGGCAGACATCCTGGAGCGGGATTTCCGGGTAAGGTCCCGGATCACCCACGGCGGGAGCGCGCGCTGCCTGCAGCATCTCAGGACCGGGGATTGCGATGCCGCGGGGTTCCATCTCGCCGAAGGCGCGCTTGCCGAGGGGTTCATCCGCCACTACCTCCGGTTCTTCACGCCCGCGGACTGCCGGGTGATTCACGCCGTGCGGCGGCGCCAGGGCCTGATCGTGAAACCCGGCAACCCCCGCAACATCGCCGGCGTGGAGGACCTTGCCCGGGACGATGTCCGCTTCGTGAACCGGCAGGCGAATTCCGGCACCCGGATGCTGCTTGACCTGCTGCTGGAGGACCGCTCCATCGACAATGCCCGCATCCAGGGATACGATCACATCGAGTTCACCCACTCTGCCGTCAGTGCGCTGGTGGCCAGTGATTCGGTGGATGTGGGCATCGGCATGGAAACCGCTGCCGTGGCCCATGACCTGGACTTCATCCCCCTGGCTTCGGAAGTGTACTTCTACGCGGTCAGACGCCGGGAATGGCAGCATCCGTCCGTCAGGGCACTGCGCGACCTGCTGGCCGGCCAACAGTGGCGGGAGGCCATATCCGCCATGGACGGGTTCGATGTCGCGGACGCCGGCAGGAGCCTGGATGCGGAGGAGCTGGTTGTCCGCGGCCTGCCGGGTCCTGATGCCTGAGCGCGTCCGGGCGGTCGTTCATGCGCACCGGCGGCACAGCCAGACCCCCAGCAGGCTGACGAGCAGCAGGAAACCCGCGCCGCCGGTCCATCCCAGGCCGGCTCCCGCCGCCATGCCGAGACCCACGGGACCGAGAACCTGGCCCATGCCGGCCCCCTGGAAGATCATGCCGGTGGTCATGGGGACGGAATCCGTCGAGGGCGAGATGGTGCCGATATGGGCGAACACCGCGCCCGGGAGCAGTCCGGAGAGAAACGTGAACATCCACGCGGCGGCGAACTCCCCCGCGAGCGGTACCATCCCCGAAAAGGCGAGCGCCGCCGAGGCGCCGCCGCCCAGTAGCGCCCACCGCATCAGCCGCTCAAGGGTCATTCCCCTGCCGACGAGGTATCCGGCAGTGATGTTCCCCACGATGTTGCCGATCACCACCAGGGACGCGAGGTAGGTGGCCGACC
This sequence comes from Gammaproteobacteria bacterium, assembly GCA_022827325.1. Taxonomy (GTDB): domain Bacteria; phylum Pseudomonadota; class Gammaproteobacteria; order Arenicellales; family Poriferihabitantaceae; genus VYFG01. The sequence continues at coordinate 2,045 of JAJDTE010000019.1, read as the reverse complement.
CGAGTTCCATGCCCCGGTACCCGGCCCAGTAGGTGGGCAGGAAAGCCGTCACCGCTGCAAAGAGCGCGGAATAGCAGGCGAAGATTCCGCTCACCAGCAGCGGCCTTGCCAGGTCCCGGCGGCCGGACCCCTCCCCGGCAGCCGCCCGGGGCTTTTCTCCCGTCTGTCCCGTCAGGGCGAAGAAAGAGACGGCGACAAGCAGTGAAATCAGGGCGCTCAGCCACCAGAGTCCCCGCCAGCCGGACACCTCGAGGACCACGGGTGAGGCCAGCAGCATCAGGCTCATGGCGGCGGGAATGAAGGCCGCCCAGATGCCCAGTGCCACGGAGCGCAGGCGGGGCGGGCAGACACGGTTGATCAGGCCGGGCATGGTGACAGCCGCGAGCAGGAAACCGAATCCCTCGAGGACCCGGGACGCAAGCAGCAGGGGAAATCCGAGGGCCAGGGTTCCCATCATGGCGCCGGCCGCAGTGGCGGCAAGGCCCACCGTGCCGGCGAGGCGGACCCCGGCCCGGCGGGACAGGATGCCTAGCGTGACGCCGAACAGGGCGGCAAGGATGCTGAAACTGGACACCACCAGCCCGGACTGGAGCAGGTCCAGGGAAAGCTCCGCCTGGATCACGGGCAGGGCGCCCGGAATCTTCCCCATGTGGAACGCGGCGGCGAGTCCGCCGCCGATGGCGACGGCAACCACGAGCAGCGCCCTTGGATCGGTCGGCGGGGATGCGGGGGCGGCGGTCACTCGGCTGTTCCTGGTCGGGCCGGTCTGAAGGAGATTTCCCCAGCCGGGTCTACCGGGCGGGGCCCATGGCGCCGCCCGGGCCGGATGGATGCATCCCTGCCGCGGAGGTCCGCGGACCGGTCCTGCCGCCGGGCGCCGGCAATGCCGGGACCATATCACACGGCCCGGTTGCCGGCATCCCGGGTTCCCGTTCGCCGGGACGGTTCACGCCAGTGAAATTTCGCGGGCTGATAAATACTCCGGATTGCCGCCAAGAGCATTGCAATCGGGGGTGACTGTTTTCCGTTACTACCATGATTTTATGAACCTCAGTCTCTTTCTCAGGCGTTCGACCAGGCAGGAGCGCGTCGAGGTCGCCGCCGTCTGCAACAGCTCGGTGGGCTACCTTTACCAGATCGCCGGGGGGCACCGCTTCGCCAGTCCCCTGATGGCAATCCGCATCGAGGGGCATACCTGCCTGTTGGCCAGCCGGAGCAATGGCCGGCTGGCGGCGGTGCCCCGGTCCAGCATGGTCCGCTACCCGGAGATCTTCCAGGGGCCTTATCCGGCATCCGGCACCTGGGCGGAGGTCGGCGTCCAGGGGAACAGGGCAGGCGAAGTACCTGCAGGACAGATCGGTGATGCCTAGGCGACCTGAAAAACCGGGCGGGTCGGGACAGTACGGGCCCAAGCCGTCCCTGCTGCGGGTGAGGGTTGACCGGATCCGCTGCCATGTGCGCAATCCCAGGCGGCAGCCGAACCCCGAACATGACCGCATCAGGACATCCGTGCGGGCCCTTGGCCTGGACCGGCCGCTGGTGATCACCCGGAAGCCGGGCGCCAGGGACTACCTGCTCCACGGCAGCGGCAGTACCCGGCTCAGGATTCTGCAGGAGCTTCACAAGGAGACCGGCGAGGAGCGGTTCCGCTGGGCGGACTGCATCGTCCGGCCCTGGGAGGGGGAGTCCGGCGTCCTCCTGGCGCACCTGCGGGACAACGAGCTGCGCGCCGGCCTCACCTTCATCGAACGGGCCCTGGCGGTCTTCGATGCGAAGGCGCTGCTGGAGCGGGAGTGCCGCGCCGGGGAACTGTCCCCGAAGCGGCTGGAGACCCTGTTCCGGGAAAGGGGGCTAGGTCTCGGCGAGGTCGTGATTTCCGGGATGATCTATGCCGTCGAGGTTCTCTGGCCCGCGATCCCCCGGGCTCTGTCTGCCGGTCTTGAGCGGGACGGGGTCGAGGAAATCCGCGACCTCAAGCATGCCGCGGGGGAGGTCTGGGTCAGCCGGGGACTGGAAGATGACGTGGCCGGCAAAGGAAACAGCCG
>JAJDTE010000114.1:0-29850 GCA_022827325.1 Gammaproteobacteria bacterium | reverse complement strand
GAGGCGGGATTCACCCACAACTGCAAAGTGCTCGAACTCGGGACCGTGAAGGCCGACGCCGCCCGGGCCGGACTGATGGAGGTGGCCCAGGGCGACAGGCTGTACCGCCTCCTCGCGGTCCACTTCCAGGACCGGGAACCCATCCAGGTGGAGGACCGCCTGGTGAGCCCTTCCCTGGTGCCGGAATTCATCGATCAGGATTTTTCCCGGCATACCGCCACGCAATACCTCGTCGACCTGATCAAACCGGACGAGATGGAACACATCGTCCAGGCGGTGCTGCCGGACCGCCGGACCGCACAGGCCCTGAACATGGATCCCGCCGAACCCTGCCTGCAGCTCAACCGCCGGACCTGGAAGGGCGGCCGGGTCGTCACCGGGGTCCGCCTGACCTATCCCGGGTACCGCTATGCCCTGGCGGCCCGTTACCAGACCGACCAGTTCACCATCCGCTGATCCGCCGAACCATGAAAAGAACCCGCACCGATGACACCCGACGCGTCTCCGCCCCCCGGGGATCCACCCTGCAGTGCAAGAGCTGGCTCACCGAGGCGGCCTTTCGCATGATCCAGAACAATCTCGATGCCGAGGTGGCGGAGAATCCGGCGGAACTGATCGTCTATGGCGGCATGGGCCGCGCCGCCCGGGACTGGGAAAGCTTCGACCGGATCCTGGAGTGCCTGCGGGAACTCGAGGATCACCAGACCCTGCTGGTGCAGTCCGGCAAGCCGGTGGGGGTCTTTGAAACCCACGCCGACGCCCCCCGGGTGCTGATCGCCAATTCCAACCTGGTGCCCGCCTGGGCGAACTGGGACCATTTCAACGAACTGGACCGCAAGGGCCTCATGATGTACGGCCAGATGACGGCGGGGTCCTGGATCTACATCGGCAGCCAGGGCATCGTGCAGGGCACCTATGAGACCTTCGCCGAGGCGGGCCGCCAGCACTACGGCGGCAAGACCTCCGGCAGGTGGGTGCTGACATCCGGTCTCGGCGGCATGGGCGGCGCCCAACCCCTGGCGGCCACCATGGCGGGCTTCAGCATTCTCTGCGTGGAATGCGACGAGAGCCGCATCGATTTCAGACTCCGCACCGGCTATCTCGACAAGCGCGCCGCTCATCTTGACGAGGCCCTGGCCATGATCCGCAGCGCCTGCGAGGCCGGTGAGGCGGTGTCCGTGGGATTGCTCGGCAACGGCGGGGAGATCCTGCCGGAACTGGTGAGACGCGGTGTGACGCCGGATCTCGTCACGGACCAGACCTCGGCCCACGACCCGGTAAACGGCTACCTGCCGGTAGGCTGGACCCTTGACCGGTGGCACTCGGAACGCCGGAAAAACCCGCAGCTCGTGGTGGAACAGGCCCGCCGTTCCATGGCCGACCATGTCAATGCCATGCTCGCGTTCCACAAGCAGGGGATTCCCACGGTGGACTACGGCAACAACATACGCCAGGAGGCCATGCATTACGGCGTGGAAAACGCCTTCGACTTCCCCGGGTTCGTGCCGGCCTACGTGCGGCCGCTGTTCTGCCGGGGCGTGGGACCGTTCCGCTGGGTGGCGCTGTCCGGCGACCCGGAGGACATCTACCGGACCGATGCCAAGGTCAAGGAAATGGTGCCGGACGACCCCCATCTGCACCACTGGCTCGACATGGCGCAGGAACGCATCCGCTTCCAGGGCCTGCCGGCGCGCATCTGCTGGGTCGGTCTCGGCATCCGCCACCGGCTGGGCCTGGCCTTCAACGAGATGGTCCGGACCGGGGAGCTGAAGGCGCCGGTCGTCATCGGCCGCGACCACCTGGATTCCGGCTCCGTGGCCAGCCCCAACCGGGAGACGGAACTGATGCTCGACGGTTCCGACGCGGTGTCCGACTGGCCCTTCCTGAATGCCATGCTGAACACCGCCAGCGGCGCCACCTGGGTGTCGCTTCACCACGGTGGCGGTGTCGGCATGGGCTACTCCCAGCACGCCGGACTGGTGATCGTCTGCGACGGCAGCGAAGACGCCGACAGGCGCATCGCGCGGGTCCTGTGGAACGATCCCGCCAGCGGCGTCATGCGGCACGCGGATGCCGGGTACCAGGACGCACGGCGATGCGCCCGGGAGATGGGTCTCAACCTCGGCGCCATCGACCTGTGATGTCCGGACAGATCCAGATCACCTGGCTGAACGGCCGGGACATCGAGGCGCTGGCATTCACGGACGACGAGATCCTGGAGGCGGTGGAAGCGGGTCTCCGGTTCGCGGGGGAAGGCGAGACCGTGATCGAACCGAGGGTGCACCTCCGGCCGGACCCCGCCTTCAACGGCCATTTCAACGTGCTCCGGGGGTACGTCGCGCCCCTTGGTACGGCGGGGGTCAAGATCGTCGGCGACTACGTCGACAACTATCGCCGGGGCCTGCCCTCCGAAATGGCGCTGTTGAACCTGTTCGACCCGCAAACCGGCATGCCGAAGGCCATCCTCGACGCCACCGCCATCACGGAGATGCGCACCGGGGCGCTCACCGCCATCGGCGCCAAGTACCTCGCCATGAAGAACCCCAGGGTGCTCGGCCATGTCGGGGCACGGGGCACGGCGTACTGGAACGTGCGCCTGCTGGACCGGTTGTTCGATTTCGCGGAAATCCGGGTGCATTCCCGCCGGCCCGAAAGCCGCGAGGCTTTTGCCCGGCGCCTGTCCGCGGATCTGGAAAAGGAGGTCATCGCCACCGATGACTGGGAAAGTTGCCTCGACGGCGCGGACATCCTGGTGGAGGCCTCCCGCCTGCCGGAGCCGATGCCGCTGTTCCGGACCCGCTGGATACGCCCCGGTGCCCTGGTGATACCCTACGGCACCATGAGCGCCCTGGAACCGGACATCACCGACGGCATGGACAAGATCGTGGTGGATGACCGGGGACAGATGAACGCCGGCCCCCTGGGTGCCCTCAGGCCCCATATCGACGCGGGCAAGGTGAGCCCGGAATCGGTACATGGCGAGATCGGTGAAATCGTGTGCGGACGCCTTCCGGGCCGGGAGAGCGAGGCCGAGACCATCCTGTTCTGGCACCGGGGCCTTGCCACCAGCGACATCGCCCTCGGGGTCGCCATGCTGCAGAAGGCCGGACGCCTGAACATCGGCCGGACGCTCGACTACAGCTGACGCGCCGGCCGATCCGCGAAGGTGGCATAATCGCTCCATGGAAGGTGAATTCAACGCCCTGAGATCGGGCATGTTCGCGGGCATCCTGCTGCTGATGCTGGTCATTGAGCGGGTCTGGCCCAAACGGCGGCAGATCGTCCCGGCCTGGCCCAGGCTGAGCACCAACCTGGGGCTCATCGTCATTGACACCCTGGTGGTGCGGCTGCTGCTGCCACTGACGGTGGTGGGCACGGCTGTATGGGCCGCTCAGCAGTCCTGGGGACTCTTCAACCAGGTGCAACTGCCGCCGGCGCTGGAACTGGTCGCCGCCCTGCTGATTCTGGACCTCGCCATCTACCTGCAGCACCGCGCCGCCCATCACTTCACCTGGTTCTGGCGGATTCACCGGGTCCATCATGCAGACCCGCGGTTCGACACCACCACCGGCATCCGCTTCCATCCCCTGGAGATCATCATTTCAACCATCTACAAGATGCTGCTCGTCGTCCTTCTCGGACCGTCCGCCATCGCCGTGCTGATCTTCGAGATCGTCCTGAACGGAACCTCGCTGTTCACCCATACCAACGTGGCGCTGCCGCGCAAGCTGGATGCCGTGCTGCGTCTTGTGATCGTGACGCCGGACGTACACCGGGTACACCACTCCCACCTGACCGCCGAAACGAACAGCAACTTCGGTTTCAACCTCACGGTCTGGGACCGGTTGTTCCACACGTGGAAGGAGCAGCCGGACAGGGGGCACGGCGCCATGGACATCGGGCTGCCGGAGTATTCCGGCGACATGCCCACCCACCTGGGCTGGTGCCTCTGGCTGCCGTTCAAGAAATAGCGTCCCCGCCGCATACGACGATCCGCTACTGGAGCGGGTGATGGCTGGGGTTTACACTCGGGTTCTTTCCATACCAAGCAGAATCAGACGATGACCATCGCCCTGATCGGACCCTCGGGCGCAGGCAAGGGGACGCAGGCCGCCAGGCTGGTTGCAACCCGCGACCTGCTGCACATTTCAACCGGAGACCTGTTCCGCGATGCCCTGGAGAAGAGAACGGCACTGGGATTCCTGACCCGGCAGTACATGAATGCCGGGGAGCTCGTGCCCAACGAGGTGGTCGGCTCGCTGATCGAGGAATGGATGGTCAAGGTAATGCCCGGCAAGGAAATCCTGTTCGACGGTTTTCCCCGGACCCGTCACCAGGCCAACCTGCTGGACGACCTGTCCCGGGTCCAGGACCGCCGCCTCAGGGCGGCGATCTACCTGAAGGTGTCGGACGAGGAAATCACCCGGCGCCTGCCGGGGCGGATCATCTGCCGCACCTGTCAGACCCCCTACCATGTGGAGCACCGTCCGCCGGCGGTGGAGGGTCGCTGCGACCTGTGCCGGGGTGAACTGCATACCAGGGACGACGACATCCCGGCCATCGTGCGGACGCGCATCCGCACCTCCCACCGCACCCTGGAGCCGCTGCTGGATCATTACGCGGAATCGGGGAAGCTGCTGATCGTGGACGGCGAGGGAACGGTGGACGAGGTATACGAGTCCATCTCCCACGCCATGGATGCCGTTGAGCGGGGAATCGCGGCCTTCGCCACGCCCGAGGAACTGCACGAAATCCAGCCCCTCAAGGGAACCGTCACCGCCATCAGCACCAGCGAAGCCAGGCGCACGCTGGATGTCGTGCTGCTGGGCGGCCCGGGTTCCGGCAAGGGCACCCAGGCCGAGCACCTGACAAGGCATCTCGGCCTGGACCACATCGCCACCGGTGATATCTTCCGCCACCACATCCATACCGAGACCGATCTCGGGAGGCTGGCAAAAACCTACATCGACAACGGGGAACTGGTGCCGGACGACGTCACCGAGGCCATGGTGGAGGACCGCCTGGAACACCTCGACCATGACCGCGGATTCATCCTGGACGGCTTCCCCCGCACCACCCCCCAGGCGGAGGCGCTGACGGAGATCATGAACAAACTGCAGCGGCGGCTGGCAGCGGTAATGCACATCAAGGTGGACGATGACGCCATCGTGGAACGCCTGTCCAACCGGCTCACCTGCCGCAGCTGCCAGACACCGTTCCACCGTCGCTACAATCCCCCGGAGAAAGAGGGCGTCTGCGACAAGTGCGGCGGCGAGCTGTACGTGCGGGACGACGACAATCCGGACACGGTGCGGACCAGGCTGAAGACATACCATGCCCAGACCGAGCCGTTGATCGCCTACTACCGGGACGCCGGCCTCCTGATGGATGTTGACGGCGAACTGCCGCTCAACGAGGTGACCCGGTCCATGGCCCACGAACTGGAAAACCTCAGGGCGGCCCTTTCATAGGGCCATCCCGCCGGCCGTCACGGCTCAAGGCGACCTTTTCCCGGGCCGTCCCGCCGGCCTTCATGGATCTACGCGCCCCTTTCCTGGGCCGTCCTGCCGAACGTCACGGAATGCGCGGGCGGCGGTTCACCAGGTACACCCCGGCGCAGACCATCGCGAGGGCCCACAGCACGGAGGACGTCAGGCGCTCCCCCAGGATCAGCCAGCCGAAGATCACGCCGAAAACCGGCGCAAGAAAGCTGAACGACGCCATGTCCGCGGCGGGATACACCGACAGCACCCAGAACCAGACCAGAAACCCGAGGCAAATCACCACCAGCACCTGGAAGGCCACCAGCCAGGCCGTCAGCGCGGTGAACTGCCGCACCGGGTCGCCGACCAAGGCGGCGGCAGCCATGAGGATGACCGCCGACACCACGAGCTGGTACAGGAGCTGCATTTCCGGGCAGGCCCTGGACAGGCTGGTGGTTCGGGCCACGAGGATGATGCCCGCCCAGAACACGGCGGCGACAAGGCAGTAGAGATCTCCGCGCAGGGTGGGGCGCAGCGTGTCGAAATGGTCGGACATTGCAACCACGACGCCCGCCACCGCGAGAACGAGCCCGGCCAGCCGGACCAGGGTCAGATTTTCACCCGGAATCATGAAGTGGGCCCCGACGGCCGCCCAGAACGGCATCGTGTAGAAGAATACCGAGGCACGGGCCACCGTCGTGTGGTCCAGCGCCGGGAAGAGCAGGAGAAATTCGCTGGCGAAGAAAACGCCGGCGAGAATCCCGGGGGCCAGGCTGCCGTCGCGCAGCGTCAGCCTGCGGCGGAGGACCATCGCCACGAGCAGGACCGGAAGGATGGCCAGGGCGGAACGCAGCCCGGCCTGGAACACCGGCTGCAACCCGATATTGGTCACCTTCACCACCACCTGGTTGAGCCCCATCAGCGCCGAGCAGAATATCAGGAGCCCCGCGCCCAGCCCGTCAATACGCTCGCGTCGCCGGGTAACCGGTAACCTCCTGGCCGTGTCGTTCATGGATGCCTGGAATCACATGGGCGGATCGCGAGTGTAGCGGTTTTGAAACACACCCGGCTATTTGAGTACACTTCGCCCGTAACCCAACCCACAACCCATCGTTCATTCATCATGCAAAAATTCAGCGGCAAGAAAGCCATTGTCCTCGGCGGCACCTCCGGTATCGGCCTCGCGGTTTGCCGCAGGCTTCGGGACGAGGGGGCGAACGTCCTCGCCGCCAGCCGCCGGGGCAGAACGGAAACCGGCGAGGAGGGCATCGAGACCGTTGCCTGCGACGTGCTGGACCGCGAGGCCCTGGACCGGCTTTTTTCCGCCCATGCATCCTTCGACTTCCTGGTTTGCGCCGCCACCGGCGGCCCCCGGGCCCGGGGACCGTTCCTGGACATGGACCTGGACGCCTTCCAGGCATCCTTTGCCAAGCTCTGGGGCTATACCAACGCCGTCCACAGCGGCACGCCGCACCTGGCCGAGAACGGCGCCATCGTGCTCATCAGCGGATCACCGGCCCGCAAGTCCGGCCCGGGCATGCTCGCCATATCCACGGTCGGCAACGCCGTGGAAGGATTCGCCCGGGCACTCGCCCCGGAGATTCCCCCCCGGCGCATCAACGTGGTTTCGCCGGGCACCATCGACACGCCGATGTTCCCGGTGGAAGGCGACGAACGGGCGCGGTATTTTCGGGACCAGACCGGAGGCAACGCCATTCCGCGGGCGGGAAGGCCGGAGGAAGTGGCGGAGGCGGTGCTGTTCCTGCTTGGCAACGAATTCGTGACGGGCACCACCGTGGACGTGGACGGGGGCGCGCTGCTGCCCTGACCGGACCGGGCGGCGGGCATTGCCCGCATCTCCCCCGCCCGGACACCCGCCGCGCAATTCCCGGCAGGAGCGGATGCCCTACCGCAGTATGCGCCGCCGCTCCCGGAACCAGATCACCAGCCCCGCGACAATCACCACCGCCGCGCCGAGGAGCGTCCAGCGATCCGGCGGGTGGTGGAATACCAGGTAGCTGAAAGCGGTCATCCAGATGATGAAACTGTAGCTGAACGGCGTCAGCATGCTGGCCTCGGCGAATCCGTGCGCCCGGGTGATGCATTCGTGGCCCAGCCAGCCGAAGAGCGGCGTCAGCAGCAGGATCAGCCATTCCTGGGAGGTTTCCGGAATCTGCCACGACCAGACGCCGAAAGGCAGCAGTACCAGCGTCCCCACCAGCCCGGCGTAGAACTGCTGCGTCTGTATGGCGACCACACCCGCCAGCTTGCGTGTCAGCAGGGTGTAGAACGCGAACAGGGTGACGTTGGAGAGCGAAAGCAGCACCGCCGGATGAAACTCGGCATCGAACGGCCGGATCGCGATCAGGATCCCGAGGAAACCGGCGACGATTGCAGACCACCGCCAGACCCCCACGCGCTCCCCCAGGAACACCCCGGACAGCGCGCAGACGATGATCGGGGCGGAAAACATGATGGTGGAGGTCAGGGTCAGGGGCAGGTACCTAAGTGCCATGAAATTCAGCACGGTGGTCAGCATCAGCAGCACGCCGCGCAGCACGACCAGAGACATCATGGAAGTGCGGAAGCGGCTGAGGGACAACCCTCCCCGGCAGATCAGCACCGTGGAAATCAGGAAATGCCCCGCATAGCGGACGAGCGACACCTGCAGCACGGACAGCCCCGCCAGCACCAGCCATTTCGCACTGCTGTCGAGCATGGCGAACAGCAGGTAGGCGAGACACATGAGCAGAATGCCCGGCATCGGGCGGTCGCTCCTGGGGTTGGCGACAAGTGACATGGACTGGGTATCCCCTGCCGGGCAGGGGCATGCTGTGAATCAGAGGTCTAGGCAGATGCCTCCGGCGATCCGGTCTGCCAGGGCGTCTATGGCATCACCAAGCGGCCGTTCCGCCGCCGCCGGCTCCACCACCTTCCTGACGCGGTCATGGAGTTCGGCCAGCAACGGGGCCGAGGCCGGATCGCCCCGCAATTCCGCGGCCCGGCCCGCCACCATCATTTCCATGGCGCACAGTTTCCATCCCAGTTCGACCACGCCCTGCAGGCCCTTGACGGCGGCGGGCGCGTTGGACTGGATGTCCTCCACGCCATCCGCGTTCACACTGGGCCAGACCGGCACCGGCATGGCCGCATGGCCAAGTTCCGCCACCACCGACTCGGCAACCTTCATGAGCGGGGCGAAGCCGTTGGAATCGAGGCCGGGCGCCGCCAGGTATTGCGGCAGACCGCTGAAGCGCTCTGAGAGCAGCTTGCTCATTCGGGCAAGCTGCGCCTGGGACAGCTGCACCAGCGCCTGGGACAGGGCGTGGGCGGCGACCGTCAGGAGCGGCGTGTGAAACGCGCCGCAGGAGATGATGCGGTCCCCGGCAAGGTCGACCACGGGGTTGTCGCTGGCACTGTTGATTTCCGCGCAGACCGCCTCCTTCGCGAAATCCAGCGCGGCGAATGCGGCGCCGTGAACCTGCGGCAGAGTCCGTATCGACAGTGGATCCTGCAACCGCCGCGCACCTCCCGTGTCGGCGATCCGGCTCCCCGCCAGCAGCCGGCGCAGATCCCCGGCGGCCCGGGCCTGCCCCGGCTGAGGATGCAGATCGTCCACCACGGCATCGAGCGGTGTCGTGGAGGCCGCGAACGCATCCATCGACATGGCCGCGGCGCCCTGCGCCGCGCCGAGCAGGCGTCCCGCGCCGTGGACCGCCAGCGCCATGGCCGCCGCGGAAAACCCGGAGTGGTTCGCCAGGGCGAGACCGTCCCTCGGTCCGGGCGACAGGGGGGCCAGACCCGCCGCGGACAGCGCCTTTGCGGCATCCATCGTCCGGCCCCGGGCGTCGGTCATCCGCCCTTCCCCGCACAGGGCCAGACCCAGGACGGCCCCCTGGCAGAGGTCGCCGGCACCGATGGATCCGATACTGCCGACCACCGGCGTGAGCCCCCGGTTGAGACACTCGCAGAGGATCTCCGGCACCGAGGCATCCGCGCCCGCGGCGCCTTTCATCAGCGTGTTCAACCGCACCGCCATCGCGGCCCGGACCTGGGTCCTGGACAGGGGCGTACCGATGGCATGGGCCCGGCCCCGCAGGGTTTTCAGGGAAAAATCCGCCGCCTCCGCCGCGGTCAGTGTCTCCGTTGCACGGGAACCGAGACCGGTGGTGAGCCCGTAGACCTGTTCCCCCTTCCCGAGGGCTTGAAGCACCCGGTCCCGGGCCCGGCGCACCCGCTCAAGTCCCGCCTCGTCCAGCGATACTCCGGCGCCGGGCGAGGCGGCGATCCGGGCAAGCTGGTCAAGGGTGAGGCTGCTGCCATCAACGACGACAGCCATCAGGGCGCGCCGGCAACCGCAGCAGCAGGTTTCCGGCCGAGTGCGCGATAGATCTCCCGGTTCACCCGGAAATAGCCGTGGCCGACATGGACCAGACGGTCGGATATCAGGCGGTTGGCCTGCGGCAGGCGGTGGAAGGGGATGCCCGCGTAGGCATGGTGCGCGGTGTGAAGATTCATGTTCCAGCAGAGCCGCTGCAGCAACGGGTTGGTCAGCGTGGTGCGGGTGTTGTCGAACATGTCGGGCACCTCGGGGCAACCGGTATGTTCCGCAAGCAGGAACATGCGCAGCGCCGGCTGCGCCACCATGACCGGCAGTATCCAGTACCACCACAGCGCCGCGGTCTGGAAAACCACGGACAGCGTTGCCAGTGCGCCGTAAATCAGCAGGAACCGCCGGGCTTCCGCTACCACCGCGTCGCGCCGGGACGCCGGCACGAAATCATCGGCCCGGCCGGAAGCATACCGTAGGAACATGCGGCCCTGGGCAACCCAGTAGGGCAGCCCGCTGACATGCCGGACATAGCCCCACCTGGAGCCGGGTTTCGGCACCCCGAGTTCCGGGTCGCCGGGGACCTGGGTGTGGCGATGGTGCGTCATGTGGAAGGCCCGGAAGTACCGGGGCGGCAGGAACAGGACCAGTCCGCAAAGGAACGCCACGCCACGGTTCAGGCCACGCGACGCAAAAGCGGTTTCGTGAATGGTTTCGTGCAGGGGGCAGAACGAGAAAACCAGCACCGCCGCGTAGCCGCACCAGCAGAGCGCCGCCGGCACCGGCGGCAGCCACAGGGAGCCGGCGGCCAGCAGACCCAGCAGCAGCAGGTGCAGCGCCAGGGCTCCGAGGCCCGCCCCATCGGCCTTCACCACAAGGCCGGACAGGACATCCGGGTCGATGGCCTGGGATCGTCGTGCCTGGGACATGGGTCGTTCGGTAATTCCAATAAAACCAGGGTGAGTTTATCGGACTCAGGGAGGATGGGGAATCTTCACCATTCGGCGGCATGGTGATTTTCATCATCATGTGCCGCACCGGTTCCGTGGTGCCGTTCCGCCCGTGGAATCCAGGCCGGGAACGGTCCCGGCCCCACATGGAATACGCTGGGCGGGAGTGCTATTCTCACTTCCGCGACATGGAAAACAGGAGACTGCGCCAGGGCAGGAGCCGCGCACCCGGTCCGGCTGCGGCCCCGATCCGGAAGAGGTACGCCAATGAACAGTTCCAAAGAGACAAGACGCGAATCCGGGAGGTCCGAGGAGCGGATGGCTGCGCTGAGCGCGGCCATCCTGCGCATCAATGCGAGTCTGGATCTCGCCACCGTGCTGCAGGAGGTCGTCGACAGCGCCTGCGCGCTCACCGGCGCGCGCCACGGTGTCATCGCCACCGCCGACGAGGCGGGCGAGATGCGCGAACTTGTCGCCTCCGGCTTCACCGACGAGGAGCACCGGCAGTTGGCGAAGTGGTCCGAAGAGGCGCGATTCTTCGAGCGCTTCCGGGACTTTTCGGGGTCGGTGAGTCTCGACGACCTGCCGCCCGAAATCCTCGCGGACGGCAGCCCGGAGCACCCGATGCCGGCCAGGACCTTCCAGGTCACCCCGGTGCGCCACGGGGGCGAGCACATGGGCAGCTTCTTCCTCGCCGGCAAGGAGGGCGCCCCGGAATTCACCGGGGAGGACGAAGAGGTGCTCGTGCTCTTCGCCTCCCAGGCCGCCACCGCGATCGCAAACGCACGCGCGCGCCGCGACGAACAGCGCGCCCGGGCGGACCTCGAGGCCCTGGTCGAGACTTCGCCGGTCGGCGTCGTCGTGTTCGACGCACGGACCGCGCGCACGATGTCGATCAACCGGGAGGCGCGGCGCATCGTCGAGGGACTGAATACCGCGAGCCGCGCTTCGGGAAATCTGCTCGAGGTGTTGACCTGCCGCTTCGCGGACGGCAGCGAGGTCGCGTTCCCGGAAATCCCCCTGATCCGCGCACTCGGCAACGCCACCACGATGCGCGCCGAGGAAATCGTGCTTTCGGTGCCGGACGGGCCCAGCGTCAGGACCCTCATCAACGTGACGCCGATCCGTTCCGACGACGAGGAGGTCGTCTCGGTGGTCGTCACCCTGCAGGACCTGGCGCCGCTTGAGGAACTGGAACGGCAGCGGGTGGAGTTCCTGAGCATGGTGAGCCACGAACTGCGCGCCCCCCTGACCTCCATCAAGGGCTCGTCCGCCGCGGTGCTGGGTGCCTCGCCCGCGTTGCCGCGGGCCGAGATGCTGCAGTTCTTCCGCGTCATTGACGGCCAGGCCGACCACATGCTGGGCCTGATCGGCAATCTGCTCGACGCCGGCCGGATCGAGGCGGGCACGCTGTCGGTGGAACCGGAATCCTCGGAGGTGGCCGCCCTCGTTGACCGGGCGAGGAACACCTACCTGAGCGGCGGCGCCAGGCATGCCGTTCGCATCGAGCTGCCGCCCGATCTCCCCCGGGTAATGGCGGACCGGGAACGCATTGTCCAGGTGCTGAACAACCTGCTGTCCAACGCGGCCCGGCACTCCCCGGAATCCACCCCGATCCGCGTGGAGGCGGCGCACGAGGGGGTGCATGTCGAGGTCTCGGTCTGCGACTGGGGCCGGGGCATGCCGCCGGAGATGCTGGCGCAACTCTTTCGCAAGCATGTCGCCCTCGACGGCGCCAACGCCGGGGGCGGGATCGGGACAACGGGCCTGGGGCTGGCCATATGCAAGGGGCTGGTGGAGGCCCACGGGGGCCGCATCCGCGCCGAGAGTGCGGGGCTCGGCATGGGCGCGCGGTTCGCATTCACGCTTCCGGTGGCCGATGCCGAGGAAGTCCGGCCCCTTCCACAGCAGCCCCCGAACCGCCCGGACCTGCCCGGCGACTCACGGGAGAAGCCGCGCATCCTGATCGTGGATGACGACCCGAAGATGCTGCGATACGCGCGTGATTCCCTCACCCAGGCGGGCTATACCGCGCTGGTGACCGGTGATCCGGAAGAGATTTCCGATCTGATCAACACGGAAAAACCCCGGCTGGTGCTGCTCGATCTCATGCTGCCGGGGGCTGACGGCATCGAGCTGATGGCGCAGATTCCGGAACTCTCCGACCTGCCCGTCATCATCATCTCCGGTTACGGCCACGACGAGACGCTTGCGCGGGCCTTCGACAGCGGCGCGGCGGATTACATCGTCAAGCCCTTCTCGCCGACCGAGCTCACCGCACGGGTCGGGGCGGCACTGCGCAGTCGGGTGAGCCCGGAGCCATTCGTGCTCGGCAGGCTCGCCATCGATTACGAGCGGCGCCGGGTGACGGTGGGCTCGCAGGCGGTGACCCTCACCGCCACCGAGTACGAACTCCTGCGCATCCTCTCGGTCAACGCCGGGCGGGTGGTGACCTCCGGGTCGCTGCTGCGCCGGTTCTGGAGCAAGCGGAGTCCCGACGATACCGAGCCCGTGCGCACCTTCGTGAAGAAACTCCGGGCCAAGCTCGGCGACGACGCGGGCTCTCCCACCTATATCTTCAACGAGCGCGGCGTCGGCTACCGCATGGCAAGACCGGGGGAGCAATGACGGCCCCGCCTTTCCGCCCCGGGCCTATTCCCTGCGGGGCCTCCCAATCCCGGAGCCCGGGTCCCGGCCGACCGCCATCATCCGCTCCCGCTCCTCCCTGAGACCCAGAAGCGAGTTGACCATCAGGGTGGCCACGACGATGGCGCCCCCGACCATGGAATGGACCCCGGGATTCTCTCCCAAGGCCAGCCAGACCCAGACGGGTCCCAGCACGGTCTCCAGCAGCATCATCAGGCCCACCTCCGGCGCCGGCAGGTATTTCGGTCCGAGGAACATCAGCGCATTGGCCACCGGCAGCATGATCATGCCCATGACGATGAGCCAGCCGAGGTCGGCGTTGGTGGTTTCCCCCGGAGCCACCAACGGGGCCAGGAACAGGGCGGTGAAAATGCCGCCAAGGCCGAGCGCGGGCATGATATCGCGGTTGCGGGCGGCCCGGATGAGGGAAAACTGGGTACCGAGAATGAAGGCGGCGCACAGTCCGACAATGTCCCCGAGCCAGGCCCCCTCGAGGCGGACGCTGCCCCGGGTGATCACCGTGATCCCCACCATCACCATGACGATGGCGAACCAGGTGCGCCGCGGAACGCGCTCCCGCAGGAACAGCCAGGCGATCACCGCGGCCCAGATCGGCGTGGTGCTCAACATGAACAGGGTGTTCGCCACCGAGGTATGGGTGATGGAATAGATGAAGCAGGTATTGCCAAGCCCGAAACAGATCATGATGCCGTATTCCGCGGCGGAGAACCGGCCGAGGTGCGCGAACAGCCGGCCGCGGTAGCGCAGAACGGCGAACAGCGTGACGACGATCCCGTACAGCAGGCAACGCCAGAACGTGATGGTCAGGGCTTCCGCCTGAATCAGCCGCGTCAGCAGGCCGTCGGGGCTGAGGGCGAGAACCCCGAGCATCGTGATCAGATAGCCCTTGGACCGGGTCGACAGCATCAGCAGCCAGACAGGTGTTCTTTCACGGAGGCGGCCAGCGCCCGGGGAACCCGGCCGGACAGATCGATGCCCTGGCAGCCGTTGAAGGCGGCGAAATCCCGCAATGCCCTGGCGAACGCCGCGGCGAAGCGGCCCGTTGCCCGCAACCCGGGTTCCGGCGCCAGGCACCGCACCTCCAGCACTCCCAGTTTCCGGTGGGCCTTCAGGTCCGTGCGCGCCACCAGCCTGCCGCGCCAGAGCACCGGCAGGACGAAGTACCCGTACACCCGTTTCCTTTCGGGGACATAGCATTCCACCTGGTAGTCGAAATCGAACAGCTCCCTGACCCGCCGGCGCTGTATGACCAGGTTGTCGAAGGGCGACAGCAGGCAGGCCTTCTCCCTTTGCAGGCGATGGTCCAGCAGGTCCAGGGAATCCGGCAACACCAGCCAGGACCCGCCCCTGACCCTGACCTCGAGAAGCTCGCCGGACCCGACCATGGCGCGGACGACCCGGGTAACCGGATCCCGCATCCCCTGGCGCAAGTGGACGAAGTCGGTCACCCTGCCGAGGCCGTTGGCCCTGAGGAACGAGGTCACGAGGTACCGGGCGAATTCCTGGCTGTCGGGCGCGGAGGTGTCCGTTCCCTCGGGCAATACCCGCTCGGTCAGATCGTAGACCTTGTTGAACCCCTCGCGGCGCACGGACATGATGCGCCCCTCGATGAACAGTTGCTCGAGCGCATATTTCGCCGGTTTCCAGTCCCACATCTCGCGCCTCCCGGAGCCGGTGTCCTCGAAGTCCCGCGACATCAGCGGCCCTTCCTCGCGGATTCGCTCAAGCACCCGCCGCATCAGCTTCACGTCCTTGGAATGCCAGCGTCCGCCACCCCCGCGTTCCGCCAGCATGCGCGGCAGGGCGTACCGGTAGTCCTCCATCGGCAGGTAGGCGGCGGCATGGGACCAGTACTCGAAAACCCTGCCCTTCGCCACCAGCCGGTCCAGGTGTGCCTGCCGGTAGCGCGGATTGCGGTTCCAGAGGGTGTGGTGGTGTGCGCGTTCGATCACCGAGATCGTGTCGATCTGGACATAGCCGAGATGACGTATGACCCGGCGGGTTGCCTCCTCGGCCGAACCGCCGGCGGCGGAACGCGGCACACCCTGGCTGGCGAGGACCAGCTTGCGTGCCTCGTTGATGGAGAGCGATTCGGGAACGACTCGGGCCAATGTCAATGCGGGAAGGGTACCGGGACCGGATTCTAACGCGCAATCGGTGCCCTGTACCCGGTCGTTGGGTTCCTGTCGCCTGCGGCGCCGGCCGGATTGCCGCGCGGCCACGGTTCAGGGAAAACCGCCTCTACGTGTCTCTTCGCCCGGCTTTTCCCTGCCTTCTCGCTGCCTTCTTCGCAGCCCTGGCCGCACGCTCCTTGGCCACCTCGCACAGTTCACCTTCGATCATTTCCGGCGTCTCCAGGGTGATCCCCCCCAGGTGGCCCGCACGAAAATCGTTGAGCAGGATTCTGGCGGCCCGTTCCATGTCCACCACGCCGCCCCGGCCGAGACAGCCGCGGCTCCGCCCCAGGGCCTCCAGGATCGCCTCCCCGCCGGCCAGCCCGGCATCCAGGGCATAGCGATCGGCCATGGGACCCGGATACTGGGCAACGAGGAACCCGGCAAGGTACACGGCGATCTCGACATGGGAGATCGCGGTTTCCCGGATCGCGCCGGTGACGGCAAGCCGGTAGCCGCTGTGCGCATTTTCCACGTTGGGCCAAAGGACCCCCGGCGTATCCAGCAGCACCACGCCATCGCCCACGGCAACCCGCTGCTGGCGTTTCGTGATCGCCGGCTCGTTGCCGGTTTTAGCCACCGAGCGCCCCGCCAGGATGTTGATCACGGTGGACTTGCCCACGTTGGGTATGCCGGCCACCATGGCCACAACCGGGTCCGGACGGCGCGGAAACCCGGCGCTGCACAGTCCGACGATGCGCTTTACCTCCGCAGGCCGGCGGGCGGATACGGCGAGGGATTTGCCCTGGTGCTCCTTGTGGTACCAGTCGGTCCAGACCTCCGTGCGCGACGGGTCCGCCAGGTCCGCCCGGGTCATCACCCGGATGACCGGCTTGTCGCGGCGCAGTTCCGCCAGCATCGGATTCGCGCTCGAAAACGGCAGCCTGGCATCCAGCAGCTCTACCACCACGTCCACGCCGGCAAGCGCGGCCCGCATCTCTCGGGCTGCCTTGTGCATGTGTCCGGGATACCACTGTATCTTCACCACGAAGCCCCTATTGCCGTTTCCTGCCGGGTCCGGACGCGGCCCGCCGGCCCCGGCCACGGGACTCTCCGCCCCCGCGCCCAGACCCCGCAGGTCCGGTCGCCCTGGATTTTCCGGTCTTCCCGGCAGCGCTCCGCCGGGTCCCGCCGGCCCGGGCGCCGGGGCGCTTGCCGGGACGCCTGTCGGGTCGGGTTCCTGCCCTGCCCGCCGGCTGTCTGTCCGAAGCGCCCGGCCCGGCCAGGGTGATCTCCCTGTCCCCGATCACGATGAGGCGCTCCCGGTAGAGCCCCCCCAGGGCTTTCTTGTAGTAGCCCTTGCTGACACCGAATACCTCCAGGATGCGCTCGGACGGCGCATGGTCCGTCAGGTCGGATCGGCCGCCGTGGGATTCGAGGTGGTCGATGATCTCCCTGGCAAGACCCCGCCTTGTTTTCGCCCGCTCCGGGGTAATGGCGAGGTCAATGCGCTGATCGTCGCTGCGGACCCGCTTGATGAACCCCTTGATGTTCATTCCGGGACTGAGCCGGCGCACCGCATCCCGGTGAAAGATCATGCCGACGTGGGTATGCCCGATCACCGCCTTCCAGCCCAGGTCCGTCCGGGCTGCAATCAGCAGGTCCACCGGCTGCCCCGTCCGGAAACCCGTACCCTCCTCCTGCAGCCGGCGGCCCAGGCGTGAACTTGCCGTCACCCGGTCCGTGTTCTTGTCCAGGTAGGCGGTCACCACGTAGGAGTTTCCCTCCTCCATGCGCACGGCCTGCTCGGCGAAGGGCACCAGGAGATCCTTGGGCAGTCCCCAGTCCAGGAAGGCGCCCACGTTATTGACCGCGACCACCCTGAGGAACGAACACTGGCCAACCTGGATCTTCGGGGTGTGCGTGGTGGCAATGAGGCGGTCCTCGGAGTCGCGGTACACGAATACCGTCACGGCCTCCCCGGGCGCCAGCCCCTCGGGAATCTCCTTCCCGGGCAACAGGATTTCCCTGCCGTCGCCCGCATCGAGAAACATGCCGGGGCCGGATTGTTTGATCGCCGTGAGGTTGTTGAGTCTGCCGATCTGCACGGGGGCGCCCCTGTTTGGATGCACGAGTGTACTGCATTTGCCGGGGCCCGGGTCGGACGGGCCCCGGCCCCGCAGTCCGCCTTGCGGGATTTACCTGCTTGTCCCACAATAGGCCAACGGTCCGTTTCGCGGCATTGGCCGGCCGTGATCATTCCCGATCGGAGCCCGCGGAACCGACCGGCGCGCAAGCGCACCACAGCCACGACCCGGTCAATGGAAGTGGGACCGGTTTTCACCCTGTCCCGATTCCATCGGGACAGACCGGACAACGGCGTCACCCGGATACCCGCTCCATGTGCATACTGTTCGTCGCGCTGAACCAGCACCCGCGCTACCCCCTGATCATCGCCGCCAACCGGGACGAGTACCACGCCCGTCCCAGCCTCTCCATGCACTGGTGGGAGGACCGGCCCCGGATCTTCGCCGGTCGGGACTTGAGCGCCGGCGGCACCTGGCTTGGCATCAACCGTGACGGCGCATTCGCCGCGGTGACCAACTTCCGGACCGGGGAAGATCACCGCGCCGATGCCCGCAGCCGTGGAGAGCTGGCGGTCAGATACCTGGAATCGTCCGGAACCCCGGCGGATTTCCACGGGTTTCTCCGGCAACACCACCATGAATACAATCCGTTCAACCTGGTGTACGGCGACCGGCGGGGCCTGCATACCTGGGGATACGACAATCCCGGGGGGCGCGCCCTGGATTCCGGTTTCCACAGTGTCAGCAACGGCCCCATGGACACGATCTGGCCCAAGATGTCCCGCGGCGTGACCGGACTCGCCAGGCAAATCCGGGATCACCCGGACATCGGTCCGGAATCCCTACTGCCGCTGATGCTGGACACCACCCCTGCCCCGGACGGGGAATTACCCGGCGGCGGGCCGGATCTCGAAAGGGAACGCCAGCTGTCTCCCATCTACATCCGTGGAGAGGAATACGGCACCCGCACCACCACGATACTCCTGTTCCGGGAGGACGGCATCGGCATCGCCGAATACGAACACGGACCCGAACGGCCGACCACATCCGCAAACCGGTTCCACGTCCCGGATACCGCCGCTTGAGCGGGCATGCCGGCGCCCCCGGCGGCGGATCACGTGACAGGCTTCCGGCGGCGGCGCCGTGGATCGGGTCGGTATTCCCGCAACGGACCGCGGAATCCGCCGGATCCGGCACAAATGCCGCGCAAGTCACGTTAGAATCCCGCTGTCAGAAACCGAAAATCCGGCTGCCGCCATGCCCTGGCCCGAAAACCAGACGAGCGTTCTCGACGAACCGCTCGCCGTCTGCTCCATCAGTCCCATGACGGGGTTCGTCCGCAACGGTTGCTGCGAAACCGGACCCGAGGATGTGGGTTCCCACACGGTCTGTGTCGAGGTGACCGCCGAATTTCTCGCGTTCAGCAAGTCCCGGGGCAACGACCTGTCCACCCCGATACCGGCCTTTGAATTTCCCGGCCTCAAGCCAGGCGACCGCTGGTGCCTGTGTGCGGCGCGCTGGCAGGAAGCCCTGGAAGCCGGCGCCGCTCCCAGGGTGGTCATGCGGGCCACGCACCAGAGGGCACTGGAAATCATCGGGTTCGCCGACCTTTCCCGCCACGCCATCGACATTTCCTGATGTCCGGCAAGACCGCCGTTGTGATCGGCGCCGGTATTGTCGGGGTCAGTGTTGCCCTGTGGATACAGCGGCGCGCTCATCGCGTCATCCTGCTTGACCGCGGCGAGCCGGGCATGGGCACCTCCTACGGCAATGCCTGCATCATCGCGAATTACAGCTGCATCCCGATCAACAGCCCTGCCCTGTTCACGGCGCTTCCCTCGCTCCTGTGGTCCCGGGAAAGCCCGCTCAGGCTGGATCCGTTCCATGCGCTCCGCCATCCCGGCTGGATGCTGGACTTCCTCAGAAACTGCACCCCTGCCCGCGTGGACCGGATTGTCCGGGCCCTTGGGGCGCTGCTTTCACGTACCGGCGACGGTCTCGAACCGCTGGTGAGTGACGCCGGCGCGGAATCCCTGATACGCCGGGACGGCAGCATCTATGCCTTTGCGACCCGCCGGGCCTATGAGGACGCCGTCCCGTCCAACCGCAGGCGTGCGGAGGAGGGAGTGGTCTTCGACACCATCGACGGCCGGGAACTCCGGGACCTGGAGCCGGCCATCGACATGGAATTCTACCGCGCGCTCAGGTTTACGGATGCGCAGCAGGTCGCCAACCCGAAAACCCTCATCGACCGGTACATGGAGCATTTCAGCGCCCGGGGAGGCGTCTTCCGGCGGGCCTGCGTCAGGGCGGTGGAAACGGGCCCGGGCGTGATCCTGGATGACGGGGAGCGGATTGGCGCGGACACGGTCGTGGTATCCGCGGGGGCATATTCGAGAACCATCGCCGGCGCCGGAACAAGGCGGCTGCCGCTGGATGTCGAGCGTGGCTACCATGTCCAGTTCCCCGGCCGGCAGTCACTGCTCGGCAGGCCCGTCGCCTGGGCGGAGCGCGGCTTCTACGCCACCCCGACCACCGCGGGCCTGCGCTTCGCCGGCACGGTGGAAATCGCCTCGCTGGACAAGCCTCCGAGCCCCGCGCGCATCGAATACCTCACCCGCAACGCCAAGCGGATGTTCGGCCTGGAGGAGGACCCCGCGCAATCCTGGCTGGGGTTCAGGCCCACGTTCCCGGACGCCCTGCCCGTGATCGGACCCAGCCCGGTTTCACCGGACATCCTGCTGGCGTTCGGCCACCACCATCTCGGCCTGACCCTGTCCGGCATCACCGGGATGCTGATTTCCGAAATCATGGAGGGTCGCAGGCCCTCGCTGGACATCACCCCCTACTCGGCCGGCCGGTTTTCCTGAGCGATTGCCGCTCAGCAGGTTACCGGCTGGCTGGAATACCGGTCATGGGGAATGACCTCCGTGGTGCCCGCCGCGAGCGCGCGCACGTCGTCGATCTCGTTTTCCAGGGCGAGGCGGAAGCCGAACCTAAAGAAGAATTCCTCGTAGAGTTCACCGCCCCTGGTGCCCACGGCATAAAAACGGTCATTCGCCCCGTCATATTCCAGGTCCACCGTGGTGAGCGGCTGCCGGGCCGGGCCGCCGATCACTTCCGCGCCCCGGGACGGGTCGTACACGCTTCGCTCCGAACAGCAGTAGATGATCTGACTGCGTTCGCTCACCTGCTCGTTGCTGTCCATGTAGCGGGTCAGTTCCGGCCTGAAATTGAGAAAGCTCACCGTGCGGGTGGGATAGCTGAGCTTGTGGGCGCAGATGGCGGAAAACGCCACCACCGAGGCGCCGGGGCCCGCCCCGCCCCGCCAGCGGTAGTGCCGGCCGTCCTCCGTGGCGAGATCACGGCCAGTGTCCAGGCTGCGGCCGATGTCCACCAGGAAGCAGGGCGTGGTGATGTGCGGGTAATGGAAAATGAACGCATCGCCCCGGGACA
This sequence comes from Gammaproteobacteria bacterium, assembly GCA_022827325.1. Classification (GTDB taxonomy): domain Bacteria; phylum Pseudomonadota; class Gammaproteobacteria; order Arenicellales; family Poriferihabitantaceae; genus VYFG01. The sequence goes on along the minus strand of JAJDTE010000114.1, from coordinate 8,763 downwards.
GCGCGTCGCTGCCGATCGGCTCCCCCAGGTGATCCACGAGCAATACCCGGTTGTAGCTGCGCAAGGGCTCCGATCTCACCACCATGGCGGGATTCGAGGCCACGGCCGCGACTGTCGCCAGGCAGGTCTTGACGAAACCGCGCCGTGTGGACAAACTGGATTTCTGCTTCATGTTCCGGTTGCTCAAGGACGGATTCTACCAGCCGAGGAAGAGCCGGGAGGACAGTTTCGTCTCCGTGCCATCCTCCCGGCGGACGATCAGTTGCCCCTCCCCGTCCACCCCGGCGCCGACACCCTGGATCGTGCCGCCGGCATGCCGGATGGACACCTGGCAGTCCGCCACGTCCGCCCGTGCATTCCACGTTGCGAGCACATGGCCAAATCCCCGATCATCCCACAGATTGATCCAGGAGACGAACTCCCTGGCCCATGACTCGAACAGGTCCTGGGGCGTGATGGAATCATTGCCTTCCGCCTGGTGCAGGCTCATCTGCTCCGGCTCGCCGGATTCGGGGGCGCTGGCCACGTTCACGGCCAGGGTGGCGGTCAGCCACCGTCTGCCGGAGGATTCTCCCCGATCCAGCCACACCGACGCGACGCGGTAGGAGGCGATCCGGATCTCGTTCGGCCAGCCGAACCTGAGTGCGGTCAGGGGCGAGACGTGGGCGGCGATCGCGCTGCACAGGCTGACCAGGGAGACGAACAGGATCTCGTGGTCCCGGTCCGGCGGAAACTCGGGCTCCAGCACCAGCGCCGCATGGAGATTGCCGGGGCCGGCGTCCGGGGCCCCGGCGCCGCCTTCCCCTGCCGGCGGCGACCGTTCCTCATCGGCCAGGAACAGGGTGCCCTCCTCGGCGCCGCCGGACGCCGCTTCCATCGCATGGTCCCGCAGGTTCTCCACCTCGGGGAGATGAACCAGGCGATAGGCTGCCGGCAGAACCGGGGGGTCTCGGTCCATTCAGTTGAACTTCCGGCTGATGTCGCCGAGCACCTGGACCAGGGTTTCATGGCCCTGCTCCTCGGCATAGGTGATCGGCGTGCGCCCCTCCATGTCCGGCATGTCCCTGCGGGCGCCGTGGCCGAGCAGATTGACCGCCACGGCCGTATGGCCCATGGCGGCGGCATGATGCAGCGCCGTGGCGCCCTGGTCGTCCCGCGCGTTGATCTCGATGCCCGGGGATTCCAGCAGCAGGTCCACCACGCTTTCCCTGTTCTCGTAGGCCGAGCGGTGCAGGGGCGTCCACAGGAACACGTCCCGGGTATTGATATCCGCCCCCGCGCGGATCAGCTGCCGGGTCACCGCCACGCTGCCCTTTGCCGCGGCGATCATCAGCGCGCTCCAGCCGTTGGCGCCGCGGGCGTTGACATCGACACCGGCATCCAGGATCGGGCCGACGCAGCGGGTGTCGCCGGTGACCGCGGCGAACATCAGTGCCGTGCCGCCGTTCACGTTGCTGGCACCCGGATCCGCACCCATGGCAAGCAGTTTTTCGACCTGGCCGCACCGGCCCGCCCGGGCCACCACCATCAGGGCGGTTCTGCCCGCCGCGGTGGACTCGTTGATGTCCGCCACCGTATCGCTGAGACGGATCACCCGTTCCACATCCGCCGAGTGGATGGCGCGGCGGAAACTGTCGTCCGCCGCCGCCGGGAGGCAGGCCCCCGACAGCACCAGCAATGCAAGGAGCCTACGCGCTTGCCACATGGGTCGCATAGTGGCTCGTGACCTCCCGCATGGCGGCATCGGCGTCATAGCGGCCCGTGAGCCGGATCATGGCATCATGTTTCACGGCATCGCCAAGGATGGACCGGTAACCGTCGCGCTCGCGCTGGCCGAGCTGCAGCTGCTGGGAATGGATCACCCGGAATTTTCCGTCGGCAAAGAAAAACCGCAGGTGCTGCTGCTCGGCCAGGTTCTCCAGCGTCCTGAACTGCAACTTGCCAAGGCCGGGGGTGAGCAGCACCTCCCCGGCCAGCGGGTCTTCCGGACGGGTGGCGACCTCGAAGCGCAGCATCACCACGGCCGCGCTCGCGCATTCGATCACATCCGCCTCCAGCGCCACCGGCACCGGGGCCCGGCACTTTCCGAGTATCCGCCGGTCCTCCCTGCACTCCGGGCCGCCCAGACCGAAAAATACCGCGGTTTCCCATGTTCCGTGATCCAGGCGCACCGGCAGACAGGTGGTCATCACGCCGCCTGAACGCATTCTGCTCACGATTTCGGGAGGAAACTGCTGCAACGGTAATTACCGGTTGGATGCCGTCCGCCGGGCACAACACCCGGACAGTGCGATCGGGACAGGGGGGAACCTCACGGCGGCGCCCCCGGGCTTCACTGGTCCCGCGCCGCCGCGGGCCGGACGGGGGACCCGCGCCTCCGGGCTGCCCGCCATGCCTGGCACACTAAAAACCCCTGCAATGCAGGGGTTTTTTAGTGGTCGGCGACGTCAGGTCAGGTCGTCGACGCATCGGCAGCCACATCCGCATCTGCGCCGGCCTCGGCGGCCTCCGCATCGCTCTCAAGCCCTTCGTACCACAGATCGTGATGCTGCTTGGCCCATTCGACACTCACCTTGCCGGTGGTCATGCCCTCCAGCGCGCCCTCGGTACCGATGGTGCCGATATAGACGTGCCCGAAGAACACCACGATCCAGATGATGGCCGCAATGGCGTGCACCTGGTGCGCCCACTGCATGGTGGCCCGGCTGCTGTCCATGAATCCCCATTGCGCAGCCCAGCCGATGAGCACCAGGCCGGTGCCGCACACCGCCACCAGGCCAACCAGGATGACGATCCAGTACCAGACCTTCTCGCCGCCATTGGCCTTGCCGGCGCTGGGGTGGGCCTTGCCGATGATGCCGCCCCCGGCGGCGAACCACTTCATGTCCACCGCGTTGGGGATGTTGTTCTTGACCCAGAAAAGCAGCATGGCGAACACGCCGATGGTGAAAAACGGGCCCACGTAGTTATGCACGTTGATGGACAGGTTGGCCCAGGCGGCGAACCCCTGGGGTCCCATCAGCGGGATCAGCACCGCGCGCCCGAACAGTATGCTGAGGCCGGTGATGGTCAGAAGGACGAACAGGGTCGCCGTGTACCAGTGCATCAGGCGTTCCAGCGCATTCCAGCGGGCCACGGTAAGCCCCGATTTTTCCCCCTCGATGCGGATCCGCCCGCGCAGGAGGAAAAACAGAAAGATCAGGCCCAGGGAACCCAGGACGGCCCAGCCGCCGTAGTTCGCGATCAGCCCGTTGCGCAACTGGCGCCAGTTCTGGCCGCCGTTGTTGATGAACACCCCGGCCTCGGGCCCCGTGACCGAGCTGTACCCTGCCTGTCCCTCGCGCACCAGGCGCCAGAAGTTGGCCCGCTGGTTGGTGTCGTTGGCCACCTGGGCATAGGCATCCTCACCCCCCGTCACGAGGTAGGACGCCATCGGCAGTGCCATCGCGCTGAGCACGATGAACAGGATGGACCAGTTCATGGCGCGCCGGCGACGGCGGTTCTTGTCAGCTTTTTCTGTATTCATTGTTCTCCCCGATGACTGGTTTACCGATCCCTTTGCCCGTCCAGGCGCTCCTGCAATGCGGCGCTGTCGGCGCTGAGGTCATCCGACGGCCCGTAGTACTCGCCGGGCTGGTGAAAGGTCACGTCGGTGGATTCCCAGCAGCCGGCCAGTGCAAGGCATCCCAGCAACAGGATCAATGTATGGAGTGTTTTTCTGTGCATGTCGACCCTCGGATTGGGAATTGCCCGGCGCCGTCGCCGACGCCGGTAAACCAGGAAACCGGGGCGGGTGCGAGACCCGCCCCGACCAGGACTCAACTACCGTAGGCGGTTTCCCAACCCCAGGTCTGCGGCCTTCCACCGCGGCGCAGGATCCGCTCGCGGTAGATGTCCGCGACCATGTCCCCGTCACCGGCGATGAGCGCCTTGGTGGAGCACATCTCCGCGCAGAGCGGCAGCTTGCCTTCCGCAATCCGGTTGCCTCCGTACTTCTCGCGCTCGGCCACGGAATTGTCGTCCAGGGGACCGCCGGCACAGAAAGTGCACTTGTCCATCTTGCCGCGCACACCGAAGGCCTCCTGCTGCGGGTACTGCGGCGCGCCGAACGGACAGGCGTAGAAACAGTAGCCGCAACCGATGCAGAGATCCTTGTCGTGCAGCACCACGCCATCGTTTGTGGTGTAGAAGCAGTCCACCGGGCACACTGCGGAGCAGGGTGCGTCGGTGCAGTGCATGCAGGCCACGGAGATGGACTTCTCACCGGTCTGGCCGTCACCGAGCGTGATGACGCGGCGCCGGTTCACGCCCCAGGGAACCTCGTTCTCGTTCTTGCAGGCGGTTACGCAGCCGTTGCATTCGATGCAGCGTTCGGCGTCACACAGGAATTTCATTCTTGCCATGTTCGTATCCTCCAGCTTAAGCGAGTGTGATGCGGCAGAGAGTCACTTTGCTCTCCTGCATCTGGGTTACGGAATCGTATCCGTAGGTGAACGCGGTGTTCGCCGCCTCGCCCCGGACATATGGTGCGGTCCCCTCAGGGTACTTGTCCACGAGGTCCACGCCCTCGTAGTGACCGCCGAAGTGGAACGGGGTAAATACCACGCCCGGCCCCACGCGCTGGGTGACCATTGCCTTGACCTTGATCTTCGACCCCTCGGGGCTTTCGATCCAGATCATGTCGCCGTCCTTCACGTTGTGGTCATTGGCGTCCTTGGGATTGATCTCCGCGAACATCTCCTGCTGCAGTTCTGCCAGCCAGGGATTGGACCGGGACTCCTCGCCGCCACCCTCGTATTCCACCAGCCGTCCGCTGGTGTGAATGATCGGGAATTGCTTGGAGAAATCCTGGGCCTGGATGGAGGCGTACCTGGTGGGCAGGCGGTAGAACCGCTTGCGGTCCTCGTAGGTGGGATATTTCGCCACCAGCTCGCGGTCCGGCGCGTAGAGCGGCTCGCGATGGATCGGCACCCGGTCCGGGAAGGTCCAGACGATGGCCCGGGCCTTGGCGTTGCCGAACGGTGCGCAGCCGTGCTTGATGGCCACCCGCTGGATGCCGCCGGACAGGTCGGTTTTCCAGTTCTTGCCGTCGGCCAGCGCCATTTCCTCGGGGGTCAGGTCATCCCACCAGCCCAGGGTCTTCAGCAGGTCGGCGGTGAACTCCGGATGGCCGTCCTGGATCTCGTTGCCTACCGGCCAGGAATCCTCGGCGAGGATGTTGTTGCCTTCATGCTCCACACCGAAGCGGGCGCGGAAGTTCAGTCCTCCCTCGGCCACGGGCTTGCTGGGATCGTACAGCACCGGGGTTCCCGGGTGCTTCATCTCGGCCGTTCCCCAGCAGGGCCAGGGCATGCCGTAGAAGTCGCCGTCGCAGGGGCCGCCTGCCGCCTTCAGCGTCGTGGTGTCGAAGGTGTGCTTGTTCTCCATGTGAAGCTTGAGGCGTTCCGGGCTCTGGCCGGTGTAGCCGATGGTCCACATGCCCTTGTTGAACTCGCGGGTGATGTCCTCGATCAGCGGTTCGTCGTTGTTGACCTCGATGTTCTTGCACAGCTGGTCGGCGATGCCGAGTTTCTTCGCCAGCTTGTAGAGGATCGTGTGGTCAGGCAGCGATTCGAACAGCGGCTCGATGACCTTCTCGCGCCACTGCAGGGAGCGGTTCGACGCGGTGACCGAACCGTAGGTCTCGAACTGCGTGGTGCCCGGCAGCAGCCAGATGCCGTCGGTGCGGTCGTTCATGACCGCGGCATGGGTCGGATAGGGATCGATGATCACCATCATGTCCAGCTTGGCCATGGCCTTCTTCATTTCCGGCCCGCGGGTCTGGCTGTTCACGGCATGCCCCATGTAGACCATGCAACGGATGTTGTCCTTCTGGCCGATGTTCTCCTCGAGCACCCCGTCGACCCAGCGGGAGACCGGGATGCCGCGGTAGTTCATCGGATGGGTGGGCTTGCCGTTGTCGCCCTCCACCTCTTCCTGGCTGAACCGGGACTTGACCCATGCCGGGTCCAGATCCCATACCCGGGACCAGTGGCCCCAGGCGCCGTTGGACAGGCCGTAGTAGCCGGGGAGGGAATGGGACAGCACGCAGAAGTCGGTGGCGCCCTGCACGTTGTCGTGTCCCCGGAAGATATTGGCACCGCCGCCTTCCTTGCCGATGTTGCCGAGGGCAAGCTGGAAGGCGCAGTAGGCGCGGGTGTTGTTGTTGCCGATGGTGTGCTGGGTTCCGCCCATGCACCAGACGAAGGTCGCCGGGCTGTTTTCCGCCATCATCTGCGCGGCTTTCTTGACGGTCGCCTCCGGCACGCCGGTGACGCGCTCGGTCTCTTCCGGCGTCCACTTGGCCACTTCGGCGCGGATTTCGTCCATGCCGTAGACCCGCTGGCGGATGTACTCCTTGTCCTCCCAGCCGTTCTCGAAGATATGCCACATCATGCCCCAGATGATGCCCACGTCGGATCCCGGGCGGATCCGCACGTAGTGATCGGCATGGGCCGCGGTACGCGTGTAGCGCGGGTCGATCACCACCATCTTGGAGCCGTTCTCCTTCGCCCTGAAGATATGCTGCAGGGAAACCGGGTGGGCTTCCGCCGGGTTGGAGCCGATGAACAGCATGCACTTGGAATTGTGCATGTCGTTGTAGCTGTTGGTCATGGCCCCATAACCCCAGGTGTTCGCAACGCCCGCCACGGTGGTGGAATGGCAGATGCGCGCCTGGTGGTCGACGTTGTTCGTGCCCCACATCGCGGCGAACTTGCGGAACAGGAAGGCCTGCTCGTTGTTGAACTTGGCGGAGCCGAGCCAGTAGACCGAGTCGGGACCGGATTCCTCCCGGATCTTCAGCATGCCGTCGCCGATCTCGTTGACGGCGTCATCCCAGGACTGCCGCTTCCACCTGCCGCCTTCCAGCTTCATCGGGTACTTGAGGCGGCGCTCTCCATGCCCGTGTTCCCGTACGGCCGCGCCCTTGGCGCAGTGGGAACCCAGGTTGAAGGGGGAGTCGAAGTCCGGCTCCTGGCCGGTCCACACTCCGTTCTGCACCTCGGCCCGCACGCCGCAGCCCACCGAGCAGTGGGTGCAGACGCTGCGCTTGACGACGATGTCGCCGGTGGCGGCGCTGGCGGCATGGGCCTTTCTCACCCTGCCGGGCATCAGTGTGGTGGCCGCGGCGCCGGCACCCATGGCCAGCCCGGAACGCTTCAGAAAGGTTCTTCGGTCGATGGACTGTCCGATGCCCGGCTGGCCCTGGCCATCGGAGCCTGTTTGCTTGCGTATCAGTTTCATGCTTGGTTCTCCTGAGTCGCTGTGCGAATCATCAAGTTTGTATGAATTTCGGTTGCTCCGCCTTCGGCCTATCTGCGGGCCAGCCGGTAATAGGCACGGACATGATCGGTTTCACGGTAGCCCTGCTTGGCCACGGGTTCCGTGGTCTCCTGTGTGCCGGCAAGCACGCCGGATGCAGCAGCCCCGGTACCGATCGCCGCGGTGGTCACGGCGGCGCCTTTCAGAAATGCGCGCCTGGCTTTTTCCGGTTTCTTCATGGTGTGTACCTCAGCTTGATCAAGGTTGGTGTATGTCATTCAGATACAGTCTCAGTGTTGCTGAACATTCAGATACTGGCTTTCCAGTTGCATGAACCGTTCTCCGAGCAGCCCCACGGCCCGGTAGAAATCCGCGTTGCGCGCAGATTTCAGTTCATGGAAAAACTTCTCGCCCCAGGGAAGGAGGTGGCGCAGGAAGAACCGGCGCTGCCGGAACCCCTCGACGTCGTCCGATTCGATCAGGATCGACATGGTCTCGCAGATCGCGGCGATGTGATCCTCCGGTTCCTTGTGATCCCCGCCCGCCTCGAAACCCAGCGAACGCAGGTCATCCCTGAGCTCGCTCAAGGGCTTTTCCATCAGGAACCCGGTCAGGTGCCAGGACCCGTAGGGGACGATTTCACCCCGGCCAAGGCCGATGAACAGGGCATGGAATTCATCATCCAGCCGGGCCGTGTCCACCGCTTCGGCGGCGCGGCGCAATGCCAGCCAGGCCTCGCCGACGTCTCCCGGGCTGTCGGCATCGGCCGGGTCATCGATATGGCAGAGATAGTCCAGCAGATCGCGGTCCGGGATATCGCTGAGCAGGGACGCCAGGACGGCATAGGTCGCGGCCCGCGCCTGATCCTCCTGTGCGATCAGGGCAGCCGTCTCAAGATTCCCGTTTTCAGTCGTCAAGGGCTGGACGGTTTCCAATCAGGCTCTCCCATATGGTGTTCAGTACCACGGAACCACCGGCCGCCCAATGGATGGATACGGCACGGCGCATTCCGGCGTAAGCCGTTTATTGTTGTTTTGGTAGCGTAAAGATATACCCCGGGAATGTACGGTTCAAGTTTCCGCCTTCACGTAAATTTCACCTGACCGGCAGGCCGCAGCAATAGCTTCGGCTTATGGTTATTGAAAACAAAGACTTATCCCGGTTTTTCAGAACAGATGCAAAATTCTCCGGCCGCTGCATAGAATTCCTTGCTGCCAAACCGGAAAAAAATGAAACAATTATCCGATCATGTCCTTGCGATCATAGAGGTCGGCGACCCGGCAGTCCTCGCACATCCGCAGGCGGTTCCGCTGCTCCGGGGTCTCGAACATCCAGTGGCCCGCCAGTTTCTCCATCATGCGATCGATCATCGCCACGGTGGCGAACGGCTTTCCGCAGGCAATGCACCGGAACGGCTCCTCCTCCTTCAGTGTGCGGCTCCTGGTCGCCGCATCGTCCGGA
>JAJDTE010000237.1:0-6223 GCA_022827325.1 Gammaproteobacteria bacterium | reverse complement strand
TCGGCGGATTCGGCATGAGCGGCTACGGCCGTGAGGCGGGGCTGGATGCAATCGAGGACTACACCCGCAGCAAGACCACCTGGATCAACATTTCCAGTGAGCCCATGTCCAACCCGTTCGTCATGCGTTGAGGATCATCGGACCCTGTCGTTGTTGATCCACAGACGGCGACGCGATACCCACTACAATTCGGCCCGATAGGCTTCCCTCATATCACCATCCATGCTGACCCCCCCGGAGATTCACGACGAAGGCGTGCTGGAAACTGCCGTACGCCATGCCAGGTCACGCCAGGTTGTGCTGCCAAGGCTGGCGGAACTGGCTGCGCCAGACACGATCGAGCCCGGTTTGCTAAAAGCCCTTGGCGGCGTTTCGATGAATGCTGCCTCCCCCTTGAACCTTTACCGGATTCACTGGTTCAATGACCATGACGGCGGCCTCAGGGAAACGCCGGCCTGGCTGGAACTGCCGCCGGCCCTGACGGGCGTTGCGGCCCGCATCGTGGTGGTGCTCGGGGACGCCTTCCCCATGATCGCGGCCCACAAGGTGCTGGCAGCCTATGCCTGCCTTGCGACGAGGCTGGTGAGCGGGCGCTTCGACCCCGCAATTGACCGGGCGGTCTGGCCGTCCACCGGGAATTACTGCCGCGGCGGTATCGCCATTTCCCGCATACTCGGTTGCCGCGGGGTGGCGGTGCTTCCGGAGATGATGAGCCGGGAGCGGTTTGCCTGGCTGGAGCAATGGGCGCTGCATCCCGACGAGGACATCGTCCGCACAACCGGGTCGGAGAGCAACGTCAAGGAAATCTATGATGCCTGTGACGAGCTGTCCAGGGACCCGTCGAACGTGGTGCTGAACCAGTTCAACGAGTTCGCCAACTACCTTTGCCACCGGACCATATCCGGTCCGGCGCTGGGTTTGCTTTTCGAGGCGGTGGCAGGACCCGCAGATCGGCTGCAGGTATTCATCGCCGGGACCGGCTCCGCCGGCACCATGGCTGCGGGCGATTACCTGAAACAGCATTACGGGGCCGCCATCGCGGCCACGGAACCCCTCGAATGCCCCACCATGCTGGCCAACGGCTACGGAGAACACGGGATCCAGGGCATCGGGGACAAGCACATTCCGCTGATCCAAAATGTCATGAACATGGACTACGTGGTGGGTATTTCCGACACCGGGCCGGATCTCCTGAATGTCCTTTTCAACACCGACGCCGGGCGGCGGTATCTCGTCCGGCGCACCGGTTCGGATGAAGGATTGATCCGGGCGCTGGGGCATGTGGGACTGTCCGGTATCGCCAATATCCAGTCAGCCATCAAGCTGGCCCGATACCATGACCTGGACGAACGGGCGGTACTGCTCTGCGTCGCCACGGACGGGGCGGCGATGTACGCCAGTGAACTGGAACAGGCGATTGAGCGCAGTTTCAGGGGCCGGTTCGACACCGTGGAGGCCGCGGAAGTCTTCGGCCGCTGCCTTGCCGGGTGTGAACCCGCCCACGTGATGGAACTCACCAGCCGCGAGCGTGAACGGATATTCAACCTCGGTTACTACACCTGGGTGGAGCAGCGGGGAGTAAGCGTGAACGACTTCAATCTCCGCCGCCGGCCTGAATTCTGGAACGGCGTGGCGGGCCAGCTTGAGGCGTGGGATGATCTCATCGGCATGTTCAATGCCAGGGTGGCGGCCTGATCCGGCCCAAGGCCACCGGGGTTGAACCGATTGGTCTGACCGGCCCGGACAGACGGTCCCCGGGTGTGCGGGTCAGCGCTCGGGAATCAGCCCGCGCGGTGCGAATCGCATGACCAGAAGGAGAATGGCCCCCATCAGGATGAGACGCGTATAGGCCGCACCGGCGATCAGGTGGTCCTTGAGCCAGTACCCGTCCTGCATGAACAGCGTGATGGTCTGCATGAACCAGTTGCCGAGCGGTTCCGCCTCGATCCAGAGGAACCAGATCACGAACCCCCCGAGCACCGCCCCCCAGTTGTTGCCGGACCCGCCGATGATGACCATTACCCAGATGAGGAAGGTGAAGCGCATGGGTATGTAACTGGTCGGGGTAAGCTGGCCGTCCAGTGTGGTCAGCATGGCGCCCGCGATTCCACAGACCGCGCAGCCGAGGACGAAGACCTGGAGGTGCCTGGCCTTGACATCCTTACCCATGGCGCTGGCGGCGTCCCGATTGTCCCGAATGGCACGCATCATGCGGCCCCAGGGTGATTTCAGCGCCCGCTCCGACAGCCACAGGATGGTGGCGAGAACGAGAACGAAGAGCGCTGCGTAGCACAGCTTGACCACGATGCTGGCCGCGGTATCCACCTCCGCCCCCAGTCCGCCGGCAAGGGAGACAAACCCTTCCGATGCCATCAGGTCCACCTCGTAGGGTACCGGCCTTGGCAGGCCAGTGACGTTCTTGACGCCCCTCGTCAGCCATTCCTCGTATTTCATGACGGCGAGGATGATCTCGGAAATCCCCAGGGTGGCGATGGCGAGGTAGTCCGCCCGAAGGCCCAGCGTGATCCTGCCGATCAGCCAGCCGGCGCCGGCCGCGATCAGTCCCCCGGCAACCCAGGACAGGGTAATGGGCAGGTTGAGTCCGCCAAGGTAGCCGGAGAATGCCGGGTTGATCGCTTCAATGCGCTCAACCGCCGGAGTGTATACCAGGCGGATGAGGATCATGCCCACGAGGATGACCAGCAGCGTGGCCCAGAACCGGAACACCTTCGGGGTCTTCCGGCGCACGAAGACGACAACCAGAACGGTAATCAGCAGGCCGAGCAGCGAAAGACCGATTCCGGCGCCGCCGGCGGACCAGGCCTCTTTCACCGGCGGCATGGAGATGAGAACGGCTGCCAGGCCGCCAAGGGCGGTAAAACCCATGACACCCACGTTGAACAGGCCCGCATAGCCCCACTGGATATTGACGCCGAGGGACATGACGGCCGAAATCAGGCACAGGTTGAGTATGCCGAGGGCCACGTTCCAGCTCTGGCCGAAACCCACCGACAGGAGAAGCAGGAGGAAAACACCGAAATACAGCGGCCCGCGTCGGTTCATATCACCTTCCCGCGGATGATCCCGGTGGGCCTTACCAGCAGCACCGCAACCAGGATGATGAAGGACACCGCGAACTTGTAGTCCGTGGACAGGATCTGCATCAGGTTGTCAGGCACCCAGCCCTCCGGACCGAGATAGGCCAGGAACTTCTTGTAGGCATAGGTCAGGGTGACTTCGGAATAGGCCACCAGGAACCCGCCCAGGATGGCGCCCACCGGCTGGCCCACGCCCCCAAGGATGGCGGAGGCGAAGATCGGCAGCAGGATCTGCTGGAAGATGAAGGGCTTGTAGGTCTTGTCCAGGCCGTACAGCGTGCCTGCTATGGTGGCCAGGACTGCGGTGATGATCCAGGCGATGCGCACCACCCTGTCCGGGTCGATGCCGGACAAGAGGGCCAGGTCCTCGTTGTCGGAATACGCCCTCATGGCCTTTCCGGAGCGCGTTTTCTGCAGGAACCAGAACAGCAGTGCCATAACCAGCAAGGCCACGACGATGGTGATGACCTGGGTCTGCCGGATGGCGAGACCCTCCCTGAGCCCGGTCATCTCCCTGAATTCCCGCGCGGTGATGATGAAGCGGGCGCCGTCGGCGAAGCTCTGGTCATCCGGCCCGATGATCACCCGGATCAGACCGGCCATGACAAACATGACCCCTACGGAGGCAATGGAAAAAACGATGGGGTCGGACTTTTTCAGGCGGTAGAACCGGAACACGTAGCGATCGGTCAGCAGCGCCATGATCGCCGCGACGAAGATGCCGACAGGCAACGCCAGCAGGGCCGTGGGCAGCGGTCCGAGGTGAATGCCCATGTCCTGCAGGGTCCAGGTGCAGAGGATGACCGCCATGGCGCCGAATGCCATCAGTTCTCCGTGGGCGAAATTGGCAAAACGGAGGATGCCGTAGATCAGGGTGACGCCGAGGGCGCCCAGGGCAAGCTGGGCTCCGTAGGCCGTGGCGGGCACGAAGACGAAATTGGCGAACAGGACCAGTGCGTTCAGAATGTCCATTCAGCCCCCGAGGAACGAGCGGCGGACTTCCGGGTTTGCCAGCAGGGCCCTGCCGCTGTCCGTGAAACGGTTTTCACCATTCACCAGCACAAAGCCGCGGTCTGCAATTTCCAGGGCCTGACGGGCGTTCTGCTCCACCATCAGAATGGCGATGCCGCTCCTGGCTACCTCCAGGATGCGGTCGAACAGCTCGTCCATGACAATCGGGGAAACCCCCGCCGTGGGTTCGTCCAGCATCAGCAGCTTGGGTTGTGTCATCAGAGCCCGGCCCACAGCCACCTGCTGGCGTTGGCCGCCCGACAGTTCACCCGCGGGCTGGTGGCGCTTTTCCTTCAGGACGGGGAACAACTCGAAGACCTGTGCCATGGTGTCACCGAAGTCATCGTTCCGGATGAATGCCCCCATCTCCAGATTTTCCTGCACCGTCATGGTGACGAAGATGTTGCGCACCTGGGGCACGAGCCCCATGCCGAGATTGACCCGTTCCTGCGGGGGCATGTGCGTGATCTCCCTTCCGTCCAGCATCACGGATCCTTCCCGCAGGTTCAGCATGCCGAACACCGCCTTCATTGCGGTGGATTTACCGGCGCCGTTGGGGCCCACCACGACTGCGATTTCGCCTCTTTCCACAGTGATGGTGCATTCCCGTATGATGTCAGCGCCGCTTCCGTAACCGCCGGTCATGCCGCTGGCGTCGAGAAAGCTCATGCCTCGTCCCTTGCCCTGTGCTTGCGGCCGGTGCCGAGATAGGCTTCGATGACTTCCTCGTTCGCCTTGATTTCGTCAATCGTTCCCTGGGCCAGCAGCTTCCCTTCGGCCATGCAGATCACCGGATCGCACATGCGGCCGATGAAATCCATGTCGTGCTCGATCATGCAGAACGTGTAGCCGCGCTCCTCGTGAAGCCGCTTGATGGAACTGCCGATGGTCTTTAGCAGGGTGCGATTGACGCCGGCGCCGACTTCGTCGAGGAACACGATCTTCGCATCCACCATCATCGTGCGCCCGAGTTCCAGGAGCTTCTTCTGGCCGCCGGACAGGTTGCCGGCCAGTTCGTTTTCCAGGTGGGTTATTTCCAGGAACTCGATGACCTCCCGGGCCTTTTGCCGGATCCGGCCTTCGAAATCCTGCACCTCGCGGCCATGGAACCAGGCTTGCCAGAGACGCTCTCCCGGCTGGTCGCCCGGAACCACCATGAGGTTTTCCAGTACCGTCAGCGTGGAGAACTCATGGGCAATCTGGAAAGTGCGCAGGAGACCCTTGGCGAAGAGCTGGTGCGGTTCGAGGCCGGTGATGTCCTCGTCATCAAGGGTCACCGTGCCGGAAGTGGGTTCCAGGACACCGGCGATGACGTTGAACAGCGTGGTCTTGCCCGCGCCGTTGGGTCCAATCAGGCCGGTGATGGAGTTTCTTTCAATGGTCAGCGAGGTCCCGTCGACGGCGCGGATGCCGCCGAAATGCATGTGCAGGTCCGAGACCGTGATCATGCCCGCAAATCAATGGATATCCGGTCGCCGGGGGGGCGGACAGTCCTTTCGGTGCCTTCCCGGAGACATAAGGAAACGGCCAGGACATTGGTCCCGGCCGTCTCAGGTATCATCGAATTGTGCGGTTGACTTTAGTGGTAGGTGACGGTCTCGAACTTGCCGCCCTTGATTTCCACTTCGCGGTAGTTGCCCGCCGCCTCGCCGGGACCGATCAGTTCCACCGCAGTGCCGCCGACATAGTCGACATCGCCCCCGTCCGCCAGGATCTTGAGCGCCTTGGCCAGTTCACCGGGAAATATCTCCTCGCCCGGCGCATTGGCGACCTTCTCGATGTGCCCCTTGAAATCCGCGCTGTTCGCGGAACCCGCGGACTGCATGGCCAGCAGGATCAGGGCGGAGGCGTCATAGGCTTCCGGTACATAGGGATCGGTGCCGTTGAAGCCCTGGTCCTTGGTGAGTTCCCCCATCATGGCGGCCCCGGGACTGTCGGTGCCGGGTACGGTGCCGAAGGAGCCTTCGATGGATTCGCCGAAGTGGTCGGCGAGGGCGTCACCCACCATGCCGTCCGGCAACATGAAGAGGTCGAAGGCGCCGCTGTCCAGGGAGGCCTGGATCATGCCCTTGCCGCCCTGGTCGATATAGCCGGCCACCACCAGCAACTCGCCA
>JAJDTE010000013.1:0-4178 GCA_022827325.1 Gammaproteobacteria bacterium | reverse complement strand
ACCGCGGCTACCTGTATACCACCCTGCTGCTGGACTTTCTTCCGCCGACCACCCGCGTGATCAACCGGCCGCAGGGTGTCAGGGACTGGAACGAGAAGCTTGCGGCGCTGGCGTTTCCGCGCTACACCCCGCGGACTCTGGTCAGCAAGTCGGTCGAGGATATCCTGGCATTCGCGGACCGGATCGGCAGAATTACGGTAAAACCGATTGACGGCCACGGCGGCAAGGGAATCGTCTTTTTCTCCCCGGGCGATGACCCGTCGCCACTCAAGGACTCCACCCGGGCGGGGCGGCACTGGGTCGTCTCCCAGGAGTACCTGCCGGCGGCGCGGGAAGGGGACAAACGGATTCTCCTGCTTATTGGCGAGCCCCTGGGAGCCATTCTGCGCGTACATGCCGAGGGCGTGGAACTGAACAACCTCGATCAGGGGGGCAGTGCCCAGCCGGTGGACCTGACACCCAGGGACCGTGAAATCTGTGCGGAACTGAAACCCGCGCTGGTTTCCCGGGGGATATTCTTCGCGGGAATCGATGTGATCGGTGGCCAGCTGATCGAGGTCAATGTCACCAGTCCCACCGGCCTCCAGGAGATGAGCCGCTTTGCCGGTGAACCCCTGCATCACCGGATCATATCCGCGTTGGAATAGTCAGGCGGACACAGCGGCAGCAATACCGGATTCCGGTGTGACCAGTTCCAGTTTGCCAGGTCCCGCATGCGGGAAACGAAGGGTGGGCCGCCTGGCCTTGCTGCTGGCCGTCCTGGCTGGTCCGGCATCGGCGGACTGTGACCACTTCACTCCCCAGGGGCGGCCTTTCCACCGCGCACCGGACAATGCTTCCGGGACGGGCGTCGCCCCGGACTGGGTCATCCTCTGCCATGCCGGCCAGGTCGTTGCATTCAATCCTGCCCGCAACGTTCCGGACTGGGTTGCCTACCGGCTGCGCAGGGAGGATCTCATCAGTCCCAGGACGGAACGAAGGGAGGCATACCGGCCGGACCCCGGGGTTCCGCTGCAACACCGGGTGGCGGAAGACGATTACCGGAAGACGGGCTACGACCGGGGGCATCTCGCGCCGGCGGGGTCCATGAAGTGGTCCGAGGCGGCCATGAGCGAAAGCTTTTTCATGAGCAACATGGCGCCGCAGGTGGGTGCCGGATTCAACCGGGGCATCTGGCGGGTGCTGGAACGGAAGATGCGGCAGTGGGGGTGCGAGCGTGGCCTGCTTCATGTCGTCACCGGGCCCCTCTACGAGGACCGGGAAACAGCCAGGCTTGCCGTGGACATGGACGGCGACGGGGTGGATGACAACGGAATCCTGGTAGATGTTCCCTCGCATTTCTTCAAGTTGGCTCTCGACCCCGGGCGGATGGAGGCCATCGCGTTCATACTGCCGAACCGGAAGCTGGAGGCGGACAGCCTCCCCGGGTTCCTGGCGAGCATCGACGAGATCGAGTCACGCAGCCGTCTCGATTTCCTTCCGAACCTCCGTGACGAAGTGGAACACGACATTGAGCGTCGCGTGGAACCCGGGCTGTGGGACAGGCCGGTCGCCGCCGCCTGCCGGGCGCTTCATTGAGGCATGGCGATACCGCGAATGGCAGTATCCGGGTGACGCGCCGCGGTAATCCAGCACCCGGTCCCGGATCCCGGCCGGACGACATCCCGAGACCCGTAATTGATTATTATGCTAGATTGCCGCACAACGGTCCCGTATTGCAGTCAGAATGCTCGAAACAAACCGCAAACTCAACCAGTCTGTTCGCTTCCTCGGAAATTTCCTGACGGATGTGTTCCATTACCTGGCCCTGTTCGTGATCGGCAGCATGGTGGTCTGGTCCGCCGGGGCAGAGTTCCTGCACCTGATGGCCAGCAAGCGCTCGGCATCCATCGAGGATATCCTGCTGCTTTTCATCTACCTTGAACTGGGTGCCATGGTCGGCATCTATTTCAAGACCAAGCGCATGCCCGTGCGTTTCCTGATCTACGTGGCCATAACGGCCCTCACCCGCATGCTGGTGGGCATCATCCAGGTGGACCATCACCTGGTGGAGGAAATGCCGATCGGGGAGTTGCCGGTCCTGCCCCTGATCTACATCTCCTCCGCAATCCTGATCCTGGCGCTGGCCACACTGGTGATCCGGTTCGGTTCCTTTCGCTATCCGTCGGAAAGCCTGCACGAAGATATTCCCAAGGATGTCTGAAATTCACGGTCGGTATGGCTTTCGCGTCCCGTACCGGACACCGCCTGTTTCCCTGATGCGGCATTGATGGCAGCGTGTCCATGAGATTGCCCTGACGGGAGGGAGGGCAGGAACCGGGCGGTCTGTATTTTCCGGAGAAACCGTTTCCGCGGTGTAGCAAGACCGTCAGGACGGCGAGGCTGCTGGACTACCCGGAATCGGCCGATCAGCGTATCGCGGGGTGACCGGATTCCCACAGCAACCGGTCTGCCCTGAAGCTGTGCGGCAGTAAAGGGGACTCAGCCGGGACAGCGGGAATCCTGCATGTAGTCGTGTACCTTGATCCTTTCCATTACGATGTCTGCCCTGGCCTGCTCGACGGCAGACTTCAGGCTGTCCGAGAGCAGGCCGGCATTGTGCTCGTCCTGCGCCCAGTCGACACCGCCCTCGGCAAGGCCCATGCTGATGACACCGGCAGTGAAGTTGCCGTTCAGCCCGTCACTGAGCGTCTGGTAGGCAGCCACATCGACACGCTTCAGCATCGAGGTCAGCACCGACCCGGGCGCCAGCCCGTTCTGGTTCGAGTCGACGCCGATGGCAAGCCTGCCGGCTTCGGCTGCGGCCCGGATGACGCCGATACCGCTTCCGCCGGCAGCATGATAAATGACATCGGCGCCCCGCTCGATCTGAACCTGTGCAAGTTCCGCGGCCCTCGCCGGATCTCTCCAGGCGGCGGGTGTCGTTCCGACCATCGCCTGCAGGACCTCGATGTCGCTCCTGGCGGCCTTCGCACCCTGCAGATAGCCGCAATGGAACCTGTGGATGAGGGGGATATCCATTCCGCCCACGAAGCCGACCTTGCCGGTCCGGCTGGCCAGGGCCGCCGCGACGCCTACCAGATAACTGCCTTCATGCTCCCTGAAAGCGTACTGGCGCAGATTGGGACGGTCCAGCCAGGAGACGTCGATGATCGCGAATTGCCGGTCGGGATAATCGGCCGCCACTGCGTCGATTGCGTCCGCCTGGGCGAATCCTACCGCAATCACCATGGTTGCCCCACTTTCCACCAGGTCCTGTATCGCTTGCTCACGCCGGGTCCTGTCGGCAATCAGCAACTCTTCGACCCGGACGCCCGTCTCGTCGGAGAACTTCCGCAGACCATTCCAGACGCCTTCGTTGAAGCCCTTGTCGAACTTGTTGTCGGTGTCATAGACCACCGCGGGCCTGAAGTCTCCGGCGAACGCGGTGCCGATCATGGGGACCGACAGCATCGCCACGCAGAAAAGGGTGAGAATCCTCATTCCGGACACTCCACGAACAGGTGTAAGGGATCATCCGAAGGATGGGTCAATTTCCGGGACAAATCAACTGATGCTGGAACAAAAGGTACCGGCTGGTTGTGCGTCCCCCGGGAAGAGGGTTCCCGTCGGCGAGTCCCTTGACGGCGCCGGCAATACGCATCGTCGGTTCGGGTGGATCATGGCAAGGGCTCCTGAGGTGTACCGTCCTTTGCGGTGTTCCTGCCATTCGCCGCGCTGTTCGGTTGGGATCGATTCTTTACAGAATGTTTACCCCATGCTTACCCCGAATTTGCATCACTCCGGAGATTATATATTCTAAATTTCAGAAGTCATCCCCAATCGTACGATTGACTGTTCGATCATATCAATAATATATTTATTTCAGTGAGTTATATATCTGTTTCGTTTGATGTCATCTGATTCCGGGTAGTCAATCGCACGATTGGAAACCCCTTCGTTTGACTCCAGACGGTTGCGATTCGATTACGGTTGAAGTACCATTTTCCTCGAAGATTTTTTCAGGCCGAATTTTCGATTGTAACCGTTCGGTCATGGGGTGACAGGTGGTAATTGTGAATATTCGGCATAGAGTGAAAAGGGTTGTGACAACCAGTGGTAGCACCAATTCCAGACACACTTTGGTGCGACATCATCATCGTCTCTATGCTCCTATACACGCGTGACCGAACGTTTAC
>JAJDTE010000038.1:0-29098 GCA_022827325.1 Gammaproteobacteria bacterium | reverse complement strand
GGCGGGCTGCTGCACAGCATCTACGGCGATACTGTCGCGATGGTGAATTCCCTGCATGGGCAGGGAATCGACCGCCTGGGTGGCGGATTGCAGGTCGAGGCCGTTGCCCCCGACGGCCTGATCGAGGCGATCCGTGTAACCGACAGCCCCGGTTTCACACTGGGAGTTCAATGGCACCCTGAATGGCGATTCTGGGAAGACACGCTGTCGCAGAAAATTTTTCATACGTTTCGCGATGCGGTACTCGAGCGTTTTAAAGCACGTCAATGACCTTTCGAACACACCACCCCGAAACGAACATGTTCAATACTACTTGCCGTCTGGATTGATTTTGTGACGGCGGTCACGGAGAACCCGATGCAAGATTCCGATATCAAGAGTGTTGCCCGGCGTTTGCATGAGGCAGAAGCAAGCGTAGAGCGCATCAAGCAGACTTCTCTGGAGTATCCCGACATAACCATTGCGGACGCCTATGCCATTCAAAGCGAATGGTGCAAGATCAAGATCTCCGAGGGCCAGGTAGTGAAGGGTCACAAAATCGGGCTGACGTCACGCGCGATGCAAATGCAGGCCGAAATAGACGAGCCGGATTTCGGTACGCTGTTCGACAAGATGTTTTTCGACGATGGCTCCGAAATAGAAGCCAGGAAATTCCTGACGCCGATGGTAGAGGTCGAACTGGCATTCATTCTCGGCAGCCGCCTTGAGGGCGACGCGGTTACTATTTTCGACGTAATCAATGCAACCGACTTCGTGACGCCTGCTCTCGAAATTATCGATTTTCGCAACAACGGCGTCGATCCGGGGCAGCAACAGACGCGTACCGTGATGGATACGATTGCCGACAATGCCGCCAACGCCGGAATCGTACTTGGCGGCCGCGCGATGCGGCCGATGGACCTGGATTTACGTTGGATTCCTGCACTGCTGTACAAAAACGGCATCATTGAAGAAACCGGAGTCGCCGCCGGGGTGCTCAACAACCCGGCCAACGGCATCGTTTGGCTGGCAAAAAAATTGGCGCCATTTAGCATTGCGCTGGAGGCCGGCCAGGTGGTTCTTGCCGGCTCCTTTACGCGACCGGTGCCCGTTGCCCCCGGCGACACCATTCACGGGGACTTCTGCAATCTCGGATCAATCACCTGCAGGTTTCGCTAGACATGAAAACACTCAGCAATCCCTTTAAGGAAGCCCTTGCCGAGAACAGGGTTCAGTACGGCTACTGGATGGCGTTGGCAAGTCCCTACACTGCCGAGATTTGTGCAACCGCCGGTTTCGACTGGCTGCTGATCGATGGTGAACATGGTCCAAACGACATTCATTCGATACTGGCACAGCTGCAGGCAGTCGCTGCCTATCCGTCACAACCTGTGGTGCGGCCGGTAGAGGGGAGCGCAGCCAATATCAAGCAATTGCTCGACATCGGGGCGCACAACCTCCTCATTCCGATGGTCGAAACCGCCGAGCAGGCCAGACAGCTGGTCAACGCGACACGTTATCCGCCCGCCGGCTTCCGCGGCGTCGGGGCGGCAATCGCCCGATCATCGCGTTGGCTTGCGATCGACAACTACGACCACAGAATCGAAAACCAAATCTGTCTGTTGCTGCAGATAGAATCGCGGGCCGGGCTGGATAATCTCGATCAGATTCTTGAGATTGACGGCTACGATGGCATATTCATCGGCCCTTCGGACTTGGCCGCATCCCTGGATCAGATCGGAAACACCCGACACCCCGACGTGCAATCCGCAATAAGCGCCGCAATCGCGAAGATCAGGCGGGCAAATAAAGCGGTCGGCATACTCAGCACCGAAGACGACATGATCCAGTCCTATCTGGAGATGGGGGCCGTCTTTATCGCCATCGGCGTCGACACCATCGCCCTGGCCGGTTCCACACGCGCACTGGCGAGCCAGTACCAGCATATTGATTCAGTGCGCGCAAGGACCTGATTTCAGGAATCATGTTAATTCCAGCTGGGGTGTGTTATGTTTTATCGTTAGCAACCTAACGATATGTCAATGGCGCATGTGGAGTCATCTGACAAGCGATTAGCTGTCAGCTTGGTAAGGCGGAAATAACAAACACTACCGGTTCCCCCAAAGCGCCATCAGTGATGAAGAGAGAGGTTCAATCATGTTAGACGACTTCAAACGCATCCGTGTGCTGTCCGCCGACCACCTGAATCTGGCGCGCGGCAAGTATGTTCCCGCCGGGTTGGCGGAAAAAGGTGAGATGAACGCCTGTATCGGCATCTATGCCGTCGATTACAAGAGGGATCTCATCAATGCCCCTGGGGCCGGAATGGAAATGGGCTTGCCCGACCTGAAGGCAATCTACGATATCAAACAAGTCCGCCCCAGTTGGGAAAAGGACACCGGTGTCGTCGTGGCCGATCTATACAGCAATGACAAGCCCTTGCCTCTCTGTGGACGGAGCTTGCTGAAGACGACCCTTGCCGACTGGAAAGCGTTGGGCTGCACCGTCAACATTGGGATCGAACTGGAGGCATACGTTTTTCAACGCGGCCATGATGGGAAATGGGAGCCTTACGACACGCCCGGAGCCTACGTGTACGGCACAGGTCCGAGTGTAGACCCCGAGGGATTGATGGATATCGTTTGGGAAGCCGCCGAGAAGCTGAATTTTCCGATAGAGGCGATAAATTCCGAATTCGACTGGCCGCAGTTTGAGTTCACTCTCGAATATGCCGATGCGCTCACCGCCCTGGACAATCTGTTCCTTTTTCGCCTAATGGCCAAGGAACTGTTGATCAAGCAGGGCTACCTCTTCAGTTTCATGCCCAAGCCCTTGTCGGATCGAGGCGGCAGTGGGATGCACCTGAACATCAGCCTGTCAGACGAACACGGCAATAACCTGCTCGACGATCCGAGTAAAGATGACGGCCTCTCCGACATGGTCAAGCCAATGATTGCCGGCCTGATCAAGCATCATATGTCGCTGGCTGCCCTGATGTGTCCCACGATCAATTCATACAAGCGACTTCGACCGTCAAACATATGCGGACATGCGGGCAACTGGGGTTACGACCATCGCTGCGCTACGACGCGTATTCCGCTCGACCGCGGCAAGGGAACCCGCATCGAGCATCGGTTGGCCGATTGTGCAGCGAATCCCTACATCGCAGCAGCAGCGGCGCTACAGGCCTGTCGGCTCGGCTTCACGAAACAGTACCCGGTTCCGGATCCCGAGCCGAGCGAAGGATTCACCGAACCCAAAACAGACAATGTCATACCGGACACGATGGGCGAGGGGCTACGCGCTCTCAAGGCTGATACCGATCTGACCGAGGCTATCGGGCAACCCATGGTCGATCATTTTCTGGCGATCAAGGGCAAGGAGTGGAACGAATATCTCGATCACACCACCGACTGGGAAATTGATACCTATCTGGAATTCATCTAGCTCCATACCCCACGAAGATGGCACCAACCCGAGACTATTCATTGCGACCCTGAAGCAATCGCCGCGTAACCGGGGTCGGGGTTGATGTCGATTTAACGTTGTATCCTGTCATCCGGGTCCTTGATTCACGTATGGCAGCTATTTCAAAAAACATTTCCAATCAATGAAATAGGGGGCGGGATTTTCGCGTATGGCATTACATTGATGCCGGGCGATACCTCTCCACGAATGTGCAAGGTCCACGGCGGGGTAGGAATGGTTGTTACTGTCCATCCCTCACACAGAATCCGGATGCAGCCGCTAGGGCATGCAACTCCTATCACGGATGATTGACGGCAAATGGCAGATCCCATCTTTCCTGAAAATTTCCACAATCTGATGAGCCCGAAGTCTATGCGGAAAATTTGACGCAATCTATCAAGGCAGTCCATGACAACGCTGTTCCCATGACAAGAATGTATCTACAAATTCTGCGATTCACAAAAATTCACCGGGTACTGCAGCAATCATTATCGAACCGAATCCCGGATTGTCACTCTAGTCCCTGTATAATCCACCCCATTGCCCAGCCCCCTGCCCCATGGACACCCGCGTTCGATACCTGTTCAACCAGACCCTGGCCGATCATGGCTGTTTTCCCCTGACCCGTGAGCGCCTGTCCGAGCTGCAGATCAACCTCGGCTACCTGTGCAACCAGGCCTGCGAGCACTGCCACGTGGAGGCAGGGCCGAAGCGCACCGAACTGATGGACCGGGAGACCATGGAACGGATCGTGGCCTGGGCGGCCGAAAACGGGATCAGGGCCGCCGACCTGACCGGCGGCGCCCCGGAGTTGAACCCGCATTTCCGCTGGTTCGTGGATGCCCTGCTCTCACAGGGCATCGGCATCACCTCCCGATGCAATATCACCGTGCTGTTCGAGCCGGGCCAGGAAGACCTCGCCGAATGGTACGCGGCGCGGAATGTCCGCCTGGTGTGCTCCCTGCCCTGCTATTCCCGGGAGAACGTGGAGCGCCAGCGCGGCAAGGGGGTGTTCGGCAAGAGCATCGATGGCCTGAAAGCGCTCAACGGCCTGGGATACGGCCGCGAGGCGGACAAGATCGTCGACCTCGTCTACAACCCGGTGGGCCCGGTTCTGCCGCCGCCGCAGGCCGGTCTCGAGGAAGACTACAGGACCCGACTCAGGGAGGATTTCGGCATCGAGTTCAACCGCCTGCTGACCATTACCAACCTGCCGATCAACCGGTTCGAACACTACCTGAAACGTACCGGACAGCTGGAGAGCTACATGCAGCTCCTGGTGGACAACTTCAACCCGGCAACCGTGTCACCGCTCATGTGCCGCCACCTGCTGAGCGTGGACTGGCAGGGCTACGTGTTTGACTGCGACTTCAACCAGATGCTCGGACTGCCGCTGGGCGGTGGCAAAAGGCGGTTGTGGGAACTCGACCCGGGGTCTCTGCAGGACAGTGTCGTGGCCGTGGGCAATCACTGCTATGGCTGCACCGCCGGCGCCGGCAGCAGCTGCGGGGGCGCACTGGCCTGAGCCGTCGGGTTCGGGCGGCCGTCCGTACGGGCCGGGGCCCGCAAGGGGATCATCGCCTGAAGATGATCGGAAACCAGTCTTCACGGAGCCGCTCGCCCGGCATCATTCCATGGCCGGGATACGGCGGGGAAGTGCGGCCCGGGCGCTCGACGTACCGTGCATCGTCACCGACGAGACGCAGTGAAAACGCCCTTCTGCGCCGGTCCGACCGGTTGCCGCGTGCGCCATGGACGGTCCGGAAGCTGAAGGCCACCGCGTCGCCGGGTTCCATTTCGTACTCGATCACCTCCATGCCTTCCGCATCAGGATCGGGAACGGGCATATACGCATCCTCATCCGGGTAGAAATCCTCTTCCGACAGCCACCGAATCGGCAGCACCGGCTTCGGCCAGCGGTGGGAACCCCGGACACACCGCAGGGAAGCCTCCCGTACGGGGTCCAGCGGCACCCAGAAAGTGACCGTCTGCGCGCAGTCGACGAAGTAGTAGGGTGCGTCCTGGTGCCAGGGCGTCTCCTTGGATGTCCCGGGTTCCTTGACCAGCACGTGGTCATGGAACATCTGCACCGTGTCGGATTCCATCAGGTCCGCCGCGACTTCGGCCGCCGCCGACACGCGGACGACTTCCTCGAATTCCGGGATGCGGGTCCAGTTGCAGTAGTCGTCGAAGAACCTTCCCGCCTCCCCCTCGTGCAGGTTCTCGGAAGCGTATTCCCCGGGATGGGCCATGTTCCGGTCCACTCCCTGCCTCAAGGTCTCCACGTGATCTGCGAACAATCCCCTGATGAGCACGACACCATCCTCCCGGTAAGTCCTGATGTGGTCCCGTGAAATGAGGTGATGAGGCACGAAATCCCCCCGTGAAGACAAGTACGTCGTTTCTTGCGGTTTGACGATCTCAATCATATTTCAATCGGCGTAATCCCGAAATACCCAGCAACAGAACAACCCGTGCAAGAACCTGAGGCGCGTTGGGGTTTTTCATATGATCTTCCAGACCAGCTCCACCTCGACGGCCGCAGAGCCAATGCACCTGTCACAACCCAGCGTCAGCAAGCACATCTTGGAACCGGAGGATTCCGTGGGTTTCAGATTGTCCACGCGAAGTCGCGGCGGCGGTTCCTCAACCACGAAAATATTCCCGGAGATGTTCCGCAGCCTCCTCGCCCCGCACGCCAACGACGCGCAGATCGGCGTAGACGCGGGGCCACGGAACGACACGCAATCCGTTTGTCACCCCGGCCAGCCGCCTGGCCGTGACCGTGGGGAAAGGACGGAGGGTGAGCCGCCCGCCTTCGATCGGCTCCAGGCCGGCATTCGCAGCCATCCATTCGAGTCGGGCGATCGTCGTTTCTTCGACATAGACCTCGCTGGACGTGACGGTTGTGAGATAGGGGGCAAGAAGCGATGCCGCTACGGTACCCGTGGTCGCCCACGAAATGCCCGCATGGTCCCACTGCCGGCCAATTTGCTTCAGGTCAGCAACCGGGTCACGCCTAGCCCGAAAAAATCACCGAGGGGGTAGAAAAAGGCTGCTTCCCATGGCATAACAGTTGTGCGATCAACAAGTTAGGCCAATCAGAGAGGAAGCAACCTTGAAGACACAGTGTACCGGAGAGCAACTCGAATTTCACGCCCTCGGGCGTCGCCAGGTAACCGGCCGGTTTGACGGCGGCCGCATCAGTTCGGACGCCGGCGGCGTCCTTTTGCGGGAGGTGGACAAGCGCACCGGGGTGACAGCGCGGGTGTCGGCCTGCTTTGCGGATCACCGCAACCCGGCGAGCGTTGAACACAGCGTACGGGAACTGGTATCGCAGCGGATCTATGGGATCGCGCTTGGCTATGAGGACCTCAACGACCATGGGGAACTGCGGGATGATGCGTTGCTGTCCCTGCTGGTGGGCAAGAGGGATGTCACGGGGGAGGACCGGATCCGGAATCGCGATCGGGGCCATGCGCTGGCCAGTGCGAGCACGCTGAACCGGATGGAACTCGGCGAACCGGAGACGGCGTCGCGGGACCGCTACAAGCGCATGGTTGCGGACCCCGAGGCGCTCGACGGGTTGTTGGTGGATCTGTTTGTGGAATCCCACGCGCGGGCGCCGCGGGAGATCTGGCTGGACCTGGATGCGACGGACGACCCGCTGCACGGAAACCAGGAAGGGCGTTTCTTCCATGGCTACTACGGATGCTACTGTTACCTGCCGCTGTACATCTTCTGCGGCGAACACCTGTTGTGCGCGCGGCTGCGGTCGTCGGACCGGGATGCATCGGCGGGCAGTATCGAGGAGCTTTCCCGGATCGTGGGCCGGATCCGCCACCACTGGCCGAAGACGCGCATCCACATCCGGGGGGATTCGGGGTTCTGCCGGGAGTCGATCATGGCGTGGTGCGAGGAGCATGATGTGGGTTATGTGCTGGGACTGGCGCGCAACCGGCGCCTGGTGCGGGCCCTGGAGGCCGAGTTGCGGGAGGCCCGCTCGGTGCATGGCCGCACCGGCAGGCCGGCCCGGCGGTTCCGGGACTTCACCTACCGGACCCGGGAGTCGTGGAGTCGCAGCCGTCGGGTGGTGGGCAAGGCGGAGGTTCTGTGGAAGGGGGACAATCCGCGGTTCGTGGTGACCAGCCTGTCGCCCCGCAAGGCCTGCGCGAAGCGGTTGTACGAGAAGCTCTACTGCGCCCGTGGGGAGATGGAGAACCGGATAAAGGAGCAGCAGCTCGATCTGTTTGCCGACCGCACCAGCGCACACACGATGCGGGCGAACCAGTTGCGGTTGTACTTCTCCTCGTTCGCCTATGTGTTGATGCATGCCCTTCGGCGACTGGGCACCGGGGGCACGCGGTTCGCCCGCGCCCAGTGTTCCACGATTCGGCTGAAGCTGCTGAAGGTCGGCGCCCGGATCCGGATCACGGCCCGGCGGGTGTGGCTGTCGTTCTCCCAGTCGTATCCGTATGCCGAGGTCTTTGCCCGGGTGCTGGGGAACTTGCGGAAGGCGCCCTTGTGGCATCCGTCGGGATAGCCTGAAGATCACCCTCCTGCCTGGGAATCGATGACCGGCGCAATGCCGGGGGCGTCGCACGCGCGGATGGCGCCATCAACGCCCGCCGGGTCCCGGAAAGTGTCGGAAATCCCGTTTCCCCTGTAGGAATCCCGACTGATCGTGGCGGTTGGTGTTGATCCTGCCGGCAGATCGACAAAATCCGTGTCATTCACAAGAACTGGGGTCCGATATTGGAAATCGGTGACGAAAGCGGGCTAGTCACTCCGACTGTAAGGCTGATTGTGGGCATCAGTTCCGCAGCCGCAACCGCATATGCATCCAGCAACCGGTCCGGATCAGGAATTCGACGGGCGGCGTTGCGCCCACGACGCGCCTCAGCGTCCAAGAGCCCGAGATCGGTGAGGGTGCGCAGCGCACCTGTGGCACTGCCTGCGGATAACGCAGTATCTGCCTGCACGGTGCCGACTGTCGCCTGCGCACCACAGAGCAAGGCCTCGGCGACAGCCAGGACCGAGGGTGTCCAGTGAGGCGGCTTTTTCCGTGACTTTGGAGGGCGTCCACTTCTGGAAATGATTAACGAACCACGTGATATCTCCGCGGCACCGGTTTCGTCAACCCAGCCAATCCCTGCGGCGGAAAGCACGTTGCGGGCACCGGGTGACATGCGGCGGGCAACCGCAACATCCGGGCGGTCTTTCCGACCGGCGATCAACTCCCGTGCCTGTCGCAGCCCTCCCTCGCCGAGCCAAGTGACCCGGACGGGTTTCCCGTTGAGTTCGAGGTCAACCGAATGGCCATCCTTGCGGCTGCGCCGGATTCGGACGGAAGGCGGGAGTACAGCCGCCACGGCGGTTTCGGAGCGATGGGCAATGTCGACTCTCGGCATGTCGTCTATCGGAAGGCATTATCCTCAACCAGGATTAATACCTCAAATTCACACTGCAGTATAGAATTTCATTGAGGTATTATGATGGCAAGTCGCTAAGACGCCGTTCCGGCACCACTGCCCAGCAGTGCAACCAGCCCACGGGTGGAGCCGTCCATTTCCGGCCCGGAGCCGTCCCCGGTGAACAGCCGGTCAACCGCGACCGCAAGCTCCTTGCCCAACTCCACGCCCCACTGGTCGAAGGAGCACACCTGCCAGACGACACCCTGCACGAACACCTTGTGTTCGTAGAGCGCGATCAGGGCTCCCAGAGACTCGGGGGTCAGCCGGTCCAGGACTATCGTGCTGCTCGGCCGGTTGCCGGGGTAAGTGCGGTGCGGCGCCTGCCGGTCGATATGGTCCTCCGTCAATCCCTCGCGGGACAGGTGTCGGCGAACGCTTTCCTCGTCCCGGCCTGCCATCAGCGCCGCCGATTGCGCCACGGCATTGGCCACAAGCGTTCGCTGTGTCCCGCCCTGCCCGTCCGCGCCTTCCTTCACGACGATGAAGTCCACCGGGATCGTCTCCACGCCCTGGTGCAGATGCTGGAAGAAGGTGTGCTGTCCGTTCGTCCCCACGGCGCCCCAGATCACCGGGCAGGTCTCCCAGGACACCTCCTCGCCCTCACGCGTCACACCCTTGCCGTTGCTTTCCATCTCCATCTGCTGCAGGAACGCGGGCAACAACTCAAGACCCTGCGTGTAGGGCACCACCGCCAGCGAGGAGGTTCCGAGGAAATTGCGGCACCAGATGCCCGTCATCGCCATCAGGACCGGAAGATTCCGCTCAAGCGGCGCCGCGAGGAAATGTTCATCCATCGCGCGGGCTCCCCTGAGGAGCGCGCGGAACCCCTCCATCCCGATTCCGATGGCGATGGGAATGCCGATGGCAGACCACAATGAAAACCGCCCTCCCACCCAGTCCGGCAGGGGATAGATGTTTTCCGGCACGATGCCGAACGCCAGCGCCCGGTCATGGTGGCCGGTAACGGCGATAAAGTGCCTATCCGCGCCCTGGTCACGGCCCGGGCGGAGTCCGAGCCACTGCCGGGCCGACTCCGCGTTGGCCAGGGTTTCCTGGGTGGAGAAGGATTTCGACGCCAGGACGAAGAGCGTGGCCTCCGGGTCCAGGTCCCGGGTAACCTCGTCGAAATGCCCGGAATCGACATTGGACAGGAACCGGATTTCCGGCCCGTCCCTGTCGTGGCGGGAAAGCGCCCTGCAGACCAGGGCCGGGCCGAGATGGGAGCCGCCGATGCCGATGTTCACCACGGTGCGAACGGGTTTTCCGGTATGGCCGCGCCATTGTCCCGACCGAACTGCCGCGGCCAGCGCCCCGATGCGGCCGAGCACCTCGGCCACCTCCCCGCGCACCGGTCCCGGTGCGTGGACCCCGCCGCCGCCCCCGTCGGTTCGCAGCGCAGTGTGTAGGGCAGCCCTGTCTTCGGCGACATTGATCCGCTCACCCCGGAACTGGCGCTCCCGCCAGCCCTCCACATCCGATGCCCGGGCCAGTTCCAGCAGAAGCTCCAGCGTCTCTGAATCGATGTTGTGCTTGGAATAGTCGAGAAAAATGCCGGCGGCGTCCCCGGAAAACCTGTCGAACCGGTCGGGGTCGTGACGGAACATCTCCCCGATGCGCCGGTCCGCGACTTCCCGGGCATGCGCGCTCAGCGCCTGCCACTCCGGCATGCGGTCGAGTCTGGTTGTCATCGGGAGGGCATCGGGCTTTGGTGACGGGCGCGGGCATGGACCGGCGCACCACTCCCCGGCACCGGCACTTCATACCGGGAACCGAGTATACCAACATCATGCGCCGCCCAGCCCCCGAATGCCGCTCCTTAAGGGGGGCCGGATTCCTCAGACTGCCGCCATGTCGCCGAAATAATCCTCGAATTTTGTCTTGCCCTGGCTTCCGAACAGCCGGTCGCACAGTTCCGGCATGCCTTCCATGGCCATCAGATCCTCGTGCCTGTAGAGCAGCGCCAGCTTGGAGCGCCGGCGCAGGAGATCGGCCAGGGTCACGATCATTTCCCGGTCCCGCAGGTGGTCGATCTCGCACCGGCGAAGACCCGTCCCGGCAATGGCCGAGGCCGCCAGTGCCGGGTCTTTCGCGACGGCCTCCAGCATCGCCCCGGCGTCCCTGCCGTAACGCCGCCACAGCCGTTCGGCCAGCGATTCCCCGGTGTCCGGGGCACGGTCGTCGGCAAAGCCGGCTTCCCTGGCCCGCTCAAGGAATGCCGCCCGCTCCCCCTTCCCCGGCTCAACGCACCAGTGGGACGGTCTGCGGGCCAGCGGAACGCCAAGCCCGGCGACCTGCCGGCAGACCTCTTCCCCGACGTTGACGCAGTCCGTCAGCTTGCCCCCGAATATGCTGATCTGCCGGTCCTCCCTGTCCGTTTCCACCACATGCCTGCGCGAGAGCTGGAGGAAATCCATGGTCGCGTCGCCCCCCCTGGGCACCACCAGCGGACGGACACCGCACCGCTCCGCGATGATGTCGGACCTCGACAGCGGCCGCGGCAGGTTCAGCCTGGCGTTGATGTTGGACAGGATGAAATCCCGGTCCCGGTCGGTGACGGTGGTGTCGGGCGAGTCTACGCGGGTATCGGTGGTCCCGATACAGGTCCGGTTGGCCATGGGTATGGCGAAGAACAGGCGGCCGTCGTCGGCGAAAAAGGCCAGCACCTTGCCGCTGTCCCCGATCCGGGGCACCACCAGGTGGACACCTTTCGACAGGACGTGCCGGTATCCCGAGTCGATGCCCGCGGCCGCGTTCAGGGAATCGACATAGGCCCCGGCCGCGTTGACCAGGACCTTGCAGCGGATCTCGAGACTCCGCCCCGAGACAGCGTCCCTCGCCATGACCCGCCATCCTTCCCCCGTGCTTTGCATTTCCACCGCTTCCACGTAATTGGCCGCGAGACAGCCCTGGTCCAGTGCCGAACGGATGAACCCGAATACAAAGCGCGCGTCGTTGTCGAACAGGTAGGCATCCGAGTACTCGAGCCCCCCGGTACTGTGGTTCGTGTCGATGACCGGCTCCACGGTCCCGATGGTGCCGGCGCGCAGGTAGCGTGGCGGCCGGGTATGCCCCCGCCCGATCAGCCAGTACAGCCAGGACCCTGCCCACATCATCACCGGATGATGACGGAATCCGCGGGGGATCGTGGTCAGGAAACGGATTTCCCGGATGGCCGAGGGGAACCGCCGCATCAGTTCGTTGCGCGACCTGCAGAGCTCCGCCACGAGGCTGAACTGGTAGCTTTCCATGTACTTGACCCCGCCCCAGATCAGGTTGGATGAATGCTGGCTGGTGAACCCGGCAAAATCCCTGGCATCCACCAGGCCGACCCTGGCGCCCCGGGCCGTCAGCGCCGCGGCGCACACCGACCCGTTGATGCCGCCACCTACAATCAGGACATCCAGGGAGTTTCCGGAAAGCGCCTCAACGCTTTGTTCACGTAAACCCATCTCCGCGCCGCACCAGTGATCGATCGCCGCTCAAACCCAACTGAACACGAACCAGAACCAGGCCATGGAAATGACCAGGGGCGCCCACAGGGGGGTGCCCACGAACCCCAGCCAGGCGAGATGAATGAAACCCGTTCCGAGCCAGGAGATGAACAGACGATCGCCACGGGTGGTGTCGAGCCCGAATATTCCGCGCCGGGGGGCGCCGCCGGGACTGAATGCCTCCCATACCCCCATGGCGGCCACGGACAGCAGGATGACAAGGAAGAACACGCCCGTGGGCCAGGTCCATGCCATCCAGGTCAGGTCGAATATGTCGTTCAATTCCCCACTCCTAGACCCGGCCGAGGGCGAAGCCCCTGGCGATGTAGTTCCGGACGAAATAGATCACGAAGCCCCCCGGAACGATGGTCAGGGTGCCGGCGGCGGCCAGCAGGCCCAGTTCATACCCGGACGTGCTCGCGGTCCGGGTCATTGTGGCCGCGATGGGCTTGGCCTCCACCGCGGTGAGGGTCTTGGCCAGCAGCAGTTCCACCCACGAGTACATGAAGCAGAAAAACATCGCCACCCCGATGCCGGCCGCGATGGTGGGCAGAAAGATGCGGACAAAGAACCGCCAGAACGAATACCCGTCCAGGTAGGCGGTTTCATCCAGTTCCTTCGGCACTCCGGACATGAATCCTTCCAGGATCCACACGGCAAGGGGGATGTTGAACAGGCAGTGGGCCAGCGCCACGCCGATATGGGTGTCGAACAGCTCGATGGCGGAGTACAGCTGGTAGAACGGCAGCGCGAACACCGCCGGCGGCGCCATCCGGTTGGTCAGCAGCCAGAAGAACAGGTGCTTGTCGCCAAGGAACCGGTAGCGGGAAAACGCGTAGGCCGCCGGCAGCGCCACCGTCACGGAAATCACCGTGTTCATCACCACGTAGCTGATGGAGTTGAGATACCCCGTGTACCAGGTGGGATCGGTGAAGATCTTGCGGTAGTTGTCTAGGGTGAAATCCCTGGGCCAGAGGGAGAATACGCCCAGGATCTCGTTGGTGGTCTTGAACGACATGCTGACCAGCCAGTAGATGGGCAGCATCAGGAAAACGATGTAGAGCGTCGTGACGAGGGCCTTGCCGGTACGGTTCTGCATGGCCTACTGCGCCTCGTTCCGCATCATCAGGGTGTAGAACACCCAGCACACCAGGAGCACGACCAGGAAATAGATCAGCGACATGGCCGCTGCCGGCCCGAGGTCGAACTGGCCGAGGGCGATCTTCACGAGGTCGATGGACAGGAACGTGGTGGTGTTCCCGGGACCGCCACCGGTCAGCACGAACGGCTCGGTGTAGATCATGAAGCTGTCCATGAAACGCAGCAGTATGGCGATGGTCAGGACCCGCTTGAGCTTGGGCAGCTGGATGAACCGGAAGACCGCCCAACCGCTGGCGCCGTCGATGCGGGCGGCCTGGTAATAGGCGTCCGGGATGGAGCACAGCCCGGCATAGGTCAACAGCACCACCAGGGACGTCCAGTGCCAGACATCCATCACCACGGTGGTCACCCAGGCGGATACCGGCTGCTGGGTGAAGTTGTAGTCGATCCCGAGGCTGTTCACGGCCTTGCCGAGCAGGCCGATGTCCGGCAGGGCGAAGATGTTCCACATGGCCCCCACCACGTTCCAGGGAATCAGGAGCGGCAGCGCCATGAGCACCAGGCACACCGACACCCAGATCCCCCTGCGGGGCATGCAGAGCGCCACGGCGATGCCGAGGGGAACCTCGATCAGCAGGATCGTGAACGTGAACACCAGTTGCCGCGCCAGCGACGCGTGGAAGCGTTCCGAGGTGAGCACTTCCTGGAACCACCCGAGGCCGTGCCAGAAAAACAGGTTGTTGCCGAAGGTTTCCTGGACCGAGTAGTTCACCACGGTCATCAGCGGGATCAAGGCGTTGAACGCCACCAGTACCACGACCGGCATGACCAGCCACCAGGCTTTCTGGTTGCCGAGCTTGTTCACGCCGCCGCCTCCGGCCGCTCGATCATCCAGCCATCCAGATAGCAGTGGGTGTGCCCCGGATCGAACGCGACCCGGGGTTGCTCGGAGGGAATCTCGCCGCCCTCGGGAACGATGATCTTGAACCGCTCCCCGACAGCCTCCGCGTCCACGATCAGGTGCCTGCCGAGATCGTCCACCTTGTTGATCCGGACAGGAATGCCGCCTTCATCGAACCGGACGAACTCGGGCCGCACGCCCAGTTCAAACCTGCCCTCCTGCCTGGACCGGTCCGGCAGGGGGCCGAAATCGTGATCCAGGCACCGGAGCCGGCCGTCCCGGCAGGCGGCCGGCAGCAGGTTCATGCCCGGGGAACCGATAAAGTGCCCCACGAACGTGTGCTGCGGGCGCCCGAAGAGCTCTTCCGGCGTTCCCACCTGGACCACCTTGCCCTCGAACATCACCACGACCCGGTCAGCGAAAGTCAGCGCCTCGGTCTGGTCGTGTGTGACGTATATCATGGTGGTGCCGACCTGCTGATGGAGCTGCTTCAGCTGGGAGCGGAGCTGCCACTTCAGGTGCGGGTCGATGACCGTGAGCGGCTCGTCGAACATGATCACGTTGACGTCCGAACGCACGAGGCCCCTGCCGAGGGAGATCTTCTGCTTGCCGTCCGCGGTGAGGCCGGATGCCCGCAGCTTCAGGGTATCGGACAGGTCAAGCATGCGCGCGATCTCTTCCACACGGGGCCTGATTTCCGATGCCGGGATGCCCCGGTTGCGCAGCGGAAACGCCAGATTGTCGTATACCGTCATGGTGTCGTATACCACCGGGAACTGGAACACCTGGGCGATTTGCCTCGCCGAAGTGCCCACCGAAGTGACCTCCCGGCCGTCAAAGAGCACCTGACCCTCCGTGGGCGCAAGGAGGCCGGAAATGATGTTGAGCAGCGTGGTCTTGCCGCACCCGGACGGCCCGAGGAGCGCGTAGGCGCCGCCGTCCTCCCAGACCTGGTCCAGTTCCTCCAGGGCCCAGACCTGGGCCTCGCCCTTGGGGGCGGGATAGCTGTGACGGATGCCTCTGAGTTCGATGCGCGCCATGCTCAGTACCGGATCAGGCGTCCGTCCCCGTCAAAATAGAGCACCTTGTCCGGATGCAGGTACAGGGTTGCCCGGTCGCCGCTGTCGAAAGGGTGAATGCCGTGGGATTCCGACACCCAGTCGCATTGTTCCACCAAAACGTGAATCACGCTTTCCGATCCGCTGAGTTCGGCGACCTTCACCTGTCCCTCGATGGCCACCGCGTTGTCCGCCATGGCATGCAGGGTCAGATGATGGGGACGGATTCCCATGGTGTAGTCCCGGTCCGCCAGGGAACCCAGGGCGGGGGGCGCCGGCCAGGAGACGGCGTCGCTCAGGTGAAACCGGTCGCCCTGTTTCCGGACCTCCGACACGTTGATGGGGGGGTCGGAAAAGACCCGGGCGCTGGCGAGGTTTTCCGGCATCCGGTAACCTGCCGTGGTCGGTCCGAACTGGGTCACCCTGCCCTCGAAAAGGGTGGCGGTGAAACCCCCGAGCATCAGCGCCTCCATCGGTTCGGTGGTGCTGTAGACCACGGTGGCGCCGCTGTCGGTGAACAGCTTCGGGAGTTCGTCGCGCAGTTCCTCCCGGAGCTTGTAGTCGAGATTGGCCAGGGGTTCGTCCAGCAGCACCAGACGGGTGTTCTTTGCCAGGGCGCGGGCGATGGCAACGCGCTGCTGCTGTCCGCCGGACAGTTCCGCGGGATAGCGGTTGAGGTAGTCCTCGAGCTTCAGCAGGCCGGCGAACCTGTCCACCTGCTGGCGTATGCGGGAGCGGTCCGCGCCCGCCACCCTGAGTGGGGAGGCGATGTTGTCGAACACGGTGAAGTTCGGATAGTTGATGAACTGCTGGTACACCATGGACACGCTGCGCTTCTGCACCGGCACACCGGTGACGTTCCGCCCCTCGAACCAGATTTCCCCGCTTGAAGGCGCCTCCAGCCCGGCCATCAGGCGCAGCAGCGTGGTCTTTCCGCTCAGCGTTGTTCCCAGCAGCACGTTGAAGCCGCCTTCCCTCAGGTGCAGGCTGGTGGGGTAGATATGGGTTTCCCCGGAGACCTTGCGGGTAACCTCGCGAAGCTCGATTGTCATGGGACGGGCCGGCTCAGCAGTCGCCGGGGCCTTCACCGACTACGTGCACGCCGTTGGCTGCGCAGTACTCGAGTACCGCCTTGGACAGCGGCTGGTCGCTGACGAAGTAATCGACCTGTTCCAGGCTGCCGAGCCTGACCGGCGCCTTGCGCTGGAACTTCGTGCTGTCGGCCACCAGGATCACCGAGCGGGCGTTGCGGATGATCGACTGGGCCACCCGGACCTCGCGCACATCGAACTCCAGGATCGTGCCGTCCTCGTCGAGGGCGGAGCAGCCGATCACGGCGTAGTCCACCTTGAAGCGGTCGATGAACTCCTCGGTGGCATCCCCCACGATGCCGCCGTCCTCGTGGCGGACCAGTCCGCCAGCGGTCATCACCCGGATCGCCTTCGAGCGGCGCAGCGTGTTGGCAATGTTGATGTTGTTGGTGATCACCAGAAGGCCGGTGTGCTTGGTGAGATGGTAGGCGACCCGCTCGGTGGTCGTGCCGATGTTGATGAACATGGAGGCGCCACCCGGTATGATCCGCGCCGTCATTTTCCCGATGCGGTCCTTGCCCTCCATGTTGATGACAAGGCGCGTGGCGTAGTCCAGATTCGCCGGTTCCTGCCCGTATGGTGCGGCTTCGTCGGGGGCCACGGCACCGCCGTGCACCCGTTGCAGCAGTTTCCGGTTGCACAGGATGTTCAGGTCCCGCCGGATGGTCTGGGGCGTGACCTCGAACTGGTCCGCCAGGGATTCCACCTGGCCACTGCCGTGACTGCGGATATGGGCCAACAACGCCCGCTGTCTTTCGCTGATGTGGGCTTCAGTCGGCATGTCGGTCATCGCGGTACCTTCGATCGGATGGCGTTACCGGTATTGTGCCCGGTTTTGAAGCAGTTGCGGGCTGCCCGGGGGCAGCCCGCCCTTCCTTCGGATTACTGCCAGCCCTTGATCAGGTCCTCGTAGGCGATGGTTTCACCCTGGGGTTTTTCATTGACCTTGGGCTTGGGTGAACCGGGCTGGTCCAGCCAGTGCTGCGGGTCCATCTCCTCGTTCAGCCTGGGGCCGCAGCCGCCGTACACGTTGGCGGCCTCGTCCGCCGCCTGCATCCGGGCCATGACCTGGTCCATTTCAGCAGCCAGGCGGTCCATGGCCTCCTGGGGCGTGAACGCGCCGGAGTTCACGTCACCGATCTGCTGCCACCAGATCTGGGCCAGCTTCGGATAGTCCGGCACGTTGACACCGGTGGGCGACCAGCGGACGCGGTCCGGGGAGCGATAGAACTCGACCAGGCCGCCGAGTTTCGGGGCACGCTCGGAGAAGGATGCGTGGTTGATGGAACTGTCGCGGATGAAGGTGAGACCCACGTGGCTCTTCTTCACGTCCACGGTCTTGGAGACCACGAACTGCGCGTACAGCCAGGCCGCCTTGCGGCGGTCCACCGGCGTGGACTTGAACAGGGTCCAGGAACCTGCGTCCTGGTAGCCCAGTTTCTGGCCTTTCTCCCAGTACGGGCCATGGGGGGAAGGCGCCATCCGCCAGAGCGGATTGCCGTCATCATCCACGGTATTGTTGCCGTCGCTCCTGGGCGCCACCATGGACGCGGTGAACGCGGTGTACCAGAAAATCTGCTGCGCCACGTTGCCCTGGGACAGCGCCGGCAGGGACTGGTAGAAGTCGTAGCTCGCCGCACCCGGAGGAGCGTACTTGCGCAGCCACTCATCCCACTTGCGGATCGCGTAGACCGCTGCCGGGCCGTTGGCCGCACCGCCGCGGGAGACACTGGCCCCGACCGGGTTGCAGGAGCCGTCCTCCATGCGGATGCCCCATTCGTCCACCGGAATACCGTTCGGCAGGCCCTTGCTGCCGGCACCCGCCATGGAGAGCCAGGCGTCGGTCATGCGCCAGCCAAGGTCGGGCGCGCGCTTGCCGTAGTCCATGTGGCCGTACACCCGGACACCGTCGATTTCCTTCACGTGATCGGTAAAGAATTCCGCGATGTCCTCGTAGGCGGACCAGTTCACCGGCACGCCGAGATCGTAGCCGTACATTTCCTTGAACCTTGCCTGCAGGTCCTCGCGGTCGAACCAGTCCTTGCGGAACCAGTAGAGGTTGGCGAACTGCTGGTCGGGTAACTGGTAGAGTTTGCCGTCCGGCCCGGTGGTGAAGGATTTGCCGACGAAGTCATCCACGTCCAGCCCGGGATTGGTGACATCCGCGCCATCTCCCGCGATCCAGTCGGACAGGTTCACGGCAAGCTGAAGGCGGGAATGGGTGCCGATCAGGTCGGAATCGTTGATGTAGGCGTCGTAGAGGTTGCGCCCGGTCTGCATCTGGGTTTGCACCGCCTGCACGACCTCGCCCTCCCCCAGCAACTGATGATTCACCTTGATGCCGGTAATTTCCTCGAAGGCCTTGGTCAGCACCTTGGATTCGTACTCGTGGGTCGGGATGGTTTCGGAGAGCACGTTGATTTCCATGCCCTGGAAAGGCGCGGCGGCCTGGATGAACCATTCCATTTCCGCCATCTGCTCCTCCTTGGAGAGCACGGACGGCTGGAACTCCTCGTTGATCCACTTCTCCGCCTCCGCCGGACCGGCGTGAGCGGTGCCCTGGACCATGCAGGTCGCCACGGCGGCGGCGACCACGATTTTCATTTTCATGTTGGACTCCTCTTAGTTGAAAATGGTGTTTCCGGCCGGCCGAAGGCCGCCGGATTGTGGTGTGTTGACGCACAACGGGCGGAGCTTAACACGCAGAGAAACGAAAAAAGAAACAAAATTTGTTTTCGAATGAAAATGAATTTCTCCCGTATCGTTTTCGAGACGGTTCATGCGAAAATCCTATGGATGAACGCGGGAGGGGTGCCGGGCGCCGCGTGCCGGTGCCGAAAGCCGCCCTGTCCCGGCCGCCGGGTTGCGCGGCGGACCGGTAAGGTTCCACAATCCCCGCCCAGACGCCGGTACGACCAGCAGCATGAAACGAAATATCCTAGCCATCGACCAGGGCACCACCAGCTCCCGTGCCATCGTCTTCACCCCGGACGGTACGGCCCTGGCCTCGTCACAGTACGAGTTTCCGCAGATCTATCCCGACGACGGCTGGGTGGAGCACGACCCCACAGCCATCTGGGAAACCACGCTCAAAGCCGCCCGGGACGTCCTCGACCGTGCCGGGAACGACGTGAAAACCGTCGGAATCACCAACCAGCGGGAGACTACCCTCGTGTGGGACCGGGCCACCGGAGAGCCAGTCCACAACGCCATCGTCTGGCAGGACCGGCGGACGGCACGGGAATGCGCCCGCATCGATAAGGAAGGCCATGGGCGGGAAATCACCGCACGGACCGGGCTGCTTCTTGACGCCTATTTTTCCGCCACCAAGATCGCCTGGATCCTGGACAATGTCCCCGGGGCCAGGGCCCGGGCGGAACGGGGCGAACTCGCATTCGGCACCGTGGACACCTTCCTCGTGTGGAAGCTCACCGGCGGCAGGGTGCACGCCACCGATGCCACCAATGCCAGCCGCACCATGCTGTTCAACATTCACGATCAGACCTGGGACGACCACCTGCTCGCGGTTTTCGGCGTCCCGCGGCCCCTGCTGCCCGACGTGCGTGACAGCGCCGGCGACTACGGCATCACCGAATCCGCCGTACTGGGTGCGGCGCTGCCCATCGGCGGCGTGGTAGGGGACCAGCAGGGCGCCCTGTTCGGGCAGGCTTGCTTTCACCCGGGCATGGTCAAGAGCACCTACGGCACGGGCTGCTTCATGGTGATGAATACCGGCGCGGTCCCGGTAGCCTCCGGGAACCGCCTGCTCACCACCGTGGGCTACCGGCTCGACGGGGAAGTGACCTATGCCCTGGAGGGGTCGATCTTCAACGCGGGTACCGCGATCCAGTGGGTGCGGGACGAACTCGGGCTGATCGGCCACGTCAGCGAGATCGACGCCCTGATCGGCGCCACTGACGGCAACGAGGGCGTGTACATGGTGCCGGCCTTTACCGGTCTCGGCGCCCCCCACTGGGATCCCCATGCCCGGGGCGCAGTACTGGGCATCACCCGGGACACAGGCATCGCGCAATTCGTCCGCGCCGCCCTGGAAGCCGTGTGCTACCAGTCCCGGGAACTGGTGGAGGCGATGGCAGCGGACAGCCACCGTCCCCTGGAAAGGCTGCGGGTGGATGGCGGCATGGTCGCCAACGACTGGATGCTGCAGTTCCTCGCGGACATTCTCGACACCGTCGTGGAAAAGCCGGTGGTCATCGAAACCACCGCACTGGGCGCGGCCTACCTGGCCGGCCTCCAACACGGCATCTTCCGCTCCACCGACGAGATCGCATCCCACTGGCGGGAGGCCCACCGGTTCGGCCCGGACATGGATCCGGACAGGCGCGGGGCCCTGGTTGCCGGTTGGGACGACGCCATCGGCCGGGTCAAGGCGCGCTAGCGGCGGAACGTTCCGGCCCGGGGACGGCGGGCGCCGGCGCCGTTCCCGTCGCTGCCTTCGCACCGGGCCGAACTGGCCTATCGAGACGGCGGCTTCTGGTACTACACTGGCAGCCCGGAACCCAATACCTTCTTCTTCCTGCCGGCAAGCGCCCACAAGGCCCGTCCGGAAATCGTCTTTTTTACTCAGTCACATTGAGGTCAAGAATGCAAATAGGCGTACCGAAAGAGATCAAAAATCATGAATACCGCGTCGGCCTGACGCCAACCAGCGTGCGGGAAATGGTCAAGCACGGCCACCGGGTGGTGGTGGAGACCGACGCGGGCATCGGCATCAAGCGGTCCGATGAAGAATACCGGAATGCCGGCGCGGAAATCGTGGACACCGCCGCGGAGGTATTCGAACGGGCGGAGATGATCGTCAAGGTCAAGGAGCCCCAGGCCGCGGAACGCACAATGCTGCGCGAAGGACAGATTCTCTACACCTACCTGCACCTGGCGCCGGACCCGGACCAGACCCGGGATCTCGTGGGGAGCGGCGCGACCTGCATCGCCTACGAGACCGTCACCTCACCCCATGGCGGACTGCCGCTGCTCGCGCCGATGTCCAAGGTCGCGGGCCGCATGTCCATCCAGGCCGGCGCCTACTGCCTGGAGCATCCCCATGGCGGCCTCGGCATGCTGCTCGGCGGCGTGCCGGGGGTGGATCCCGCCAAGGTGGTGGTCCTGGGTGCCGGGGTGGTGGGCACTCACGCCACCCACATCGCCGTCGGCATGGGCGCGGACGTGTGGGTTCTCGACAACAATTCCGACGCGCTCGACCGCCACTGGCAGATGTTCCGCCGCTCCACCAACACGGTGTTTTCCACCGCGGACACGCTGGAGCAGCATGTGCTCGGCGCCGACCTGGTCATCGGCGGCGTGCTGGTTCCCGGCGCCGAGGCCCCCAAGCTGGTCACCAGGGAAATGGTCGCCAACATGAAGCCCGGCTCCGTCATCGTGGATGTCGCCATCGACCAGGGCGGCTGCTGCGAAACCTCGCGCCCGACCACCCATGCCGAGCCAACCTACACCGTCAATGATGTTGTACACTACTGCGTGGCCAACATGCCCGGCGGCGTGCCGCGGACATCCACTTTCGCGCTGAACAACGTCACCCTGCCGTTCGCTCTGGAGCTGGCGGACCTGGGTGCCAGGGAGGCGCTGATGTCGAATCCGCACTTAAGGAATGGCCTCAACGTCCATGCCGGCAAGGTCACCTACAAACCGGTCGCCGAGGAGCTGGGCTACGATTTCGTGCCGGCCGATGAGGCCCTGTTCCGGTAATCATCTTCGGCACGACCGTAATACTGCAAGAATCCAGACTGATCCTGCATTCAGGAGTCATATCCACATTCAGCAATATACAAACTCGAGGTAGCAACATGGCAAGAATGACACCCAGCGAGGCTTTTGTCGAAACCCTGGCGGCCAATGGGGTCACCGAAATCTTTGGCATCATGGGATCCGCCTTCATGGACGCCATGGATATCTTCGCACCGGCCGGCATCCGGCTGATACCGGTGGTCCACGAACAGGGCGCGGCGCACATGGCGGACGGCTATTCAAGGGTGAGCGGCCGCCACGGGGTATGCATCGGCCAGAACGGCCCCGGCATCAGTAATTGCGTCACCGCCATTGCCGCCGCCTACTGGGCCCATTCCCCCGTGGTCATCGTCACCCCGGAGACGGGTACCATGGGGCAGGGTCTCGGCGGCTTCCAGGAAGCCAACCAGCTGCCCATGTTCGAGGAGTTCACCAAGTACCAGGGGCATGTGAACAACCCGAAGCGGATGGCGGAGTTCACCGCGCGCTGTTTTGACCGCGCGATGTCCGAAATGGGCCCGACCCAGCTCAATATCCCGCGTGACTACTTTTACGGCGACATTGATGTCGAAATTCCCCAGCCGATGCGGGTTGACCTCGGCCCTGGCGGAGACCGTTCCCTGGACGAGGCCGCCGACCTGATCGCAGAGGCCCGGTTTCCCGTCCTGCTGTCCGGCGGCGGAGTGGTGATGGGAGATGCCATTGAAGACTGCGTGGCCCTCGCCGAACGCCTGGCATGCCCGGTGGCGAACAGCTACCTGCACAACGATTCCTTCCCCGCCAGTCATCCCCAGTGGACCGGCTCGCTGGGCTACCATGGCTCCAAGGCGGCCATGAAACTGATCAACAGGGCCGATGTGATCATTGCGCTCGGTACACGGCTCGGTCCGTTCGGCACGCTGCCCCAGTATGGAATCGACTACTGGCCGAAGGACGCCAGGATCATCCAGGTCGATGCCGACCACCGGATGCTCGGCCTGGTGAAGAACATTTCCGTCGGAATCTGCGGCGATGCCGGAGCGTCGGCCCGCGCCCTGCTTGCCAGGATCCGGGACCGTGAACTGGCCTGCGACGCCAACCGCGACGAAAGGACCCGGACAACCGCCGAGGAAAAGTCCGCGTGGGAGCAGGAACTGAACGAATGGCACCACGAGAAGGACGACTACAGCCTCGAAATGATCCAGGAACATGAACGGGAGCCGGGCAACTGGCTCAGCCCCCGGCGGGTCCTGCGCGAACTGGAACAAGCCATGCCCGAGGACGTGATGGTGTCCACCGACATCGGCAACATCAGCGCCGTGGCCAACAGCTACCTCCGTTTCGAGCGCGGCCGCAGTTTCCTCGCACCCATGAGTTTCGGCAATTGCGGCTATTCCCTGCCCACCATGATCGGCGCCAAGTGCGCCGTGCCGGACCGGCCGGCGGTGGCCTATGCCGGAGACGGCGCCTGGGCCATGAGCATGGTGGAAATCATGACTGCCGTGCGCCACGGCATCCCGGTGACCGCCGTGGTGTTCCACAACCGCCAGTGGGGCGCGGAAAAGAAGAACCAGGTGGATTTCTACGGCCGCCGCTTCGTCGCGGGCGAACTGAACCAGGCGGGCTCCGAGGATTTCTCGGACATTGCCCGGGCCATGGGCGCCGAAGGCGTACGCATCGACCAGATCGACCAGGTCGGAACAGCGCTCAGGGAAGCCGTCGACGCCCAGATGAACGATGGCAAGACCACCGTCATCGAGGTCATGTGCACCCGCGAACTCGGGGACCCCTTCCGCAGGGACGCCCTGTCCAAGCCGGTACGTCACCTGGCCAAGTACAAGGACTTCGTCTGAACCGCTTCCGGGGACGGGCAACGGGCGTGCCGGATCCGGCACGGCCCGTCCGCGGATTGCAGAAGGACCCGCACCGCATTTTAGCCCCCCCAAAAGGCCAGCCATCCGGGTTTCGGCCTCCCCCGATGGGCGTACTGCCAGCGCCCGGATAGGCTGGTACGATTCCATCGGTCTCCGGACGGCCGGCCGCCAGGCGATTCACCATGACGGGACCCCGGTGAGCCG
The DNA here is from genome assembly GCA_022827325.1 of Gammaproteobacteria bacterium. Taxonomy (GTDB): domain Bacteria; phylum Pseudomonadota; class Gammaproteobacteria; order Arenicellales; family Poriferihabitantaceae; genus VYFG01. Next base: position 4,715 of record JAJDTE010000038.1, on the reverse strand, counting down.
GATTGCCGGATGCAGCCCCCGCGGCAGGAAGCGGCATCGTCCGCAGCGTTCCGTTCCCCGGGCAGATGCCGCCGGGTACAATGCGTCACGCGGTCTTGGCATGCGGCCTCAGGCCTGGCCGGGAATACCGTTATGCCGCCCCCGGGGCGGGCCATGCTGAAGAACAAACAGACGAAATCCCCGACAGCCCATCCATGAAGTACAGCCTCGAAACCCTGCGGGGGGACGTTTTCGGCGGCATCACCTCGACGGTGGTGGCCCTGCCGATTGCGCTCGGTTTCGGCATCGCCTCGGGCATGGGGGCGGCGGCCGGACTGTACGGGGCGATCGCGGTGGGATTTTTCGCATCCGTGTTCGGCGGCACGCGCGCCCAGATCTCCGGCCCGGCGGCGCCGACCACTGTCGCCATGGCGGTCATCCTGACCAGCTACGCGGACAGCCTCTCCGAGGCCCTGTTCGTGGTCGTCCTGGCCGGGCTGCTCCAGGTTCTCCTCGGGCTTTCGAAGATCGGCCGTTTCGTGGCCTACACCCCCTATGTCGTCGTGTCCGGGTTCATGTCCGGAATCGGCATCATCATCGTGCTGCTCCAGGCGTTGCCCTTCCTTGGCGCAGCGGTCATGACCGGCGGGCCCATGGACGCAGTGCAGGCCTTGCCGGCCGCCATCGGCGGGGTAAACACGGATGCCCTGTGGATCGCCACGGTCACGCTGGCAGTGGGCTTCCTCTGGCCGGAGCGGCTGTCGCGATTCGTACCCGGCCCCCTCGCCGCGCTGGTTGCCGGCACGGCACTGGGGATTTTCTGGCTCACCGGCGCCTCGGTCATCGGACCGGTGCCGACCGGCCTGCCGGAACTGCACCTCGAATTCCCCTCGGTCGATTTCCTGCTGCACGCGCTGGAGCCGGCGATCATCCTCGCCCTGATCGGCGCGGTCGACAGCCTGCTGACTTCCCTGGTGGCGGATTCGATCACCGGCGAGCGCCACAACCCGGACAGGGAACTGATCGGCCAGGGCATCGGGAACATGGCGGCGGGGCTGATCGGCGCGCTCCCCGGCGCGGGTTCGCCCATGGGTACCGTGGCGAACATCCGTTCCGGCGGAACGACCCCCGTGTCGGGGGCGCTGCGCGCCCTGATGCTGCTTGCCCTGGTCCTCGGCCTCGGCCGGTTCGTCGAACCGATTCCCCACGCCGCGCTGGCCGGGGTACTGATGAAGATCGGCCTGGACATTATCGACTGGCGCCTTCTCGGCCGGGTCCACCGCATGCAGAAATCGCACCTGTTCGTCATGCTGACGACGCTCTGCCTCACGGTGTTCGTGGACCTCATCACGGCGGTGGCCATCGGGCTCATCGCCGGCGGCATGGTGCATGCCCGGCGGCTTGAAAGACTGGAGCTCGACAGTGTGGTATCGGTGCCGATGCTGGACATGACCTTCTTCGCCGGTGACGAGGCGCTGGCTGGCACTGATCCGCATGCCGCGCGGGTCGGCATGGTCGCCCTTAGGGGCACCCTGACCGTCGCATCCTCCCACAAGCTGGCCGGTGTGATCGGCACGGACATCCGGGAGCACGAGGTCGTCATCTTCGACTTTACCGACGCGACCTACATCGACGACAGCGCCGCGCTGGTGATCGAGCACCTGCTCGAAGTCGCCGAGAATTCCGCGACCGAATGCATCCTGGTCGGCCTTGCCGGCACCGGGGCATACACCCTGGAGACGCTCGGCGTGCTGGAGGACATACCAGATGGCCGAATTGTCGAAACCCTGGACGACGCGCGCCGGATCGCACGGGATCTCCTGCTGGCGGACGATTCGCCGTCGGCTGGCTAGGGGGGTCGCCCGCGTGCTGCCGATTGCACGAGGGCCATCCCGGCCACGGGCCACTTCCAGAGCCGGTGCACCGCCCTTTGCTCTTGACGGATGGCGAAGACCGATTCCACCCGCTTAGCCGACATTGCTATGATCGGACGTTCACGTTGACCAGACCAGGCGTCCTGCCGCCCCGGATTCCCGAAATGTCCCTGCTCACCGCCATCGCCGACAAGGCCCGTACATCCCGGCGTCATATCGTGCTGCCGGAAGGGGACGACGTGCGCATGATGCAGGCCGCCGCGGCGCTCCGGGCGGACGGCATCGCCGACATCAGCCTTGTGGGGGCCCGGGACAGCCTGGAGGCACTCGCGGCGTCCCATGGGTTCGATCTTGCCGGCGTGGACATCGTGGACCCTGCGGACGAAGACCGCCGGGAACAGTGTGCGGAGGTCATCCACGAGGCGCGCCGGCACCGGAACGTCTCGCTGGAGGATGCCCGGCAAATGGCCCTGGACCGCCTGATGCTGGGCGCTGCCATGGTCCGTGCCGGCATGGCCGACGGCATGGTGGCGGGCGCGGCTCATCCCACCGCGGAGGTGGTACGGAGCGCCTTGCAGCTGGTCGGCATGAGACCCGGCAGCCGGATCGTCTCCAGCTTTTTCCTGATGGAGCATGCGCTCCCCCACCAGGCCATCCAGGGCACGGCGCTCTATGCGGACTGCGCCATGGTCATCGAACCCGACCCGGAGGAACTGGCCAGCATCGCCACGGACACCGCGGACAACGCCCGGAACCTGGCCGGGATCGAGCCCAGGGTCGCCCTGCTCAGCTTTTCCACGGCGGGCAGCGCGGAACATGGCCACGTCGACAGGGTACGGGCCGCGGGAGCCCTCGTCGCCGAGCGACGGCCGGACATCGCGCTCATGACCGAGGTGCAGTTCGATGCCGCCATCATCCCGGAAATCCTGCAGCGGAAGGCACCCGACATCGGCGTGCCCGCCCCCGCCAACGTGTTCGTCTTTCCCGACCTGCAGTCCGCCAACATCGGGTACAAGATCGCGCAGAGAATCGGGGGCGTCCAGGCCACGGGGCCGGTGCTGCAGGGGCTCAGGCTGCCGGTAAACGACCTGTCGAGGGGCTGCAGCGTGGAGGACATCTTCAATCTCGTCGCAGTCACCGCGGTGCAATCGATTGCCGGTGATTGCGATTGACGCGGGTCTGCAGCGCGCGATTTCTCACTTACTCTTACCCTTCTCCCTCTTCCCTGCTACTGTTGCCGCGGCAGGAACGCCGGCCTCCCGGGCCCACACAGAAAATCGCGGATCTCATCGGGGTGGCAATACTGCCGGGGGACCGTAATCCGTGCTGGAGGCAGCCATTAGCTTGGTACCAGACATCGGGGGCCGACCGCCACGGCCTTTGGTCATGATCGCCATGACGAATGGTTCCGTACCCCCGGTAGGACGTCGTCGTACGCAGATATATTTGAATGTCGCCGATCAAGGATATTTTCCACTTGTCTTCGTTCGACGACAGATGTATATTGTTATCGTTCGACGACATCGAAAGCATCATGCAAATTCGAACCCCCCTGGAACTCGGTTTGGCAATTCGCGAACGGCGCCGCATGCTCAAGCTGAGCCAAACAGAACTCGCACGCAAGGTGGGAGTTGGACGGCAATGGATCGTGGCCATGGAGCACGGCAAGCCCAGTGTCGAACTCAGGCTGGCTCTGCGTACCCTGTCCGCCCTGGATATCCCATTGACGATCGATCCTGGTGATCGCCTGCTCTCCTCGGGGGACGACCTGTCGCCTGGCGATATCGATGCGATCGTGGAAGCCGCCAGGGTGGATCGGAAATGACCGGGATTCTGGTCGTCATCGCCGATCGCCGGATCATGGGCGAAATCCAGCGTGATCGGCGTGGTCGGCTCATGTTCGTCTACGACGACCGCTGGCTGTCCATGAATACCGCCTATCCACTTTCCCTCTCGATGCCGCTCGTGGTCGTCCGGCATGAGCACGTCAGGATCGAGCCCTGGTTATGGGGGCTGCTTCCCGACAACGAAGTCATCCTGGCCCGCTGGGGACAGCGGTTCCATGTATCGTCCCGTAACGCATTTGCCTTGCTCAGTGAGGTTGGCGAGGACTGCCCCGGCGCCATCCAACTGGTACGGCCGGACAGAGTCGATGAGGTTCTCCAGGACGATACCCGGCAGGTCGAATGGTTGACCGAAGCCGATATCGCCGAACGCCTGCGTGTCCTGAAACAAGATCAGGCGGCGTGGCGCATGGAGCGCGATACCGGCCAGTTCAGCCTCGCAGGGGCTCAACCGAAGACGGCTCTCCACTTCGACGGCCGGCGTTGGGGCGTGCCTTACGGCCCGGTTCCGACCACCCACATCCTGAAACCGCCCGTGAACGGGCTCGAAGGTCACGCAGAAAACGAACATCTTTGCCTAGCCCAAGTTTAACAGCCTATTTTGAAAACCATTGTCTATCAATGAGATAGAGGGCAGAATATTTTCGTATGGCACTACATTCCGGCCGTTTATGATTTCGATGGTGCTCAGACGACCATCTTCCTGACGCCCCCGGGAGCGGGGTCGGTGCCGAGGGCCCGATAGATTGCCTCCTGGGGTTGCTCGGCCCGGGTGGCCTTGCGTACATGGAGGGTGCGGCCGTCCTTGCGCCGAAAGGTCGCGGTGACCCGCTGCTGTCCTTCGAGGATGTCCCGCAGGCCGGACCAGCTCCGGTTCTCCCCCTGGGCGGCCAGCCGCCTGCGGATGGTCTGCACCAGCTGGTAGGCGATCACGGTGATGAAGAGGTGGCCGTCGGAGCGCTTCTGGGTGCGGTGGAAGATGGGGCGCAGGCCGAGCTCGGACTTGAGCGAGCGGAAG
>JAJDTE010000141.1:0-18996 GCA_022827325.1 Gammaproteobacteria bacterium | reverse complement strand
AAGAACCACAACGCCCAGGCCATGGGCCTGATGGTGCTGGCAATGCTGATCCTGCCCGGCATCGATGCGATCGCAAAATCCCTGGCCGGCGTCATCTCCCCGGGACAGATCGCCCAGTGCAGGTTCCTGTTCCAGATACTGTTCATGCTGCCGCTCGTTCTGCACACCCGGGGGGCCTGGTTCGACCGGCGCCTGTGGCTGCACGCCGCCCGGGGATGCCTGATCGCCCTCGCCACGGTGCTGTTCTTTTCCGGTCTGGCCCACCTCCCCCTGGCCGACGCCATCTCCATCTTCTTCATCGAGCCGATGCTGGTTACCCTGCTGTCCGCCGCCCTGCTCCGCGAACAGGTGGGCTGGCGGCGGCTGACCGCCATTGCCGTGGGGTTCATCGGCGCCATGATCATCATCCGTCCCACATTCGCCGACGTGGGCTGGGCCGTGCTCTATCCCGTGGGGGCGGCGGTCAGTTTTTCCTTCTACATCCTGCTGACCCGCAAGTTGGTCATGACCGTGGAGCCGGTCAGGCTTCAGTTCCTTGCCGGCATCTTCGGATTCCTGGTCATGAGCATCGCCGTTTCACTCGGCGACTCGGCCGGATTCGGGCCGCTCATAGCCGTCCGTCCCGACCTTGACCAGTGGCTGATGCTGGCGGCCCTGGGCCTCATTGCCACCACCGGGCACCTGCTGGTGGTCTACGCGTTCCAGCGGGCGCCGGTCGGGGTCCTGGCGCCGCTCCAGTACGTGGAGATCATCGGGGCCACCCTCCTTGGCCTGGTGTTCTTCGACGACTTCCCGGACGCGGTCACCTGGGTCGGCATCGCCGTGATCGTGGGATCCGGCATCTATATCTTCCGGCGCGAATCTCGGCTGGAACTGGACGGTGGAGCCCGGGAGACGGCAGGCCGGGAGTAGTGCGGCCACTGTCTCATCCCTGTCAGGGATCGAAATGGTACCGGGGCCGGTAAGGCGGCAATGGCGGCCGGCCGAGGATGAAGTCCGCCGCCCGGTCGGCAATCATCAGGGTCGGCGCGTTGAGGTTGCCGCTCACGACATCCGGCATCACCGAGGCATCCACCACCCGCAGGCGTTCGATGCCGTGCAGCCGCAGTTCCCCGTCCACCACGGCCATCCCGTCCCGTCCCATGCGGCAGGTGCCGCAGGGATGATAGTCGGTGCTGGCGTTCTCGCGCACGTAGTCGGCGAGGTTCGCGTCCGTGGACGCATCCGGTCCGGGAAGGATCCGGCGCCCGCGAAAGGGGTCGAAGGCCCGCTGCTCAGACAGTTCCGCCGCACGCCGTACCCCGTCCACCAGTTCCTGCAGGTCACGGGAATCGGACAGGTAGTTGAACTGCGCCCGGGGCGGGTCGGACGGGTCGGCGCTTCGCAGCAGCACGCTGCCGCGGCTGAAGGGCCGCAACTGGTCCACGGACATGGTCCATGCCTGGTGCAGCCGTATTTCGCGGCCGCGGTATTCCGGCCACACCGGGGCGAAATGATATTGCAGGTTGGGATGGGCATATCCGGGACGGCCGAACACGAGGCCGCCCATCTCCCAGATATTGGACCCGGCCACTCCGCCCCGGTCCAGCAGCCAGCGAAGTCCCACCCGCAGCCGCGTCCACGGCCGCTCGAGGCCGTCCAGGGTGACCCGCCGTGTGCAGGCCTGCACATAGTGGATGGTCAGATGATCCTGCAGGTTCTCCCCCACGCCGGGCAGGACGTGCACCGGGCGGATTCCATGGCGGTTCAGTTCCTTCTCCGGACCGATGCCCGAGAGTTTCAGCACCTGGGGAGAATTGATGGCTCCGGCTGACAGGATCACTTCCCTCGTGGCCATGGCCTCCATCATCCTGCCGCGCAGCGAGAAACGCACGCCCCGGGCAATGCCGTTGTCGACCTCGATCCGGTGGACCAGGGCGCCGGTCACCAGCTTCATCCCGGAACGCGTCAGCGCGGGGCGAAGATGGGCCACGGCGGCAGAGCAGCGCCGTCCGCCGCGGGTGGTACGGTCGAGCCGGGCGACTCCCTCCGGCCTGAACCCGTTGAGATCGTCGGACTGTCCCTGCCCCGAGGTATCCCCGGCTTCCCACATTGCGTCAATCAGGGGATTTTCCATGCTGCCCCGGGTGACGCCCAGGGGGCCGCTGTCCCCGCGCCATTCGTCGGCGCCGCGGTCGGACGATTCGCCCGCCCTGAAATAGGGCAGGCAGTGCGCAAAACCCCACTGGGGCAGATCGTACTGCCCCGCCCAGCGGTCATAGTCAAGCGGATGGCCGCGCATGTACACCATGGCGTTGATGCTGGAGGAGCCGCCAACCACCTTGCCCCGCGGCAGTTCCACCTCCCTGCCCTTGACCCCCGGGTCCGGTTCCGCCCGGTAATTCCAGTTCAGCGCAGGGTCCCTGTAGACACTGTAGACCCCGATGGGGATATGGATCATCAGGCGACGGTCCCGGGGCCCCGCCTCCAGGACGGTCACGCTGTGGCCGGCCTCGCTGAGGCGGTTCGCCAGCACGCAGCCGGCGGAGCCGGCGCCGACGATCACGAATTCCGATTCAATCCGGTCAGGCGGCATTTTCTATGGACAGGAACCGCGCACTCAGCTTACCCCGGTGCCGCGTGAGATGGATACTGCCGATCCAGGCGTCATCGCCCGGCGGCGGGAAATCCCGGCGGCAATGCGCGCCCCGGGATTCCTCCCGCATCAGGGATGCCGTCAGTATACCCTCGGCGGTGGCGGTCAGGCCAAGAAGATCCAGCCATTTGCCGGGGTCGGTGACGCCCCCGTTCGCAACCGACCGCACGCTTTTCCCGATTTCGGCAACCTCGCCGAGACCGGTCGAAAGCCCCTCCCCGCTTCGCACCACGCCTGCCCGATCACCCATGACACGGCGCAGGTCAGCCAGCGGTCCCGCGGGGTCCCACTGCCCCCGCGCCGGGACCGGCGGCGCCTCGCCGGCGGGTTCCGGGACGGGTTTCACGCACGAGGCGGCGGCGGATTTCCCTGCCCGCCACCCGCCCACGAGCGCGTCGATCAGGCTGTTGGAGGACAACCGGTTGGCGCCGTGCACACCGCCCGCCGCCTCCCCCGCGGCGTACAGCCCCTCGCAGGCCCGCATCTCCCCGTCCACTGCCACGCCGCCGAGGCAGGTATGGGCGGACGGCGCCGTCTCCAGGAGTTCTGTCGTCGGATCCAGGCCCGCCTCCCGGCAGAATCCGTGGAAACCCGGCCGGTGCCGGTCCAGTTCGGCGGACGGAACGGAGCGTAGGTCGAGGAACACGCCGCCGTTGGGCGAGCCCCGGCCGGCCAGCACCTCCTCCGCCACGGCCCGCGCCAGCGTTGCGCGATCGGCCCGTTCCATGCGATCCGGGTCATACCGCCCCATGAACCGTTCCCCCCTGCTGTTGGTCAGCACCACGCCGGGGAGGGTGAGCAGCGTGCCCACGATGGTCCTGCCCCTGACGGACGCGGGGGCCGCGAACGCGGTGGGGGTGAACTGGATGAATTCCATGTCCCGGAGCGCGCAACCGGCATCCAGGGCGAGGGCGAAGGCGTCGCCGGTCGCGTCCGGTCCGTTGGACGTGACCGGATAGAGCCGGCCGCATCCACCGCCCGCCAGGACCACGGCTCCGGCGGACCCGTAGCGCAGGGCGAGGGTCCGCTCGTCGAACAGCCACAGTCCCCGGACCCGACCGCCGGCCTCCCGGTCCAGGCGGACACAGCGCTGGCGGTCAAGTACACGGACGCCGTCCCGTTCCAGCTGATCGCGCAGGCACGCCAGCAGCCGGGGCATGCCGGGCAGGTACTGCACCGAGCGGGGAAATCCGTGGACCGGCGCGGGGGCGCCCTGGAGCCTGCCGTCATGCCGGGCGAAACCGTCCACCTCGGCTGCGAGTTCCCCGAGGCGTGCCGGTGCCTCTTCGGTCATGCGCCGGACCAGTTCCCGCTCGCCGATGCCGTACCCGCCGGACAGGGTATCCATGCAGTGGTCCCGGGGCGTGTCTTCAGGATCGGTGGCCGCGGCGAATCCGCCGGATGCCCGCACCGAGCAGCCGCCCGCCCCGGCCCTGCCCCGCGATGCGATGACCACGTCGCGTCCCGCACGGCGCGCGGCGGCGGCCGCACGAAGACCCGCGAGCCCCCCGCCGATGACAAAGACGTCCGCCCGGATGGATGCCCGGTCCGCGGTCACCTCTGCCGGTCAGGGACGGTCAGTCACGCCGCCTGAAGAAGGCGCCGTAGATGCTGCCGGCCAGCGTGGCGAAGCCCGCCACCAGCAGGGCCAGGGCGATGGGCCGGCCGAAGAAGCCGGTCCATTCGAAATGCAGCATCTGCATGGCCTGGGCGAAGGTCTGCTCGCCGATCCGGCCGAGTATCAGCCCGAGCACGATGCCCGCGAGGGAGTAGCCCGAACGGCGCAGGAAGAACCCCACGACCCCGGCGATGAACATCACGATGATGTCGATGGTCAGGCCGCGAACGGCGTAGGAGCCCACGGTGGCCAGGCAGAGGATGAGCGGGGCCAGGAACTGGAACGGAATCCTGAGCAGATTGATGATGGTCTTGGTTTCCAGCCAGCCGATCAGCAGGATCGACAGGTTGGCGAAGAACATCGCCGAGAACACCACCCACACCAGGTCGGCGCTGTTGATGAACACCAGGGGTCCCGGCTCCATGTCGTGCATCTGGAATACGCCGACCATCATGGCCGTGAGTGCACCGCCTGGTAGTCCCAGGGCCAGCAGCGGGATCATGGCGGCGCCGGTGGCGGCGTTGTTGGCGGTCTCGGAGGAGATCACGCCCTCCATCTTGCCCTTGCCGAACTCGGACCGGTCCTTGGACCAGCGCACCGCCTCGTTGTAGCCCATGAACGCGGCGAGGGTGGCGCCGATGCCCGGCAGGATGCCGCAGAAGAAGCCGATCAGGATCGACCGGATCACCGCGAACTTGTGGGCGATGAGCTCCGCCAAAGAGGGAAAATCCACGCTCAGCTCGGGCGCCCTGTATGACCCCGTGACCTTCTTTTCCGCCTGCACGAAAATCTCCGAGACGGCGAAGAAGCCGAGGATCGCGGGGATGAAATGGATGCCGGCCAGGAGGTAGGGCATGTTGAAATCCCAGCGCTCGATGCCGCCCACGGGATCAAGCCCCACGATCGCGATCAGCAGCCCCACCAGGATCGACAGCCAGCCTTTCCAGAAGGTCCTGGCGCCGACCGAGGAGGCCACCGCGAGGCCGAAGAACACCAGGGCGAAAATCTCGGGCGGGCCAAAGGAGCGGATGGCCCAGTTGGCGATGGGCGCCGTGGCGATCATCATGATCACGGCGGATACCGTGCCGCCCAGGGCCGAGCACATGACCGCCGCCCCGACGGCCTTGCCCGCCTGCCCGTTCAGGGTCATCGGGTAGCCGTCGAACGCGGTGGGCGCGTTTTCCGGCGCCCCGGGAATATTGAACAGGATCGCCGTGATGGCCCCGCCGTATACCCCGGTGCAGTAGATCACCGAAAACAGCATGATGCCGTGTTCCGGTGACAGGTGGGCGGTGAACGGCAGGAGGATGGCGGCCAGGGTCAGCATGCTGACGCCGGGAATGGCGCCGAACAGCATGCCGCCGACGACGCCGCCGAGGAAGATCAGGATCCCGATGGGATCACTGAACAGGGTGACGGTGCCATTGAGGAAGTTGTTGAAGGTATCCACGCCGGCCCCCTACTGCAGGATGGTGACCATGCCCGTTCCGAATTCGTAGAACGGGGTGATGTTGCCGGTGGGCAAGCCCACGTACAGCACGCTGACGAACAGGGTCAGCAGGACGGCGTAGATTCCGGCGGAGATGACGAGCATGCGCCCGAAGCGCCGCTCGCCCATGAGATACATGACGGCCATGATGAAGAACGGCGCCAGGGCGTAGAAGCCGAGGTCCTGCAGCATGGCGGCGAACAGCACCGGCAGGGCGATCATCCCGCCGAGCTGGTTGCCGCGCACCAGGATGATGAAGAGCACCAGCAGCAGAGCCGCCACGGCCAGCTTTGCGATGTGGAGCCCTGGCTTTTCCAGCCCCATCGCGGCGGCAATCCAGTCCGGAACGAGGATATAGGCAAAGGGGATGATCGAGATGGCGAAGGTGTAGAGGTACCAGGCCAGGGTATTGTGTTGCGCTTCCTCGGCAGCCTCGTGGGCGCCGTCATCGGCTGCCTGTTCCATCATGCCGGAAGAGGCCTCGTCGCCCCGGTACCACTGCTGCAGCAGTTGACCGATTGCCGCAATGGCGATCAGCAGGAGAATGGCCCGCGGCCAGGCGGCGGCGCCGTACTTGTAGATTTCGATTTCCCTGTCGAACTCGAACGAAAAGGCGAACAGGAAGATCACCAGGGCGATCCAGAGTGCCGCCTCGACGACCTGGCCGATTCTCAGTTTACCCATGTGACAGTCCTCCGCATGAGGTGTGGTGCACGGCGTGCAGAAAAAAAACCCCGGCGAGGGTCTCATCTGCCGGGGTTTTCTACCTTAGGGCCTGGGAATTACTTCACCTCGAGGCCCATCTCCTTGTACACGTCGCGGTACTGGCTGATGGTGTTGGTAATCAGTTCCATGGAACCGGGGGTGTCACGAAAGCTTTCGATCAGGTTCATGAACTTGCTTTCGTTGAACGACTGGTAGCTCTCCTGGCAGAAGGCTTTCTGGAAAGCCCACTGGAGCCATTCGACACGGTCCGCGGGCGCATCCTTGTGGACGTAGAAGCCGCGGTAACGGAACAGGGGATCGAAGTCCAGGCCTGAATCCGTCAGTGCGGGCACCTCGGCGAAGGCCGCTGGCCTGTCCTTGAGGATGGTCAGGATGGGCTTGAAGGTGCCGGCATCGAGAAACTTGCGGACATCACCCGGCTGCTCGAACAGCGCGTCCACCTGCCCGCCAGCGAGGGCCCCGTAACGCGGCGCACCCTTGTCGAAGGAGATCTGCTGGATCTGCATCCCCGTGGCGTCGGTGATGAACTTCATCGTCACGCGCTCCATGGAGCCTTCCTTGGAGACGTTGGCGATGGTGGCCTTGCCGTTCTGGGCCTTCACCCATTCCACGAAGGACGCCCAGTCGGAAAAACGATCCTCGTTGCTGCGGATGTAGATCTGCGAAAAGGTGATCTGGGAAGTCACCAGGGGAACCAGGTCCTCCGCCGGGTTGGGACGGCCGGAGTCCAGGGCATGGGCGCTGGCGGCGTCATCGATGTGCTCGAGGACGGAGTAGCCGTCGGACGGGGCCGCCATGAACGCGGTCATCCCCACCGTGCCGGAGCCCCCCGGCTTGTGATCCCGGTTGATGGCCACGCCGGTCAATTCGGTGACCGCCTGGGCCATGGCCTGGGCAACCTGGCCGGAACCGCCGGCGGGGCCGTAGGGTACGATCATGGTCAGGGCGCGCTCGGGGTATCCGCCGGGCCCGTCCATGCTGGCCGGCAGGCCATCGGTGGCGCAGGCGGCGTATGCCAGGTTGGCACCGAGCATCATGGAGGCAGCCACGATTCCGGTGGAGGCAAGGGTTTTCTTCAATTGCATGTCAGGTTTCCTCCTGGGTAACTTTGGTGTCAGTAAAATTATCTTTCTCTGTCCTGCCAGACGTCACGACGGCCGCCGGACTCCCGGCAGGTACACAGGCCGGCGCACAACTCGCCTTTCGTCCTGTGTGGAACTTGGGGATAGTATCCAAGTCACCGGGCCCTGTCGAGTAAAAATTGCGGTATCGATTATCTGGTTTTCCGCGCTGGCACAGGGCGGGGTGTCCACGGTCTGACCACGGGCGGCACCCCTCCCCCACCCTCAAGCCGCGTCAGTGGCTCCATCCCTGTGCCCGTGATGCATACCCGGCTTCACCGGCAGGCAAACCTGGCGGATGCCCTGATCGTGCCATCCGGGATCCAGATTGTGATTCTGGTATCACCTTTGAAACCGCCCAAACAGTTGAAACCGACGAGTCGGGTATCTCCGGTTCTTGTATGGTAGTTGAACCCTCCATAAGGGTCCGCATCCAGAATAATATGGTCCAATTGGGCGCCATCAGGGTCTGGAGATATGGCCAGGGTGGCCGACCGGCGATTTACCCTCCTCACCTGAATGTCAATTCCCGTCAGTTCTATCTCCGGTTCCGGTGGCGGCGGCGGAGGTGACGGCGGAGGTGACAGTTCTTCCACCTGCTGTTCCACTGTCGTTGGTGTCGATGGAATTTCCTCGCGCTCCTGCACCGTCGCGGAAACCGTCTGCAGGGCCGATACATATCCGTCACTGGCCGTCACCGTGATCGTCGCCGCACCTGCCGAGACCGGATCGAGTGTCATCATGGAGCCCGATATTCCGGCCGTCACGATGGCAGGATTGCCGGATGACACCGAGTACATCAGCAAATCGTCATCCGGATCCCGGAAATACGGCGCAACGTCAATACTGAGCGCGTTTCCGCCCTCCTCCAATGTCTGGCCCGGAATGGTGCCCACGGTCCGGGGAGCACCGTTTGCGGGCGGCGTGATGGCGATCTCCTGAGCGTGGGTAACGGTTGTTGTGGTCATCTGGCCTTCCCCCTGACCGGATCCGGACGAGCCGCCCCCGCCGCCGCAAGCCGTCAATCCAGCCACGAGTCCGAAAGCCAGGATTGGTTTTGCCGGGTACCGGATTCGTTGCGTCACTTCACGTTCCTGTTTCGACCGGACCGGATGCCGTCAGGAAGCCAGGACAGCGGTTGCCCCCAGGCTCCGGGCTTCCTGCTGGTCATCGTTCCGCAACAGCTGGATCGACACCCTCCCGCTCGTGGCGCCCCGCGGAATCGTCAGCTCCACGGGCATGTCCACATAATCCTCCCCGGGCACCGCCGGGTTGGCTCCGCTTCCGGGCACCAGCCGGATTTCCACCCGGATGTCATCCGGCGCCGCAGATCCAAGCACGACCTCCAGCTGCACCGTGTCGCCGCTGCCCACGGTGTCCTCCAGAAACCGGATCTGCGCGCTTCCGACCAGTTCGGAGACGTCCGTGCGGGTCCCGACTCGGATCCGTCCGGCGTTCTCCACCGGCCGCCAAAGTTCCGAGTCCCCCGGCACCGAACCACCGGCCACCAGGCCAAGTCCCGCCCACCTCGGGGGACGCGGAACCTTCCCGAGCGGCCGGCGGAACCCCACCCGGAACGATCGCCCCCTCTCGCTCTCGCCGCCACGGTCATATGACGCGGCCAGATGCAGCCAGGGATGCGGCTGCCAGCCGAAGCCCAGGCGGACGCCGCCCTCCCACCGCCCGGCACGGTCTTCGGTCTCCCGCCGGTAGCCGGTGGCGTTCACCCGGAGGGTCGTCGTGATGTCGAAACGGGCCTCCAACTCCGTTCCCCCGAGCGCCCGCTCCTCATGTCCCGGGCGGACCGGGCGCCAGCCCGTAACCGGCATGAAGTGCCGGAGCGTCCCGCTCCCCCAACGACCCGAGTAGTCGATCCCGGGCACCAGCACCTCGTGCTGATGCTCGGCATTGTGCAGCCGGAGAACGGAGAGCCCGAGAATATCCCTTTCCGGCCCGCCCGGAAGCCGGAAACGGTACACCAGCCCCAGCCGGAAGTCGTTGCGGGGCGAACCGTGACCGTCCCACCACCGGCTGACGCCCTGCTGCAGGAACAGCGCGGATCCCGTCGGGTTTTCCGCGGCACCCGGCCCGCCGCCGGCGAACGGGATCAGAACGTCGATGTCCCCTGTCAGGCGGATCCCGCCGGGAACCGCGGAGAATGACGGGGTCCCGACCACCCGGAAACGTTGCCCGAAGGCTTCCTGTCCATAACCGTTGGCAAGTCCCATGGCCTCGTCAAGCAGGAGATCGAGGCCGTTCCCGAGCAGGCAGCGCGCATCCTCCGAACCGGTCCCGCCCGGGGCCGTCCCGCACCGGCCGGCCTGGGACGGCAACGCCTGCCGGAGCCGCTCGACCGGATCCGCCAGGGTGGCGGGGGAAGCGGCGAGCAGCATGACAAGCGCGAACGCCGCCATGGGCGAAGCGCCACCGGGTATGGTTTGCCGCGGCGCCAGGCAGGTTCCTCTGGACGGTACTGCCCCGGCCTGGATCAAACTTCCTGTCCGGGACGTGCTTGCCCTCAAGCGGCCCCCGCGTGGCGGTAAGAACAAGAAGGCACCCCGTAGCCTTTCAATGCGCCCGACAATCGGGACACCACTGGCGGGGCAACCGTCAATACTGATGAACCCTGCAGAGAAGGGAATTCACGAAGATGGGTATGGCAGGAGGATGGGGTTGTCTGGATTCCCGTCGAGGGCGCTTGTCAGTCGGGGGGTGAATATTGATTCTTGTGTTCCGATGACGAGAGCAATGCCCTCATCCATTTGCCAGCGGGGCGCGATTGGATGGATGTACCTGTCGACCCAATTCACAATCCGGGGCGGAGTATATCTGCGCAAGTGTCTCTGTCAATACGTGAAGTCCCTTGTGGATCAATTGCGGTATCGATTGCAGTTACATCGCCGCGGCGGGCTCATTCCGGCATGTGGGTTGCCTGCTTCAGTGCCGGCACGCAACCGGGATGGCGGGTCGGTGCAATGCGCGGCACGCCGGGCAGGTCACCCCGGGACGGCGACTACGATGCCCATGGCGGGAACAGGATTTCCGCCAGCATCAGTCCCCTTTCCAGGGTCCAGAACGACGCCAGGGCGATGCAGGGCAGCGCCACGGCCCAGTGCACGGCGACAAGGGCGGTCCGGCTGATCCGGGCCACGCCCAGGAGCACCACCCAGACGGCCGCCACGATCAGCACCTGGCCGATTTCCACGCCGACGTTGAAGGAGATCAGGGATTTCCAGAGATGGGCGCCGCCCGGCAACAGCAGTTCATGCAGCACGAACGAGAAGCCGAGCCCGTGGATCAGTCCGATCCCCGTCGTGACCGCGTAGGAGACGACGGAATCCGATGCACGCCGGCTGGACAGCAGGACGATGACGGCGGCATAGATGATCGTCAGGGCAATGGCTGTCTCCACCGCGGGGATGAACCACGCCCCGCTCGGCACATAGCCGAGAAACCCGAGGATCAGGGTGGCCGTATGGCCCAGGGTGAAACCGGTAACGCGCCACAGCAGGCCCACCAGTCCCGCCGCGCCCGCCGTCAGGCAAAGGACGAACAGGACGTGGTCCAGACCGATGAGGATATGGACGACCCCCTGGCGGACGAAGGTGAAAACCGCCGCCCAATCCGAATTCCTGATCTGAACGGGCTCGTTCAGAAGACCGGTGAGCCTGTGGACCCGGACGTTCCCCGGGAAGTAGTCCAGGACCAGGTTCGCCGTGTCCTCCTGCTTTTCCAGCCCCGGATTGAAGGTGCTCCGGTAGGTGTAGGTGTCGATGGACGAATCGTGACGGTAACGGAGCAGGAGATCGGTGACCGATGCGCCGACATGGATTTCCGGGTAATCATAGGGAAACAGCTCCCCCTCGAACGCCCTCTTGGCCTCTTCCAGGGACGAGAAGGGCGGCTGCTCCAGGCCGGGATGGATCCCGACATCGACAATTTCCGCCTCGAGCACCTTGCCGTCCACGGAAATCTCCTGCCCCTGCTCGGCCAGGGAGGCGAATTCCAGGGGCGCCCCCCGGATGGCTTCAAGGTCGAGGTAATGCAGCAGGGTTCCGGATTCGACGCGGTTGTAGGTGAACGGCGCGGGTTCCGGGATTCCGCCTTCATCCGCCTCGCCCACGAGGCCCGCCAGAAAAATCGGTGTCGGCAGGCGCATGTAGACATCCAGCCCCTGGCTGGTATGGACCACGTGGATCGTGCGGATGTTCAGGTCGAGGTTGAAATGTGCCTGGGCCGTTGCGGATACAACCAGAAGCACAGCTGCCAGCAACCGCCTGATGACCGTCATCCGGGTCATGGACAGGGGCGACCGGGTCCGGCGGGAAGGCAGGCCGTGTCCACAGGCGTCGTCACGGGATGAGGGATGCGATCCGGCGCCCGGAACTGCATGGCTCATTGTCAGGTGGTCTGATGGGTATGGCCAGGGAGGTGCACGGTGCCGTGAGCCGGTACCGGCTGAAGATGGTCACATGAATCTGTGACCGGCCGCACCATGCGGCAAGCCGCCATGGTGTGGAGGCAACGGACAAGCCGGGGCAAACGCCCGGCCTGTCCGGCGGTCGGAGGATTCCGGTCGGCCCGGATCCCTGACGCCTGTCCTATCCGCCTCCCGACACCATGTTGTGCGAGCCGAAATACATGACATGGCCCTTCATGTCCGCGATGCCGGCCGCACTCAACTGGACCGTCGGTCCGTCGAGTATGGTGTGCGGATGCCGCTCAGACCACTCCTGGGCGGGCATCAGCGTGGATGTCACGAAGGTGGTCTCCGGGACCAGGTAGTGGTGGGGTATGGCCACCTTGGCGCCGGTCATCGCGACAACGTTGTCCGCCTGCTCGTAATCGAGGATATGCCTGGAGCCGTCCACCGGCACGAATATCACGTCCACCTGCCCGATCTTCTCCAGAACCTCGGCCGGCGGATCGGCCCGGTTGTCACCCCACATCAGAAGGCGCATGCCCCCGGTCTCGATGACGTAGAGGTTGTTGTCCAGGTGCCTCAGATTGGTGGGCGGACACGGGTCGTCCCGGCCCTCGAACTGCTTGACGGCGTCGGTCCACGGAATGATTCCCGGGGCCACGCACACGTGCTTGTCGGCAATCCCGGTGATCTTCACGTCACCGAGTTCGAACGTGCCCGCCATCCGGTCAAGCAGCATGTTGGCATCCAGCCGGTCCAGTGCGTCGTGATCGAAATGGGCATGGGTGGAAAGGCCGATGTCAACCTCGGACATCGGGAACTCCATCCGGTACCACAGCCCCCAGGCGCCGGAAGGATCGTTGCGCCAGGGGTCCACGAGCATGCTGACTCCCCTGGGGGAGGTGACCTTGAACGAGGAGTTGCTGTAGAAGGAGATCTCGACCGTGTCCGTCGCATCACGGACACCGCCCTCGTTCTGGATCTGGATGATCCGGTTGTGGTTGTTGGCGGACATCCAGGCGTTCATCTGGCTGATCACGTCCTCACTGACCGCGGCGAGTCCTCCCGCGGCGACCGCAAGGCTGATCGACAATAGTTTGATTCTCTTCATCTTGTGGTGCTCCTCAATAGTTGTTAGACGTAGTTATTATGTATACAACGATACCAAGAACCGGAATGAATTTCCAGCCGGCCGAAGATCAGTTGAATGCCCGCCAGAGCATGGTCAGGCCGGAGCAGATCAGCACCACGATCACCAGGCGGCGAAACAACCCCTCGGAAATCCGGTTCCTGAGGAGCTTGCCGAGAAACAGCCCCAGGGTCACGGGGATGATGGCCAGCGCCGACAGGGTCACGGTGGCCGCATCCAGGATCCCGTACACGAACAGGTTGATGGTCCAGGGAACCACCGCGGCGATGTACAGGAAGCTGATGGAGCCGACGAAGCGTTCCTTGACCAGCCCCGGGATGGATACCAGGAAAATGATCAGCATGGGGCCGAACATGGAGCTTAAGCCGCCGATCACCCCCGCGGCAAAGCCGAAAACCGCCCCCGCGGCCTTTTCCATGGCGGCGGGAATGTGGAAGCGCCGGTCGGAGCCCTGCAGCAGCGCGAACGCGATCACCACGACGCCCACGATGCCGAGCAGCCAGCGCTCGTCGATCACGGACAGGACCTTGACCCCGATCCAGGTTCCCGCCAGGAGGAAAACGAAGGCCGGCCAGAACCTTCGGACGGTGTAGCCGGGATGCCCCGCCTCGGAAACCTGCAGCAGGTTCGCCACGACCACGGGCATTGCCATCATCGCCACTGCCAGTTGCGGCGGCAGCACCAGTGACATCAGCGGCACCGGCAGAAGCGGCGTGCCCACGCCAAGGGCGCCCTTGACCAGTCCCCCCGACAGCAGGGCGGCAAAACACCAGGCGACAATCCAGAATCCGGCTTCATGAAGAAGCAGAGAATCCAGGGAAAATATATTATTCAACATATTGAATATGAAAAGTAATTTACATATCGGTCGATCGTAAATGTAATGTCGGCGTTAACCCTGCGCAGCAGTCCGGATCTGCGGCCGACATAAGTCCCAAGGATGAATGGTCAGTCATCGGTATCCGGGTCGCCGGAGAGATTCTAACGGTTGCGGACCACGCAATGTGCCGATCCGTATCCACACCGGCGTATTCACAGATCCAACGGACACCTTCCCGATACCGGCAATCGGACGCGCAACCTCCCGTGCGGCGCATGATTTAGGGCCCCCGGGGTTTGAGATTAGACAGTCCGGCCACTACACTACCGACCTCCATCCATTACCGTCAGTTCACCGTTCAATGGCCGAGCCAGCACCCGCCCCCGGGGACACGCAGGAAACTGCCGTGATCGAACCACTGATCCGCCGCGCCCGTGCCGCCATGGCCGGGATTTCCGGGGCTGACCAGGTACGCATCGACGAACTCGTGACCGCGGTGGCCTGGTCGCTGTACAAGCCGGACAATGCCCGCCGGCTGGCGGAAATGGCGGTCCAGGACACCGGCATCGGCAACGTGGCCGACAAGGTCGTCAAGAACCAGCGCAAGACCTTCGGCACGCTGAGGGACCTCATGCGGGCCAGGACCGTGGGGATCATCGAGGACGACCCCGCCCGGGGACTGGTGCGCTACGCCAAGCCCGTGGGTGTGGTCGCGGCGGTCACGCCGTCCACCAACCCTGCGGCCACCCCGGTGAACAAGACCATGATGGCGCTCAAGGGTGCCAACGCCATCATCATCGCACCCTCTCCCGCCGGCTGGACCACCACCCATGAGGCGGTGGAACTGATGCGCGGGGCGTTGGCTCGTGCGGACGCCCCGGCGGACCTGGTGCAGGTGCTGCCGGCACCGGTATCCCGCGAAATGACCCGGGCACTGATGCGCGCTGCTGACCTGGTGGTCACCACCGGCTCCCAGAACAATGTCCGCAGCGCCTACAGCAGCGGCACCCCGGCCATTGGCGTCGGCGCCGGCAACGTGCCCGTGGTGATCGATGACTGCGCGGACCTCGATGACGCCGCGGAAAAGATTCTCGCCTCCAAGACCTTCGACAACGCCACGTCCTGCTCATCGGAGAATTCGCTGATCATCCTCGACGGGGTGTACGAGGAGGCCATGGAGGCGCTGGTCCGGGTCGGCGCCTACCGCGCCGCGCCGGCGGAACGGGAACTGATCGAAAGGGCACTCTGGCGGGACGGCAAGCTGAACCGGGACCTCATCGCCCGGGACGCGGATGTCTTCGCCCGCGGCGTGGGCCTGGCGCCGGCGGCGGAAAAATGCCGCTTTTTCCTGGTGGAGGAACCCGGGTTCGATCCGGGGTCGCCGTTCGCCGACGAAAAGCTGTCCCTGGTGCTCACTGTCTACCGGGCGCGGGATTTCGATCATGCGGTCACGCTGGTCGGGGATGTCCTCGATGTCCAGGGCAAGGGCCATTCCTGCGGCATCCACACCAGGACGCCGGGGCATCCCGAACGCCTTGCCGAAACCATGGACGTGGTCCGCGTGCTGGTCAACCAGGCGCATACCTTCGGCAACGGCGGCAGCTTCAACAACGCTCTGAATTTCACCCTTTCCATGGGCTGCGGCACCTGGGGGGGAAACAGCATCTCCGAGAACCTCAACTACCGCCACTTCATCAATATCACGCACCTGGTCACCGCTGTGGGAGAGGACAGGCCCACGGAAGAGGAACTCTTCGGCGCCCACTTCGCCCGCTACGGACGCGACTGATGAAGGCGAAAACCATCCGGGCGGTGATCGACCGCAACGCGGCCGGGCATGGGGATGACATCTTCCTGGTGGACCCGGAACACGACCGCACACTGACCTTCAGTCAGCTGAAGGCTGGCACCGAGGCAATCCGCACAGGTCTTGACCGGCTCGGGGTGGCCCGGGGCGCCAAGGTGGCCTTCCTGCTCGACAACGGGTACTGGACCGCCCAGCTCTTTCTCGGCGTGATGGCCGCGGGCCGGGTGATCGTGCCCCTGAACGCCGTGTCCGGGACCCAGCAGCTTGTGCATGTCCTCGGACATTCCGACGCGGAACTGGTGTTCGCCTCCGCCGCGTACAAGGAGCGGCTGACGGAGCTCAGGGCCGCGGTGGACCGCGAACTCCGGGTGGTGGAGCTGGACGAGGACAAGGGGCCGGCCTGGCCGGCGGACGGCAACGGCACGTTGCCGTCGCCCACTTCCGGGCCGGACGAGAAGGACCCGGCACTGTTGCTCTACACCTCCGGCTCCACGGGGCTGCCGAAAGGTGCGATCATGAACCATCGGGCCATCGTCACGGGCGGGGAGAACGTCGAACTCGGCCACGAACTCGGCCCGGGGGACCGCGTGCTCTGCGTCCTGCCGATCTACCACATCAACGGCGCCATGGTCACCGTGGTCGCGCCGCTGGTGAGCCGGGGCAGCGTGGTGATGCCGTCCCGCTTCCGCGCCAGCCGGTTCTGGGACCTCGTCGCCACCCATGGCTGCACCTGGTCCAGCGTGGTGCCGACGATCATCAAGTACCTGCTTGACCGGGCGGCCGAGGAGCCCTTCGACTTCGGCTCCGATCCGCGACTGGCGCCCTTCCGCTTCGGGCGTTCGGCGTCCGCGCCGCTGCCGGTGGTGGTACTCAGGCAGTGGGAGGACACCTTCGGGGTGCCCATGATCGAGACCATCGGGCTGACCGAGACATCCGGCACCGTGGCCACCAACCCGATGCCGCCCCGGGCCCGCAAACCGGGCTCGGTGGGATTTCCCTGCGGCAACGAGATCCGCGTGGTGGACGAGGCGGGCAACGAGTGCGCGCCCCAGGTCCCGGGGGAACTGGTGGTCCGCGGGGAAAACGTGCTCGATTTCTATTACAAGAATCCCGAGGCCACCGAAGGCGCATTTTACGGCGAGTGGTTCCGTACCGGCGACCTCGGCAAGAAGGATGACGAGGGCTATCTCTACATCACCGGCCGGCTGAAGGAGCTCATCATCCGCGGCGGGGAGAACATCGCGCCCCGGGAGATCGACGACGTGCTCTACCGGCATGAGGCCGTCCTGGAGGCGGCCGCGGTGGGGGTGGACGACGAGAACTACGGCCAGGAGGTGGTGGCCTGCGTGGTGATCCGCGACGGCCACCGGGCAACGGAGGAGGAACTCAAGGCATTCTGCGAACAGGCCGTCGGCGGGGTGAAATGCCCCAAGACCATCTATTTCATGGACGACCTGCCCAAGGGACCGTCCGGCAAGATCCAGCGGCTCCGGCTGCCGGACATGATCCGGGACCTCTGAGACGGTGCGCGCGGTCCAGGTCAACGCCTACGGCGGGCGGGACGGTATCGCGCTGAACGTCGTTCCGCTGCCGGCACCGGCCGCCGGCGAGGTGCGGGTGGACATCGCCGTGGCGGGGCTCAACTTCATCGACGTCTACATGCGGGAGGGGAAGTACCGCGACTCCAGGACCTACGGCACTCCCCTGCCCTTCACCCTGGGCATGGAGGGCGCCGGCGTGGTGGCCGATACCAACGGATCGGACCGCCTCGAGACGGGGGACCGGGTGGCCTGGTGCCTGTCCCGGGGCAGCTACGCGGACAGCGCCTGCGTGCCGGGCTGGAAACTGGTGAAGCTGCCGCCGGACATCGACTTCGAGACCGGCGCCGCCCTCATGCTGCAGGGCTGCACCGCCCATTACCTGACCCATTCCGCCGCCAGCCTGCAGCCGGGCAGCCGGTGCCTGGTACATGCCGGCGCCGGGGGCGTCGGGCAGATCCTGATCCAGCTCGCGGTGCGCCGGGGCGCCAGCGTGATCGCCACCGTGGGCAGCCCGGACAAGGCCGCCGTCGCGGCTGCCCTGGGCGCGGAGCACACCATCCTCTACCGCGAGACGGATTTTCTCGAGGCGGTGACGGACATTACCGGCGGCGAGGGCGTCGATGTCGCCTACGATTCCGTGGGCAGGGACACCATCGACCGCAGCATCCGCTGCCTGCGCCGGCGGGGCACGGTGGTGAACTACGGCGGCGCATCCGGACTGGTGGATTCCGTGAGCCCCCTCGCCCTGGCGGAAGCCGGGTCGGTATTCTTCACCCGTCCCCATCTCGCCCACTACCTCGCGGACCGGGACGAGATCGCCTGGCGGACGGATGATCTCTTTCAGGCTGTCCGCGAGCGTACGCTCAGGATCACCATCGACCGGCGCTTCCCCCTGGAAGCGGCAGGGGAAGCCATGGAATACCTGGAAGAAAGGCGGAGCAGGGGAAAGCTGCTGCTGGATCCGTGACCCCCCGGTAATGTCCGGGTAACCGGCCGGAGGGTATGATGTGTGATTCATGGGCATCCTTTCAATTGCGGGTTTGTCTATGGATTACACACCTGAACTACCCCAATCACTTCACTGCGTATCATGGAGGACGGCACTCTCCGCGCAAGTTTGTAGCATCCCCAACCGATACACCAACCTTGAGCTGATATACAGAGTTCGGTTACGGATAACGTACTGAAGGACTTTGGAAGCAGGGCGGCGTACGTTGGCGGCCGGCTGAACTACCATGCCGTACCCGGGGCGTTCCGGTGGCTGAAGAAATTCAATCACCGGTTGATATGAGCATGGATGAATACAATCCGCAGGCGCTCCCAGCGCGCTCGACCATTCCGCCGGAAGCGGCTGACACGAATAACGCTGCGCATTTGGCCGCGTGCCAGGATCCAACTCCCATGGTCCGAACAGCGATTTCCCGTCAAATATCCGAGGCAGGAGCCGGATGGATTGACGTCCACATCCGGAATCTGTGCAAGGCGCGTCGGAAAACAGGCGTTCCTGCCGCGACCATGGATGGGCTTTTTCGGATTGGCTGTTGCGGATTCAGTTTTGCTTGAGCAGGAACTGGTTCTTGAAGTTCTTCAGCCCCGACATGGTTTCGCTCGAGGCGATGTCGGGCTGAACATGGATTTCCTGTTCCAGGAAGTCGTGAAAGTCGCG
>JAJDTE010000122.1:0-3108 GCA_022827325.1 Gammaproteobacteria bacterium | reverse complement strand
GCCGACGAGAAACCGCACCCGGTCGCCGATCTCGAAAAAGACCTGGACATCCTCGAAACACAGCGTACGCGTCAGGTCCGGTCCCATGTTGTCGAAGAGCAGTTCAAACCAGGCCATGCCCGGCATCCGGGGTCCGGTCATGATGTCAGACTGAAACAAAGCGGCTCATTCATCTGCTGTAGTGATCTGTAGCAATGAGGGCAGTATCCGAGAAACGGCGGATTTTGCCACGAGGGCGATTGGTTTTGGACTCTCTCTTTCTACACTTGTCCAGGCTTCTCCGGCGCTGCCACCATCTCCAGACACTGACCCGGTCCCGCGCTGATTTCCGCATGACCCCTGGCCCCATCCGTAAAGGGCAACCGGGTCTCAGCAAAGTTGTTGTGAACTCCACCGGCACCGTCGCCGGTTGCACAAGCGATCCATTCCGGCCATGGAATTACAGCGCGAATCGTGCGCTACTTCCCGGCATCCCCTGATCCATTCCAAATTGGGGATCATTGTCATAACGCAAGTGTTGCGCTCATGCGAATTTTTGAGGATACCTCACCGTAGCCAATCATGCCGTCATGTCCGGCGAAATCCTGTCCTGAGTAAGCAAGCAGCCAGACCACTGGCGTCAACGCACGACCGTCAGCTGTGCCCACCTGGCCGACAGCCGCCTCGTCGAGGCCGCCGACCCGTCAACAGATTCATCGACAAGGCGATGACTCGGCAAGTTGTCACGCCACGCCGCCGCGGAACTCCTGATAGCGTGTGATTGCCGTCCGCAGACTGGCGGTTCCCGTGCCGGGGTCCGCGCCCTTGCGAAAGGGAATGCGATGCCGGCATTCACCCGAAGGCGTGCAGACGAGATGCTCCAGAAGGTTCACCAAACGGTCATTGCTGTAAAGATCATCCAAATCACCGTAATGGCGCTCAACCCGGCGGCAGCGGCTGATCGCATCCGTGATGGGACGTGACTGGTAGCCCCTGGCGTTACGGAGCCATAGCCGAAAACCACATTCGTTTATTTCTCAATCCTCGCATTCGTGTCTTCGACGATGGCCAGTATACGAACCGGGTTCGCCAATCGTCAAGCAAGCAACTGTAATGGAGCCGCTTCCCGGCGGCTCCGTCCCCTCGGGGAATGGCAGAACCCCGCTCTGGACCAGATCCAATCAAAGCGCCGGCCCAAGAGTCATCATCCTGTACATGGTATGATTTCGTATATGCCTTCAAGTCATTGAAAATGACCCGTCGCCAGCTCCCCATCGGCATCCAGTCCTTCCGGAGAATACGGGAGCAGGACTGCTACTACGTCGACAAGACCCCCCATATCAGGCGGCTGGTCGAAGCGGGGGATTCCTATTTCCTGTCCCGGCCGCGCCGATTCGGCAAGAGCCTCCTTTTGGATACATTAAGGGAAATGTTCGAGGGCAACGAACCCCTGTTCCGGGGACTCCACATTCACGACCAATGGGACTGGTCCATACGACATCCGGTGGTACGTCTGAGCTTTGGCGGAAAATACGACGCACCCGGAGACCTCCACAGCAACATCATCAGCCAGTTGGCGATGATCGAGCAGGATGCCGGACTGGACCCGGCGGAAAAACGCACTGGTCCGGACCGGCTCCAGAATCTCCTGCATGGCCTGCACCGGGCCACCGGCCGACAGGCGGTGGTTCTGGTGGACGAATACGACAAGCCGATCCTGGACGTCATCGACCGGCCCGAAATGGCCACCGCCAACCGGGACTATCTCAGAGGCTTCTACGGCATCATCAAGGACAGCTTCCGGGATGTCCGCTTCGTATTCGTCACCGGGGTCAGCATGTTCTCCAAGGTGAGCCTCTTTTCCGGGCTCAACAACCTCAAGAACATAAGCCTCGATCCCGGTTACGCCACCATCTGCGGTTATACAGATGCTGATCTGGATACGGTCTTCGCCCCGGAACTGCCTGAACTGGACCGGGACGAGATACGGAAATGGTACAACGGTTACCACTGGCTCGGGGACGAGAAACTCTACAACCCGTTCGATCTGCTGCTGCTTTTCGACAGCCGCAATTTCGAACCCCACTGGTTCGAGACCGGCTCCCCCACCTTCCTGTTCCGGATGATGATGGAACGGGGGGTCAGCCCGATGGAGCTGGAGCACCGGAATACGGATGTCCGGCAGTTGTCCAAATTCGATGTCGGGAACATCGGCATCGATGCGCTCCTGTTCCAGACCGGCTATCTGACCATCACCGGCAAGGAAAGGGATGGCGCACAGACCTTCTATACCCTCGACTATCCCAACCTTGAAGTGCGCCAGAGCCTGAATCAGGGGCTTCTGGACTATCTTGGTCAAGAAGGCAGGGAAGTCTCGAACAGTGGCAAGGAACTTGTCACTCTTCTGGTCGCCAACGACTTCGACGGGTTCGCGGATCACTTGAGATCATTCTTCGCCGGAATCCCCTACCAGTGGCAGGGCAGCAACGGCCCTGCCCGCTACGAAGCCTGGTACGCCGGGATGCTGTACGCCTGTTTCCAGACCATCGTCCTGGATATCCGGGTGGAGGATTCATCGAGCCGGGGCCGGGCGGACATGGTGGTGCTCCACGGCGGCCAGGTGTTCGTGTTCGAGTTCAAGATGGCCGATGGGGAAGGTGACCAAGACACCGTTGCCCAACAGGCCATTGAGCAGATACAGGAAAAGGGTTACGCTGAAAAATACCGGGACCGGAACGAACCGGTCCACCTGATCGGCGTGGCCTTCGGCCGGGACAGGAGTCCGGCGGCGGTGAAGGTGGTCCCTGCCTGAGCCCGGGCACGGGGTGGGTCAGGCCGCCGTGGAATCCATGGCGGCGTCCATCCGGAAATGGCAATGTTCACCCCGATTGCCACCCCGGAGGTCCCTGAAATCGGGCTCGCCGGCGGACTTCGGAACTTAGTCTGTCCCAGAATGCGATCCTGGAAAACATTCGCCGTCAGGCGCACCCTTGACCCGCCCGGAGCGGGATCTCCGGATTTGCAGTAATCGGATCGGGACTTTCCGGCCACAACAACCTGGCAGCGCCTGTCACCATCACCGTCTGACCTCCACCCCGCCCCCAACGAACCGGTCCACCTGATCGGCGT
>JAJDTE010000160.1:0-10309 GCA_022827325.1 Gammaproteobacteria bacterium | reverse complement strand
CGAATCCTGCTGTTCCCAGGCGCGGCGTAGCTTTTCGATGAAGGTCATTCGGGCCGACGTGGAACTTGATCGATTCTATCCGGTATGCAGCAATTCACGCAACACGGCAGTGGCGTACGCCCCTTGCGGCAGGAAGAATTCGAGGACCAGCCTGCCGGGCTCCACACACCGCCATTCAAGCCCCGCGGGAATCACCCGGAGTGCACGGCGGTCCTGTCTCAGTCCGGCTTGGGCCAGTCCCCCGGGCAGCACGTCAATCCCCGCAACCACTTCCTCTTCGAAAGCGGCCGCCGGTCCCGTCGCAAGCGTCCGGCCCCTTCCCCAGAGAGGGCCCGTGGGATGAATGTCCCCCTGCCCGATCCTGCCTGCGACATCCGGGTCGGAACCATCTTGGATGAACCGGGAACGGCTGCCGTCGAGTTGCATGCAGTCCCCGTCCATGGGCTGATCCCATGATTGTCGCCCGATACGCTGCGACAGCACCTCGTTGAATATCCAGGCACGCGCGGCGGAAAGCGCCATGGAGCGCGTCATGCGGTCCATGCGCCGGGACTCCCCGCGGAACATTCTCACCGCAGTGCGAAGATTGTTGCCGTTGCGGCCGAATCTCTGCGGGCCGAAATAGTTGGGCACTCCCCGGGCGCGTATGGACTCCAGGCGCGCCTCCAACTCTGCCCCTGCAGCACTGACCTCCCGCAGGGTAATCCGGAACCCGTTGCCGGAGTGCACGCCGCGTCTCAGCTTGCGCGTGTTGGCGCTCACCCGCAGCAACTCAAGCCGCTCATCACGGGCGCAAAGGGACACGATTCCTTCGTGAATTCCCGAATCGACCGGCTGGCGGGGCAGGCTGAACCACTGGCTGGTCAATGCCACCCGATCCTTCAGGCCGCCGTAGCCCACATCCTTCGGGGGGATACCGGCCGCTCGTGCGATCATGCGCGCGACATCCGCGGTGTTGAGGGAGTGATATCGCAGGTAGATCCAGTGGTGTGCCCCGAAACCGGGAGGAGCGAACCCCAGCTGTTCCTCCACCTGGAAGTCTTCGGGGAAGGCACGTGCCCTGGCGTGTCCGACCGGCGGGCCGTGCAGGTATCGCCAGTGTGAAACGGAAAATTCCGGCACGTCCGCCACCGGCCGGGCCGTGGTGGCAGGAGTGAACATGGCTATAATCCGGGCACCTTCAAAGCGTGCGGATTGTAGCAGATGCCGACACCTGCCCTGCCCTACCTTGTCCAGCCCGGAGAACTTGCCGAGGCCATCGCCGCTCCGGACAGCGGCTCCCTGCGGATCATCTGTCTGGGCAAGCCGGAGCAGTTCCTGAGCGGGCACATACCAGGTGCCGTCTGGCTGGACAGCGCCAGGCTGAATCGGGGAAGCATGCCCGCCCCGGGACTGCTGCCGGACCCGGAACTCCTGGAATCGGCGTTCGCCGAAATCGGACTCGGGGACGACCACCACGTGGTCGGTTACGACGACGACGGAGGTACCGGAGGCGCGCGGCTGATCTGGGTGCTGGAAGCCATGGGGCATCGACGGCTTTCCATGCTGGATGGCGGTCTGGTGTCGTGGCAGGCGGAACGGCTGCCCCTGGAAGCCGGCTACCCGGCCATGGCTCCGGCAGCGGGGCCCTGGAAGGCATGTCCCGACCCCTCTGTGGTCGCCACCAAGGACGACGTGCTGTCCATTCTCGGTGACCCGGATGTCCGCATTCTCGATGCCCGCAGCGAGGACGAGTACCTGGGCCGGAAAACCCGCTCGGCCCGGAAGGGGCGTATCCCCGGAGCACGCCATCTCGACTGGCTGGACACCATCGATCCGGAGAACCATCGCCGGCTGCGTTCCCCGGAAGTCCTGGAAAAGATGCTGTCGGACCGTGGTTTCGACCGGGAGCATGAAATCATCGTCCACTGCCAGACACACCAGCGCTCTTCGCACAGCTTTGTCATGCTGCGCTCGCTCGGTTACCGCCGCGTTCGCGCCTATGCAGGCTCGTGGATGGAATGGGCTGCGGACGGATCCCTGCCCGTGATCCGCGAAGACACTGCCGGGACATGAGGGGTGTAAGAATAAAGACTGAATCTGCCGATTCATGATTTTTCTGCGCAACAAGTGGAGAGCCGGTCGATATCGACATCCACTCCGATAAGCACCCGTGAATTTCCCGGGAACGTACCCGGAAGCGCACGGAGCAGATCCCTCACCTGGAGAGAACAGTGGAGAAGAACCGAGCCTCGTCTTCGGCATGGCAATGGAGCTGTTCGATGCACACGAGGTGACCAAAGCGGCGCATTACAGCCGGATTTTTTTGCGACAAATAATAGATTTATGCGACATAAAACTTATTTTTACGACAAATAATGGACTTTATATGTCGCATAATCGTTTATGCGACATATAATCCATGCATGCCAAAGCGAATCCCTGAACAAGAGCTCGACGCTATTCTCACCGTCGTGGCTGCCCATCCGGAAGGGGTGCAGGTCAGTGCCATCCGTGAAGGACTGCCCAACGAACTGCCACCGCGGATGCTGCAGCGCCGCCTCGCCCTGCTGGTGGAGCAAGAGCGGCTGATCGCCGAAGGTCAGCACAAGGGCCGTCGCTATCGCATGCCCGTCACCTTTTCCGCCAAGAACAACCCGGTCGCGGGTAGCGCGATCGTCGAGGCGCATGGTGAGGTCCATGTGCCGATCTCGCCGGAAGCGGAGGCGGTCAAGCAGGCGATTCGCGCACCGATCCAGAAACGGCAGCCGGTGGGCTACCAGCGCGCCTTCCTGGATGACTACCGACCCAACGTCACCTATTACCTGCCGACGGAAACGCGCCAACGACTGCTCGACATGGGTCGCCCGCCCGGCGACGGGCGTCCTGCGGGAACCTACGCCCGGACGATATACAGCCGCCTGCTGATCGATCTGTCCTGGAACTCCAGCCGTCTGGAAGGCAATACCTACTCCCTGCTGGAAACAGAGCGCCTGTTGGAGTTGGGCGAGGCCGCCGAGGGCAAGGATGCGCTGGAAGCGCAGATGATCCTGAACCACAAGGCAGCCATCGAACTGCTCGTCAACCAGGCCGACGAGATCGGCTTTAACCGGTACACCATCCTGAATCTGCACGCCCTGCTCGTGGACAGCCTGCTTGCCGACCCGCGGGCCGGCGGCCGCCTGCGGCGCATTCCGGTAGGCATCGAGGGCACGGTCTACCATCCGCTGGAAGTGCCGCAACTCATCGAGGAATGTTTCAACGAGGTTCTGACTACCGCGGCCGCGATCACGGACCCCTTTGAGCAGGCGTTCTTCGCCCTCGTGCACCTTGCCTACCTGCAGGGTTTCGAGGACGTAAACAAGCGGAGTTCCCGCCTCGCGGCGAATATCCCGCTGATCCGCGGAAATTTCTGCCCCCTGTCCTTCGTGGACGTTCCGGAGCGAGCCTACATTGAAGGCGTGTTGGCCATCTATGAACTGAATCGTGTCGAATTGTTGCGTGACGTGTTCGTCTGGGCCTACGGGCGCTCCAGCGCCCGGTACTCGGCAGTACGCCAGTCCCTGGGTGAGCCGGACCCGTTCCGCATGCGTTACCGGGCACTGGTTGCCGAACTGGTCGCTGCGGTGGTGCGCACGGGAATGGACAAGAAGACTGCGATTGCACTGGTGCAGCGGCACGCCGCGGAGCAGGTGCCACCGGCAGACCAGGCGCGATTCATCGAAGTCGTGGAGACCGAGATCATGAGCCTCCACGAAGGCAACATCGCGCGCTACAGCCTGCGGCCGGCCGAATACGAGGCGTGGCGGCAAGGCTGGCGTTGACGGGGATTGAGGATACCGACACACGGAGAACACAAGATCATCCAGCCGAGAATCTCCGAGCACGCCGAGGCACTCGGTTTTAGACAGGATGCGTTCACCACGTTCGCCGGGAAGTTGGTCCAGATTTCATTCAGGGATCTGCCCATCATTGCCTCCTATGTGCAATGCCAAATGTTACGGGCAAGACTAGATCGCCGTCAGTTGCGGCAATTTGATCGTACGGCCCGCGGACAGGCCGGTGATGCGCAGTTCGGGATTGAGACGATACATCAACCATAAAGGGAAACCCAGGCGACGGGACATGTCCCAGAGCGAGTCCCCGCTCTTCACGGTGTAGTTCTCGATCCCCACGAGATGATAGTTTTCCTTCAGGGTTTCGCTGAGCACCTGGTGGTATTCGATCCGCATTCGCTCGAACCGGGCCACGGTTGCCGGAGAGATTTCGGGAAACCGCAGTCGCCGCCCCAGTTTCAGCACCTCGCCCCGCGGCAGCCCGTTGAGACTTCTCAACGTGCGTGAACTGCCGATACCCAGCCAGTCGGCATAGTGACCAAGGGATTCATCCACCTCCACGAATATGTAGTAGGCCGGCTTTCCCGACTTGCTCCCCACCCGGATACTGAGATCCGGCAGCGTATCGAGCAGGTTCACGAGCTGATTGTCCGGCGCCAGCGGCGCCTTCTCCTGTGTTGACGCCGAACCCCCGGCTGACCCGGATTCCATGGCCAGCCTCGCGGCAGTCTCCGTGGTTGCCGGTGTTTCGTATCCCGGTATGGACAACTTCTGTCCCGGGTAGATCACGGCCTTGCTGCCCAGTCGGTTGAGCCGGATCAGGTCACGGCAGGAAACCCGGAATCTGGCAGCCACCCTGCAGGCTGCATCCCCCTTTTGCACGATGTACTGGTTGTCCGCATTGAGACCGGCAGGGTTCCGGGCAAGGTAGTCTTTTCCGGGAATCACGAGTTTCTGCCCCACCAGGATGCGCGCCTTCCTGCCGAGTCGGTTCACGCGAATCAACTCCTTGCAGTCCACGCCCGTACGCCGCGCAATGCCACAGGCAGTATCTCCTCGCTTGACAGTCCAGCTGGAAGGAGCCCCCGATCTCCTGGATGCGACGCTCAAGGCAGCAGACGCCGGTTTGCGGGGTATGGTGAGTTTCTGGCCGACACGGATCAATGCCCGCTTACCCAGGTCGTTGGCCCGGATCAGCAGGCTGCAGTTGACCCGGAGCGCCCGCGCAATCCCGCAGGCGGTATCGCCCTTTCGAACGATGTACGTGCCACCGCCGGGGACATCTTTCTCCGGGGTCA
Source organism: Gammaproteobacteria bacterium (assembly GCA_022827325.1). Taxonomy (GTDB): domain Bacteria; phylum Pseudomonadota; class Gammaproteobacteria; order Arenicellales; family Poriferihabitantaceae; genus VYFG01. The sequence continues at coordinate 5,196 of JAJDTE010000160.1, read as the reverse complement.
TTGCACTGAGCCTCGCGATTTCCCTTTTCCATCGGTGACTCCGCCAGGGCAGCGAAAGCCGGTATCCCGCCGGAATCAGGCGCCATCCATTCCAGATAAATCGGGTCAGCGGCCTGTTCAGGGGCTTGAGTTCGGCTTCGGACAGGCCGAAAACCCCCTTGATCCGGTCCATGGAAGTGGCCCGCTCGAGTACCAACCGAATCTCCCTCGTCCCCGAGTCCGACTGCATCCTGGGGAAGTAGCGGTCCGCGTTCCTGGCCACATGCCGGGCCGCGAGGAAACTGGCGTAGAAATTCTTGACCGCCACCTGGAATGCAGGGGACTTGTATCGGTTGAGCACCTCCATGTAATCCGGGCCGATCCTGTGAATCGCCCTACGCATGCCGTTGACACCGTAATTGTACGAGGTGATCACAAAGGGGTTCACTGTTTCTTGTGCGATACCCGGCTGGCGCGAACGGGAGACCTCCATCAACTTTCCGGTGGCGTCCACCAGGTACCGTGCCGCCGCGCGGGTGGCAGCTTCCGGGTCCAGGCGCTCGTCCAGGGCGGCATTCAGTTCAAGACCCAGTGAACGGGCCGTGGCGGGCATGATCTGCCACATGCCGGCAGCCCCGGCCTTGGAATAGGCTGCCGGGTTGTAGGACGATTCGACGAACGGAAGATACCGGATGTCCTTCGGCAGATTGTTTTCCGCAAGGATATGGTCCACCATGCCGACATAGCGGTTGAACCGCTTCAGTCCCGCGAGAAAACTGTCGCGAACCCCGCTTTGGCAGCGGACTTTTCTCGCCGCCCGCTGGATCTCCCGGCTGCTTCCCGAGGGAAACAGCCCAAGCAGGTGCCGTTGCCGCCTGTCAGTGACCTTTCGTCCCGCCTTGACGTCGGCGGCCAGCTTTTCCAGGGACTGCCTGATGGCGCGCGCGTTCGCCTTGACCCGCCTTCTGGCCTTGCCGCTGCAGCCATGCCCGGTGTCCAGCACGAGGTAGACACGCTCGGGTACCGTGGAATCGTGGAAGATCGCCATTTCCTTGCCCCAGCCCTTGAATACCTGAATCCAGAAGTCGATCCGGCGATGGATTTCCTCCGGGCAGGGGAAGCTTGCACTGCAGGTGAGCTGGTGCGTGGGCAGGAGGTGGTCCGCCCGGGCGACTGTCCCTGCAAGCAGGCACAGCAATCCCGCGATTACCAACAGCGATGGCGTAAACCGGCGCGGCTCCACGAATATGACAGTTAACGGGGTAACACCTGTGGCAATCGCGCCGGTGGTTGGTGAGTGGTTATAATTGACATGTCCTTTTTCGGATTCTACTTTAAGCCTACCCAAATTGCATGGACCCCGAGAAGCATTCCGCCGAAGCCGTCGGCGAGATGGCCCCGCCCCCGGCAAAACCTGAACACGATCCCGAAGAAATTCCTTCCGTGGAGGGGGTGATGCATGAGCGTGACGCCATCACCCTCCACCAGGAGCTTGCCGGTTTCCTGGAGCGCAAGGGCAATCTCGATGAGCACCAGGCAAAGCGCCTGCGAAAATCCTGGGACACCCTGTCGGCGGTTTTGAAGGAAGACAGCCCGATGCGCCGGAAGCTGGACGCCGGGTTCGAAACGTTGCGCGACCGGATCCACCGGCAGGTCGAGGAGCGGAACAGAGAATTCGCCGACCTCGAACAACAGCTCAAGCAGCTGAAACAGAGCCTTGAGTCCAATGACCTGAATACATCCCAGCAACTGGAACAGAAAATCATCAATGGCCTGAACCGGATCAAGGGCCTGTCCGCCCAGCGACGCCAGAAAGTGATCGGCGACCTGGAAGCACTGCAGCCGAAAATCAAGAAGCTAGCCTCGTGGAAGGATTGGGGGAACGAACAGGCCCGCGAAAAAATCATTGACGAGATCAGGAATATCCACGACCACGAAAACGATCTCGGGAAAATCGCCAAGCGCATCCAGCAGGCCCGGGAGGAATGGAAGCAATGGGATCTATCCGGTGAAGGCGGCGGACACAAGCTGTATGCCGTGTTCGACTCCGTATGCACAAAGTCCTATGAGCCCTGCAAGGCGCATTTCGAAAACCTCCGCAAGCAACGCCAGGCCGCCAGCCGGAACCGCGCCCAGGTCTGCGAAGCCCTGGAAAGAACCTACGAGGAAACCGAATGGCGGAATCCTGACTGGAAGGCAATACAACAGTTGATCCGGGAACAGAAGGCCCGGTGGCGCAAGCTCGGATCGGCGGACTATCGCGACCGCAAGCCCCTGGCCAGGCGATTCGAGGCAATCGTCTCCCGATTCGAGGGTCCACTGGAGCGGGAGCGCAAGCGCAATCTCAAGCAGCGCCGGGAACTGATCGAACAGGTGCAGGGGCTGGCCGGCATGGAGGACTCCCGCAAGGCCATGTCCGAACTGCAGGTACTGAAAAGGCAATGGCGGGTCACGGTGTCCGGCAGTCGCAAGCAGGAGCAGGCGGCCTGGAACCGGTACACCGAGGCCTGCGATGCCGTCTATAAACGCAACAAGGCATCGAAGAAGGCCTTCGACCGCCAGCTGGCGGAACAACTGGAGGTGAAGAAAAAGCTCTGTGCGGAGATCGAGTCCATGGTCGGGGAGGACCCCGGCGATCCGGATGAGGTGGAAGCCTGTCTGAAACGATGGAAAACCGCCTGGGAGGAAAGCGGCCGGCCACCCAAGCACCAGGAAAAGCAGATCCAGAAGCGATACCGTGACGCCATGGGCGCAGCCAGAAAAGTCCTTTCTGGCCTCCGCCGGGCGGCACAATCAGCACTGAATGCAAATCTCTTCCGGCGGGCCGCCGCCTGTGCCGAACTGGAAGCCGGAATCCTGGACGGCAGTTCACCGGATGTGGATGCAAGGCGGGCGGATTTCGATGCCCTCCCTTCCCTTGCGGATGACCTGCAAGGCGTGATGGAGGCCCGGTTCCAGGCTGCCGCCGAGGCAGTAAACAGCGACACGAAACTGAATGAACTGCGGGAGTCACTGGACCGGAACTTCGAACGAATCAACGGGTACCTGTTACAGCTGGAAATCAATGCCGGAGTTGATTCACCGGCCGCCTATGCCAAACAGCGCATGGCGCTGCAGATCGGCCGCCTGTCGGCCGCGCTCGGCAAGGAGGCGGACCAGGAACTCCTGGAAAACCAGGACCTGGTCGAGCGCATCCATACCACCGGCGCCGTATCGGCCTCCCAGCAGGCCGAAATCAACCAACGGTTCGAGGCGGGCTACCAGGCCCTGTATTCCCCGGATCCACAACCGCAAAGTTCATGACTACCATCAAGCAAGACGACCTGATCACCAGCGTCACGGACAGCCTGCAGTACATTTCGTACTATCACAGCCCCGACTTCGTCAAGGCGATGCACCTCGCCTGGCAGAAGGAGGAATCGGAATCCGCCAGGAATGCGATCGCACAGATCCTGGTCAATTCCCGCATGTCGGCCGAAGGCAAACGACCAATCTGCCAGGATACCGGGATCGTGGTGGTGTTCGTGAAAGTCGGCATGAATGTCCGCTGGGAGGCTGACCTGACCCTGCAGGAAATGATCGACGAGGGCGTGCGCAGGGCCTACCTGGACACGGATAACCCCCTGCGCGCCTCCATCGTCTCCCCGCCCATCGGCAGGCGAGTCAACACCCGGGACAACACCCCGTCCGTGACCCACATCGAGATGGTTCCGGGGGACAAGGTCGAGATCACGGTATCCGCCAAGGGAGGGGGTTCGGAGAACAAGAGCAAGTTCACCATGCTCAACCCCAGTGACAGCGTGGTGGATTGGGTTCTGCGGACGGTCCCGACCATGGGGGCCGGCTGGTGCCCGCCCGGAATTCTCGGGATCGGCATCGGCGGCAGTTCCGAGAAAGCCATGGTCCTTGCGAAGGAATCCCTCATGGAGCCCATCGATATCCAGGAACTCATGGACAGGGGGCCGGAAACCGACGCCGAGGAACTGCGGCTCGAGCTGTACCGGAAAGTCAACCAGCTCGGCATCGGCGCACAGGGCCTTGGCGGACTGACGACCGTTCTGGACGTCAAGGTCAGGGAATATCCCACCCACGCCGCCTCTCTGCCGGTCGCCATGGTCCCCAACTGCGCCGCGACCCGGCACCTGCATTTCACTCTGGACGGTTCCGGTCCGGCCAGGTTCGATCAGCCCAAGCTTACCGACTGGCCGGAACTGGCATGGGAGCCCGGAGAGGGCTCACTCAAGGTGGACCTGGACAACATCACCGCCGAGGATGTCGCCCGATGGAAGCCGGGACAGACGCTCCTGCTCAGCGGCAAGCTGCTCACGGGACGGGATGCCGCCCACAAGCGCATCGCCGAATACCTGGACCGCGGCGAACCCCTGCCCGGAGGCGTGGACTTCACCGATCGTTTCATCTATTACGTCGGGCCGGTAGACCCGGTGCGCGACGAGGCCGTGGGGCCGGCGGGTCCCACCACGGCCACCCGCATGGACAAGTTCACCGACATGATGCTGGAGAAAACCGGCATCCTTGGCATGATCGGCAAGGCCGAACGCGGTGACGCCGCAGTGGAAAGCATCCGCAAACACAGGTCGGTTTACCTGATCGCCGTCGGCGGGGCGGCATATCTGGTGTCTCGCGCCATACGTTCCGCCCGGGTGGTCGCCTTCGAGGACCTCGGCATGGAGGCGATCTATGAATTCGACGTGGACGAAATGCCGGTAACCGTGGCCGTGGACACCAGCGGCGAGTCAGTCCACAAGACCGGCCCGGCTTACTGGCGGGAGAAAATCAGGGTGGCAGCACCCGTCTGACCTGTCGGCCATGCCGCATCCCTGCGATGCGTGGCCCGGAAATTTCGGAATTTTCAACCGCAAACCAGCCAACGTAATCTTTTCGTCCAGGATTGCCGGGGTGCTTCTTCCCCGGCACTCGCGCTCCCTGGGGTCGAAATCCCACCGGTATCCGGCAGGCCGGCCCGTTTTACTTCCAGCCGGCCTCCCCGTCCGCCTTCTCCTCTCTCACCACCGGCTCCTCCTCCCGCCCCTCCCGGTTCACCATCACCGTCCCCTTGATCCAACGGTCATCGCAATCCACCTCCGGGTACGCCTCCCGCCGGAGGTTCCTCCTGTAACTGTCCGGGCTCCCAAGCAGCAGCCCGAACCGGGACGCACGAACCGCCGCCTCGAACTTCGTCCGGCACCCCAGCTTCTC
>JAJDTE010000184.1:0-3116 GCA_022827325.1 Gammaproteobacteria bacterium | reverse complement strand
AAGGGAAGGCTGCACCCACCTCATGGACCTGCTCAACCCGATTGCCACCACCGCTTACCAGAGCATGCACACTGCCCTGGAAAAACACCGGCAAAGCCTTCCCGTGCCCCCTGCCCCGCCGATCATCAACCAGTGCCATTCACTGTCCAGCCACACGAATGTGGTCAGGGTGAAATGGCCGGAGTTCTTCACCGGAACCCGATCCTGAGGACACAATCAGGTTCTGCACCGGGAAAGATCTGCCCAATACACGGCAACTGGCCATTCCGGCTAGACCGGCGGCAGGGAATTCCTGCTTTCCGGTCCCAAGCCGCGTGCACCCCATGAAGTTGTCGGGAATCTAGACCTGTCCCCCGGAAATCGGTATGGCCTGTGCCGTGATCGCGCCAGAACCCGGCCCGCAAAGCCAAAGGACAGCGGCAGCGACTTCTTCCGGCTCGATCATTCGGCCGAAAGGATTGGTGTCGCGAAGGGCGGCGAGGGCCTCATCGTGATCCATGTTCGAACGAGCCATGATCTTCTCGATATTCCGTTCCACCAGCGGAGTCATGACATAGCCGGGACACAGTGCATTGACCGTGACACCGGACGTCAGCACCTCCTCGGCCGCACTCTTCACCAACCCGATCACCGCATGCTTCGAGGCTGAATAGGCCCCGCAGTAACGCAGTCCGGACAGTCCCGCGATCGACGAGATGGCAATGATCCGGCCCCAGCCGCGTTCGGCCATGCCCGTGACAACCTCACGCATCGCAAGCATCACCCCCTCGACATTGATGCGCTGTACGTCCCGCCAGTGTTCAAGCGTGATCCTGTGCAGGGGAGCGGTTTCGGCGATTCCTGCATTTGCCACCAGGATATCGATTGCACCATGGTCATCCGAGGCGGCCCGGATGCCCCCGGTGACCATGGCCTCGTCGCTCACGTCCATGATCCGCCAGTGGATACGCTCTGAACGGGACGCGATTTCCCTGAGCGGCCCGTCACGCCGGCCTGTGATCGTGACCGTGGCGCCGTCACCGGCCAGAGCCAGCGCAATGGCGGCCCCGATGCCGGTACCGCCCCCGGTGACCAGCGCGTGGCGGTCCGCTAGTGTCATATCCGACCTGCCGGGTCTTCCCGATGAAGCGAGACAGCATCCCGGCTGAGCGAAGTTTGTGCGTTTGGCGTCATTCTGCTCCTGGTTGTATGCGAAAAGGATGACAGGCGTCTCATCGGAAAGTAACCTCCATCGAAGGAATACGTACGGTTGCGTTCGAACGTCAGGATCCCGCGGGAGGAATTGAGAGTAAGCTTCGGCCTGGAATTATTCAAGCTTGCCAGATGCCCTGCGCCGGCATCGGTTACCCCCTGTCAGGTGCTTCCCTGGTGGTGCAATTCCTTGTCCGATACGGTAGGGTTGATGGCTGGTTCACCAATGAGCAGATCGTCATGGCCGGGGGATGGACACGGGATGGCGCGGTACAGGACCAGATCGACGCCAGCGTTCGTGACGCGATCGATCAGGTACGCCGCCGCATCCCGACGGGTTCAAGCCTGACGCATTGCGAGGAATGCGGACAGGCGATTCCACAGGCCAGGCGTGAAGCGGTCCCGGGCGTACGCCATTGCGTCCCCTGCCAACAGCAGATCGATTCGGAGCAGCAGCCTTCCGGGCTCTACAACCGCCGCGGGAGCAAGGACAGCCAGCTGCGCTGACAGCACACGGATCCCATCCCCCAACAGGTTTTCGGCGAGGGTAAGGCAGACAGGAATAACCCCGGCAGGAATCCGGTCCGCTTGCATGACATAGGCGGATCATCGGACGTCTTCATGGTACATTGCGCCCCGCATTCCGTTCCACCGATTTCCGCACCCAACGCCGTGTCTTCCAACCAGCGCAACCTCGTCGCTGCCTGCGCCGCTATTTCGGTGTTTGGCCTTGCGTTCGGCATGACATACCCCCTGCTCTCCCTGATTCTGGAGTCACGCGGCGTTCCCTCCACGATGATCGGGATCAACGCGTCCATGTCCACCCTCGGCATCGTGGTGTTCTCGCCGTTCATTCCCGCAATTTCCAAGCGCGTTGGTGCCCGGCGGGTGGCGCTCATAGCCGCCGTGCTGACGGCGTTGTCCATGCCGGCGCTGAAGTATTTTTCGAGCCTGGAGGCATGGTTCGTTTTGCGATTTTTCCAGGGCGCGTCCATGGCCGTATTGTGGGCTCTCAGCGAGGCCTGGATTGTGCGGTTCGCCGCCGATCACAATCGCGGCAGGGTGGTGGCCATCTACAGCAGTGTTCTTTCGGCAAGCTTCGGGATCGGTCCGTTAGTAGTGGGAGTGATCGGAATCGGGGGTTGGATGCCGTTTCTCATCGGGACTGCCGCGCTGGTCGTCGGCATGATTCCGCTGAGCCTTGTCCGGGACGAGGACACCACGGAGCCCGAAGAAAGTGCGCCTTCCGGCTTGCTGGATTTCGCTCCCCGGGCCCCGCTGCTGCTGGCCTGCGTGGCCGTTTTCGCGATTTTCGATGCGGCCACCCTGTCCCTCCTGCCGGTATACGGTCTCCACAACGGTCTTGAACTCGGCCAGTCCGCGTACCTGCTGAGCGCCATGGTGCTCGGCAATGTCTTCATGCAATACCCCATCGGCTGGCTGGCGGACCGGTTTCCCAAACGTATTGTGCTGGCAACCTGCGCAACAGTCACGGCACTGCTACTTGGCGTGTTTCCGATGGCGGTTGCCACCTTCTGGATGTGGCCGGCCATTGTCCTCATCGGAGCCTGCGGCTATGGCGTGTACACCGTTGCCCTGGCGGATCTTGGCGACCGATTCAGCGGCATCCAGCTGGTCAACGGGGCGGCCTCATTTGCCGCAATGTGGGGAATGGGCGCCTTTCTCGGCTCCGTTTCGGGAGGCTGGGCCATGGCAGGCTCCGCCGTGTGGGGGTTACCCGGCTATCTCGGCGTCTGTTACCTGATGCTTGGCGTGGGCCTGTATCTTCGTCAGCATCACCGCAGCGCTTCCCGCCTGGGGTCGGCTCGCACAGACGGAAGTATCCGCTGACAATCTTTCGCGGTGGCCCGCCTGGCCGGCTGCCGGCCGGTTATCTCCTTGACTTCCTGCCGGTCGTCAGCCGA
>JAJDTE010000011.1:0-21361 GCA_022827325.1 Gammaproteobacteria bacterium | reverse complement strand
GGCCGATCACCTTGTCCGGGATGTTCACGCCGGTGGTGTCGATGCTGTTGCGGAACTCCATGGTGTAGTTCACCTCGTTCACCAGCAGGCCGTCCTCGCTCTCCAGCAGGTCGATGGCCAGCACGCCGCCTCCCACCGCGTCCGCGGCGGCGACACTGAGTGCCCCCAGTTCCGGCGTCACCGGGCAGTTGCTGGCAATGGCGCCACGGGCGGTGTTGGTAATCCAGTGTTCCGAGCTCCGGTAGATGGCGGCGATGCATTCGTCGCCCACCACGAAGGCCCGGATGTCACGACCCTTCTTGGCGATGTATTTCTGGATGAAGAAGATGGAGTGGTGATAGCTGCCGAGCACGGTCTTGTGCTCGAGCACAGTCTCTGCGGCGTCGCGGTCGTTGATCTTGGACAGCAGCCGGCCCCAGGAGCCCACGGCGGGTTTCAGTACCACCGGGTAACCCATCTCCTCAATGGCCTCGAGGGCGGATTCCTCGGTGAAGGTGACCCGAAGGTCGGGCTGGGGCACGTCGTGGTCCCTGAGGGCCACGGCGGTGAGGATCTTGTCGCCGCAGGTCAGGGACACCTGGTAGGTGTTGATGCAGGGGATGCCGAGGCTTTGGAACAGCCGCAGGGCGTGGAGCGCCCGGGAATGGTTGATGCAGCGCTCCACCACCACGTCCACGTCGGGACCGGTGTCAAGATCGAAAGCCAGTCTCCGGTCGTCGAGCATCACCAGCTCGACGTTCGGCCGCTTGCTGAATTCGGTCAGGAGGAGTTTCTCCTCCTTGCGGACAAGGGAATGGAGAAATCCGACGCGAGGGGCAGGCATGGCGGAAATCCTTCCGGGGACCGTCTACTCGCCCCAGTCCTCTTCCGCCTCCGGAGCCTCTTCCACGGTGACGGGGGCAAGGCCGGTCACCTCGAGTTCGGCGCCGCAATCCGCGCATTCGAGCAATTCACCAACCACCAGATCGTCCGACAGTTGGAGTTCGGCGCCGCAAACAGGGCATTCGGTCATGGTGTCCTCTCGGGTCGGGAGAAAATACGGGGAATGCGGAATGTACCGCCAGGAAGGAATTTGGGCAATGATCAATATATTCTGATTCATGTGCCACCCCCGGATCGTGGAGTTCAGAGGAGCCGTGGAGCGCAATCGGAAGGTTTGCGGAGAGACAAATCTGAAGAAAGGGGACAAACATTATGCCGAATGAACACCATGTTTCCCTGTTGCCCAAGGACGTCGCATCAGTTATCTTACTGATGTCTTACTAGGAGAGTCCACGATGACTGATTCTGATCAGCTCACTACTACCGTCTCTACCAGGGGGCAAGTGGTATTACCCCATGAGATTCGCCGGTCCCTGCGCTGGCAGGCGGGCACACGGCTGTCTGTTGAGAAAACCCCCGATGGGGTGCTGCTGAAACCTGTACAGGCCTTTGCAGAGACCCGGGCCAGAGACGTTTTCGGGTGCCTGTCTTTTGTCGGTACACCCAAATCCCCGGCTGATATGGATGCAGGCGTCCTGAAAGAAGCAAGGCGGCGCCATGCGGGCGATTGATACCAATGTCGTAGTCAGATTCCTGACGGGCGATGATCCGGGGCAGGCCGCGCGAGCGAAGGCGGTTGTCGACGCGGGAGATATTTTCGTCAGCACAACGGTCCTACTCGAAAGCGAGTGGGTGTTGCGCGGTGTCTATGGATTTACCCGTGCGGAAGTCGTAACTGCCTTGCGTGCCTTCCTGGGGTTGCCGGGAATCTCGGTGGATAAACCCGACCTCATCGCAGAAGCCCTTGACCGGACAGGGCAGGGAATGGATTTTGCCGATGCGCTGCATCTTGGCGCTGCCTCACAGTGCAAGGAAATGCTGACCTTCGACCGTCAGTTCATCGTATCTGCCAATGATGCGCGCATCCGGGTGGCTGAACCCTGAGTTCCGCCAGAAGCGCGCCGGCATGCAGGAGGAACCGTGCGTGCTCAATCTTTCGGACTCAGGACGTCCATGGAATTCCCTCGGTCCGGAAACGGCCTGAATAACCCAAGCGATTCGCCTTCATTGCAGTGATGGTAACCCCTTCCGGATTCGGGCCCGGAAAAAACCAATCTCGGTTCACCCTGCTGTGCATCGATTCCCCGGGTCGGCCTGCCAGGTTATGGTCCGAATTTCCGGCTTGTCTCTCAGACAACAATACGCATACACTTTCCCATAAATCTTTGCTTATTGTTTTCATAAAAAACTCCAGACATGCTGATGAATTCAGGCATCGACCTCTCTCCTTACGGGATCTCCGGGGTGGAGGAAATCGTCTACAACCCCTCCTATGAACTTCTGTATTCGGAGGAGACCAGGCCCGGCCTGAACGGTTTCGAAATCGGTGTCGTAACGGAAAGTGGCGCGGTGGCGGTGGATACCGGCGTCTTTACTGGCCGTTCCCCCAGGGACAAGTACATTGTCCGGGACGAAAGCACCCGGGACGTGTTCTGGTGGGCGGATCAGGGCAGGAACGACAACAAGCCCCTCAGCCCGGAAGACTGGGAAAAGCTCAAGAAATGCGTCGTCGACCAGCTTTCGGGAAAGCGCCTTTTCGTAGTGGATGCCTTCTGCGGAGCCAACCCGGATACCCGGCTGGCGGTCCGTTTCGTCATGGAAGTAGCCTGGCAGGCCCATTTCGTCAAGAACATGTTCATCCGCCCCAGTGAGGAGGAACTGGCGCATTTCGAGCCGGACTTCACCGTGCTGAACGGCTCCAAGACCACCAATCCCGACTGGCGGGACATGGGGCTCAATTCCGAGAACTTCATCGCCTTCAACCTGACGGAGAGGATGCAGATCATCGGCGGCAGCTGGTATGGCGGAGAGATGAAGAAGGGGATGTTCTCCATGATGAACTTCCTGTTGCCCCTCCGTGGCGTTGCCTCCATGCATTGCTCCGCCAACGTCGGCGAGAACGGCGAAACCGCCATTTTCTTTGGCCTGTCGGGCACCGGCAAGACCACCCTGTCGACAGATCCTGCGCGCAAGCTCATCGGCGACGACGAGCATGGTTGGGATGACGACGGCATTTTCAATTTCGAGGGCGGCTGCTACGCCAAGACGATCCGCCTCAGCCAGGAGGCGGAGCCGGACATCTACGGCGCGATCCGCCGCGATGCATTGCTTGAGAACGTGGTGGTGCGTGGAGACGGCAGCGTCGATTATGACGATGGATCCAAGACCGAGAACGCCCGGGTGTCCTACCCGATCCACCACATCGACAACATTGTCAGGCCGGTATCCAGGGGGCCCCATGCGAAGAAGGTGATCTTCCTTTCCGCGGATGCCTTCGGCGTCCTGCCGCCAGTGTCCATCCTTACCCCGGAGCAGACCCGGTACCATTTTCTCTCCGGCTTCACTGCCAAGCTGGCGGGTACCGAGCGGGGCATCGATGAACCCACCCCCGCCTTTTCCGCCTGTTTCGGCGCCGCCTTTCTCAGCCTGCACCCGACGAGGTACGCGGAAGTGCTGGTGAGGCGCATGCAGGCCAACGGGGCGAAGGCCTACCTGGTGAACACCGGCTGGAACGGCAGCGGCAACCGCATTTCCATCCGGGACACGCGCCGCATCATCGGCGCCATCCTGGACGGTTCCATCGAAAAGACGGAAAGGAAGACCATCCCCTGGTTCAATCTGGCGGTGCCGTCTGCGCTGCCCGGTGTGGACAGCGGAATCCTCGACCCCCGGGAAACCTATGCCGATCCGCTTGAGTGGGAAGCCAAGGCGAGGAAGCTGGCCGAACTCTTCATCAGCAACTTCCGCCAGTACGAGGACACTCCCGAGGGCCGGGAACAGGCCCTTGCCGGACCCAGCCTGACCGCCTGACCGGACCGGCACCCCGGTGCCGGCTTGCCCGGGGAGTTGCCGGATCGCTCACCAGGCCAGATAGGCGAACCCCTTTTCCTGCAGCAGCATGATGTCGTCCGCGCCGATGGTCACGATCTTGGAGAACGGCAGCAGGTCCTCCTCGCCCCAGCCCAGGGATGTCATGGTGTTGCCGCAGGCATGGAAGGCGACCCCGTAGGCGGCGAGGGAACTTGCCCGATCCTGGTGCTCGGGCGCAACCGGGAAGCCCGGATTCCTGCCGAGCAGGTGCAGGCCCGGTCCGAAGCAGGAGACCACGATCTCCGCGTCGTCACTGTACTTTCGCAGGATCTCTCCCGCGGAAAACAGGATGCTGCCGAAGTAGTCGTTGTCCGCCTTGTTGCACTGGTAGACGATGTGATGGATGGAATCATCATCGAAATGGGAATCGGTATGGTGGGCGGATGCCCGCATGGCGGCGAGGGCGCCGCCGAAACCGGCCAGCCAGCGGAACAGGGTTCGTCGGTCAGGGGCATTCATCAGATTCCTCCCGTGCATCGGGTTGGATGGAGTCAATATGGAACCGACGTTACCCCCGAAGGTTCCCGGGGGCAATTTCTCGTATTAGATAGCGGATATATTCCTGCCGGACTAAAGCGCCCGGCCCTGGAGAGGCCCTTCCTTCATCTGGGCGCTTGCCCGTGTCCGGCGGAGGACCGGATGATCCGCAATTCCCTTGCGATGAGACCGGGCCGAGGAACCGGGAGTCCGGGACCCGCGAACGGCGTCCGGAGGGTATGGGGCTGAAGGTAAGGTCAGCCGCCCGGTATGTCTTTCGCCGTCAGGCGGCGCAGGCCATGTCCTGCCCACAGCACATCGGCGACTTGATCATGCCGTGGTCGTTGGGGCATTTGGATACCTGCACATCGGTGCCGTCGTCCAGGGTGATGCTACCGTCCTCCAGCGATGCATCGCATTTTCCGCAGCTGGTATTGACGCTCATGCCGCAGACTTCGCATTCGTAGGTGGCCATCTGTGTAACCCCCATGAAAGGTGTTGCCGGGGAATAACTGTACCAGCGGAATCCATCCCTGTCCATGGAAGCGGAGGTGTGCGGGTTGAAAACCGGCATGAGATGTTCACGTACTTCATAAAGATGGTGAATATCCTGCAACAGGAGCCCTGCATGGCCGATAACCTGGTATAAATTGATCCTACATCCGGTGATCCGTGCCCATTTGATATGCACGCCATTATGGTGCATATACCAGTCTTGCATGAATTGACAGAGACAGACCAATGACCGGTGAAATTGAACCCAAGAGGGAGCGCATGCATTTACGCCTGGATGCCAGGAGTAAACGCAAGCTGGAACGGGCTGCGGCCTATGAGGAAACCTCGATTTCCCAATTCGTGTTGTCCAACGCAGTAGAAGCAGCTGAGCGGGTGATCGAGGCACGAGAGCGGATTGTCCTATCCGCGACGGATTGGGATTCCTTTCATGACGCGCATCTCAATCCGCCTGAGCCGAATGCGGCACTGAGGCAGGCGGCACGCCGATATCGCGAGCGTGTCGGCGGATGATCATCACCGAACTCCTCGGCGCGTATCACGATTGATTGCCCTTTATCTGCAGGGCCAAGCAGTGTGCCGGGATATGTAAAAAATTGGTGGCCATGGGCTCTTGCCGGTACCACCGGAAGTAACGCAGGTAAAAGGACAATGCAACCTCGTCCTTGCGGCCTGCTTGCACACAACTCGGCACACTACTTCACGCTGCATGCGCTCCCGGCTTGTCAGGGAGGAGAAAATGCCGGCGAGCATCGGTCGACCGCAATCGCTCATCCGAGTACCAACCCTTGAGCAATTCCTTATCCAGCAGATCGGTATTTGCCGAAAGAAACGCGTCGAGATCAGCGTTCGGCATTTGCGATTTGCGTTCTGCAATGATGCTCAAGAACGCGAAGGTGATCGTGACATTGAATTTGTCGGCCGCGCCCCCTCTGATCGCCATTGTGTTAATCACGCTGGAATACTTCTGGCAGGCTTCCAAAAAGCTGTACTTGTCCAGCATTTCAAATGCCACCTCGACATGCTGTCGGTGGCGAAAGCCGTCTCCTTCGATCTCGATTGCCTCGAACTGTCGGAGGAGTTGGGAATCTCGCGTGGTCATTCTTCGTCTCCCTGCTCTGTGAGGTTATGACTGTCGGCCGCGGTCAGGTCCAGGTCATAAACCTCCTTCAATAGCTGGATTTTCTTGAGCGTATCCCTGCCAAAGGGCACCACCTTGCCCTCAAAGCAGTGTAGCGCCATGCCCTCAAGTAGGTCACCCATGGAGATTTCAAGGTGCTCAGCCAATGCCTTGAGCACCTTGAGAATCCGCTTCTCCATGCGAAGCCCGGTTTGAACACGCGACACGGTCTTGGTCATATCACGCTGCCGGCTTGTCTGAAAGTGCGGTGTTCATTGATTTCTCCATGTATGCGTCACGCTAATCGTAGAAATGGTATTATATTACCAAGGTACCATGATAACAAGAAGGCCCTGTGACAGCTCAACGGCGCCATCTCCTCCTGTCCGTGACGTCCCCGTACCGGGCGCGCTCCGTGATAACGAGGCGGTTGCGAACGGTACCGGGAGTCCGTCGAACATCCCTGAGGCAGTTCGCAAAACAAAGATCGCCTTCCTGGAAGACCGCTCAGTCCTTGTGGCTATGGTGCTTACTTGAACGCGGCGAGGCAGGCAACCCAGCTGGTGGCGTTTTCTCCCTTGCGGGTCCTGCAGTAGCCGTATTCTCCCGCGTCATCGTCCTGCCACCAGATGTCGATGTCGCCGAAGCCGGCCACCGACAACAGCTCCAGCAGTTCCGGTATGCTCCAGACCCGCCAGTTGTACCGGTACGGCGGATCGATTTCGGAGCCGTCCCTGAATCGGAACCGGAGCGTCAGTTCGGCGCTGTGGTCCACCGGGGAGAAGTTCTCCTGCTGCCAGACCATCTCGAACCCCTCCGACTTGGAAACGTACGCCTCCTCGGAAAGGCTCTCGGTGCCCCCGGTCACATCGATGACCAGCATGCCGCCGTCGGCGAGGTCTCCGTGGGCCTGCCGGAAGTAGTCCAGCATTTCGTCGCGGCGGCGGAATACCCAGTAGGAAAAATTGAATGCACAGCGGATATCCGGCGGAAGCGTGCTGGGTTCCCGGGCATCCGCCAGGTGCAGTATCGCCCGTTCGGCCCCGGCGCCCAGCGGCTCGATGTTGTGCCGCCGGCCCCATTCCAGGGGGTCGGGATCGATGTCGAAACCCTCGCCGCTGTAGCGGGCGCCCTGGCCCACCCAGTGGGCCAGGGTCAGGGCCGTGCCGCAGAAGTCCTCTCGGAGGCGCCAGGCCTTCCGCCGCCGCTGGCTGCGGTAGAAGTGCTGCACCAGGCCGATATCGGCCTCGGGGGACTGGACCGCGAGTTGATAGATTCGGTGCCTGTCGGCGCGTTCGGCCAGGCTGGGGCCCGCTGACTTTGCGGAGGACCTTCGGGAAACCACGTCGTGACTGGTCGGGTGGATTGTCGGGAATTTCGGACCGGACGGCTGCCGTTCCGGGGCGGCGGGTATAATCCTGCCGTGCCTTCAAAACACTCTAACACAGGGCCAGAAGGTTGCGGTAGACCGGATGGGGAGCCGGCCGCTCTGCTGCATCGTGGCGTGGCGGCACTGGGGCTTCGGATGTCACCTGAGAGCGAGTCCATCCTCATGCGTCATGCCGGGCTTCTGCAGCACTGGAACCGCCGGCTGAACCTGACCGCCATTACCGACCCCGCCGGGGTGGTGGTGCAGCACCTCCTGGATTCCCTGGCCGTTGCGCCCTGGGTCCGGGGCGGCCGGGTACTGGATATCGGCAGCGGCGGGGGGTTTCCCGGCATCCCCCTGGCGGCCGCATTGCCCCAGGTGCAGTTCACGCTCCTGGACAGCCGCGGCAAGCGGGTGGAGTTCCTGCGCCACGCGGCCGCGACCCTCGGGCTCGGGAATGTCGCAGTGGTGAAGTCCCGGGTGGAGGATTACCGGCCGGATGAAAAATTTGATACGCTTGTCTGCCGCGCATTCGCCTCCCTTGAAGAGATTCTGACCCTGACCGCGCATCTGCAGGAGCCGGGAACCAGGCTCCTGGCCATGAAAGGCAGGTTGGCCCCGGACGAGGTCCGGGCGCTACCGGCCCGGGGACACCGGGACATCACGGTGGATCCGGTCGTGGTGCCCTTTCTCGATGCCGAGCGCCACGTGGTCCGGGTGCGGTTTGACTGAGCATCGACCGGACGGAGACTGCGCCCCGAGGGCTCCCTGACAATGCCATGACCCGAATACTCGCCATTGCCAACCAGAAGGGCGGGGTCGGCAAGACCACCACCGCCATCAACCTGGCCGCCTGCCTTGTCCGCGCCTCGAACCGGGTCCTGCTGGTGGACATCGATCCCCAGGGAAACTCCACGGCGGGCAGCGGCGTGTCCATGCGGGATCTGGAGGCGGGAACCTACGAGGTGCTGCTGGGCGAGGCGGACATTGCCGATGCGATCGTGCCCACCGGGGCCGGTTATGAGCTGCTGCCCTCCAACCCCGACCTCGCCGGCGCCCAGGTGGAGCTCCAGGACCTTGAGCGGCGGGATTACCGCCTGCGGGACGCCATCGGTTCGCTGGAGGGGCGCTTCGACATGGTGGTGATGGACTGTCCGCCGTCCATCAACGTCCTGACGATCAACGCGCTTGTGGCGGCGCGGGAGGTGCTGATCCCGGTACAGTGCGAATACTATGCCCTGGAGGGGCTGGCCAGCCTGATGGAAACCGTGGACCTGGTGCGTCGGGGGCTGAACCCGGAACTCAGGATACTGGGCCTCGTGCGAACCATGTATGACCGCCGCAACAGCCTTGCCTGGGAGGTTTCCGAGCAGTTGAGCGAGCATTTCGAGGACACCCTATTTCGTACCATCATCCCCCGGAACGTACGCTTGGCGGAAGCCCCCGGCTACGGCCGGCCGGTGATCGAGTATGACCGGAACTGCGCGGGCAGCCAGGCCTACCTGGCGCTGGCCTGCGAGGTGCTCCGCCGGGCTTCCTGAGAGGCATGCGATCCCGAACCCCCCGAACCGGACTTCCCGGTTCGGAACCGCGAAGCCATCCCGGCCCCGATCATATGCTCCGTCCCCGCTGATGCCGGATATCCCGCCCAAGTGACTTCCCTGCGGCCCGGTGTTTCCGACATAATGCACCGTTACCATCCTGTGTCCGGCAAGCTGCTCTCCGGTCCACTGCAGCGCATCGACCGGGTTCAGATGAAGACTGCCTGACCATGAGAGGCATACCGAACGGTCTCACGTAGCATGACCAAGAAGAAAAAATCCAGACTGGGCAAGGGCCTGGGCGCCCTGCTGGGCGATGTGCGGCAGACCACCGCACCAGGACCGGCGGAATCGCCGGACGCGGCCGTGCCGGACCCTGCAGGGGCCACCGGCCTGCTGGAGCTTCCCGTCGAACTCCTCCAGCGCGGCCGCTACCAGCCCAGGCGGAACATGGACGAGGAGACACTGGAGGAACTGGCGGACTCGATCCGCTCCCAGGGCGTCATCCAGCCGCTGCTGGTGCGGCGGCTCGGGGTCGACAGCTACGAGATCGTCGCCGGCGAGCGCCGCTGGCGCGGTGCCCAGCGGGCCGGCCTTGCCACCGTCCCCGCAGTGGTGCGGGAGGTCAGTGACGAGGCCGCCATGGCAGTGGCCCTGATCGAGAACATCCAGCGCCAGGATCTCAACGCCATCGAGCAGGCCATGGGGTTCCAGCGTCTGCTGGAGGAGTTCGGACTCACCCACGAGGAAGTGGCGGATTCGGTGGGCCGCTCCCGTGCGGCGGTGACCAACACCCTGCGCCTCCTGAACCTGACGCCCGCGGTGCAGCGGCTGGTGGAAAGCGGCGAACTGGAAATGGGGCATGCCAGGGCGCTGCTCGGGCTGCCGGAGGAACGCCAGCTGGAAGGCGCGCGCAAGGTGGTCAAGGGCGGGCTGTCGGTCCGTGCCACGGAACACATGGTCAAACGCATGAACCTGATCCGCCGGTCGCCGGAAGCCGGGGAGGACGGCTCGGCCAATGATATCCGCCGGCTGGAAGACGAGCTCTCGGGGCGTATCCAGGCCAAGGTGGAGATCCGCCACGGCGGCCGGAAGGGCAGGCTGGTCATCCACTACCACTCCCTGGATGAGCTGGACGGAATTCTCAAGCGCATCCGCTGATTCCGCCGGCCCCGGCGGGCGGCATGAGACCATGGTTGGAGCGGCCTTCGGCAGCGGGAATTGACGCCTTGATTAATGTTTTGAATTCAAGGCGTTATACAGGTCGTTTTCGGACAACAGGGCCGCCCGGCTTCGGTTGACCCCTACAGGGCGAGTCATTATAATCCCGCGCCTCAAAAGCGGGGACCGGCCTGGTGTCGAGCGCGGATCACCACAGTCTGGAACACCACGCCAGGCGCATTCTCGTGCTGCAAGCGGTCCTGGGGGTTCTTCTTGTCCTGTTGATCCTGGTGCTTGGGCGGTATGCCGACAGCACCGTGCAGGCCACGGAAAACGCCTTCGCCGGACTGTATGGTGTGTTGCTCGGCATGCTGGGAACCCTGATTGCCAAGCGAAGCGCCGCCCGGTCCGGCCGGGCAGCGCTCAAGGTTCCGCATTACGCCATGGCGCCGGTTTACCTCGGCATGCTGAACAAGCTGCTGGTGGTGGGAGGCGGCCTTGCGGTGGGGATGGTTGCCCTGGAACTTGGGCCCGTGTACATAGTATCGGGTTACCTGGTCTCGCAGCTCGCTTTCATTTGGGTGGCCGTGAGACGTGCCTGAGCGAAACAGTGACAATATTGACAACCTGAATCATGGCAACAGCTGGCGAACTGACCTCCGGTGAATATATTCGCCACCACCTGACCAATCTTACTTTCGGACCCAGGGCGGACGGATCATGGGGAATCGCGCAATCCGCCGGCGAGGTGGCCGAAATGGGGTTCTGGGCCGTCCATGTCGACAGCCTTTTCTGGTCCTTCGTCCTCGGGGCGCTGTTCGTCTGGTTCTTCTCCCGCATCGCCAAGAGGATGACCGCCGGGGTGCCGGGCACCACCCAGGGCTTCGTCGAGATGATCATCGGCTTCGTCGAGGACAACGTCCGCACCACCTTCAGCGCGAGGAACGACAACATTGCGCCCCTGGCGCTGACCGTCTTTTGCTGGATCTTCCTCATGAACCTGATGGACCTGGTGCCCGTGGACCTCATCCCGTGGCTCATGGACAAGGCCGGCATCCACTACCAGAAGGTGGTGCCCACCACCGACCCCAACGTGACCTTCGGCATGTCGTTCAGCGTGTTCGCGCTGATGATCTTCTACAGCTTCAAGAGGAAGGGCGCCGGCGGCTTCGCCGCGGAGCTCACGATGCATCCGTTCGAGTCGAAGAACATCGTGATGAAGATCCTGTTCATCCCCATCAACTTCTTTCTCGAGATCGTGGGCCTGGTCGCCAAGCCGGTATCGCATTCCCTCCGGCTGTTCGGCAACCTGTACGCCGGCGAAATGATCTTCATCCTGATTTCCCTGATGTACGGCTCAAGCGTCATCCTGTCCGTTTCCGGCGGGGCGCTGCAGTTCGTCTGGGCCGTGTTCCATATCCTGGTCATCACCCTGCAGGCATTCATCTTCATGGTGCTGACCATCGTGTACATGGACATGGCCCATTCGCATCACTGATCCGCACGGCGGGGAATCGAACCTTTTACCTAATCCAAGAAACTCTGCAATCCAACATTCTACTTTCCGGAGATTAAGATGGAATCAGCACTTGTCTACATCGCGGGCGCTTTGATGATGGGCCTCGGCGCACTGGGCGCCGCGATCGGTATCGGAGCGCTCGGCGGCCGCTTCATCGAAGGCGCCGCCCGCCAGCCCGAACTGATCCCCATGCTCAGAACCAACTTCTTCATCGTGATGGGTCTTGTGGACGCGGTGCCGATGATCGCGGTCGGCGTGTCCATGTACGTCCTTTTTGTCGTTGCCCCGGGCGCGGGCTAGGGCCTGCTTGCCCGCCGCCGGTCCATGGCCGCCGCGCCAGGCCGGACAACCGATGAAACCAACAGGTAATCCAAGATGAATATCAATGTCACTCTGCTCTGGCAGATGGTCTTTTTCGTCATCTTCGTGTGGTTTACCAAGAAGTTCGTCTGGACGCCCATCATCGGCGTGATCAACGAACGGAAGACCACCATCGCGGACGGCCTTGCCGCCGCCGAGAAGGGCCAGCGGGCCGAGGAGGACGGCCTGAAGAAGGCGGAGGAGGTCGTTGCCGACGCCAAGACCCGGGCCACCGAGATCATCAGCAGGGCGGAAAAGCACGGCCAGGAGCTGGTGGAGGAGGCGAAGTCCAGGGCCCGCACCGAGGGCGAACGGATCGTCGCCTCCGCCCAGGACGACATCCAGACCGAGCTCAACAAGGCCCGCGAGGCCCTGCGGGGCCAGGTGGGCGAACTGGCGGTGGAGGGCGCGCGCAAGATCCTCGACCGTGAAATCGATTCCAGGGCCCATGCCGACCTGCTGGACCGGCTGGCGGCCAAGCTTTGAGGACGGGCGCTGATGGCTGATCTCAGCAATCTGGCACGACCCTACGCCCAGGCCGCGTTCGAACTGGCCGAGGACGCCGGCGATCTGGCCGCCTGGGGCGATCGGCTCGACCTCCTGTCGTCCATCGCGGCGGATCCCACCATGGAGCAGCTGCTGAAGAATCCCGATTTCGGCGCCGACCGCCAGGTAGACCTGATTCTCCATGTCGCCGGCGACCGGCTGGACGCCGACGGGGCGAACCTGGTCCGGCTGCTGGTACGGAACGGCCGGGTGAACGCCCTGCCCGCCATTGCCGCGCTGTACGCGGAGATGCGGGCGCAGGCGGAAAGGGTGGTGGAGGCGGACATGATCACCGCTGCCGCCATCGACGAGGACCAGCAGGCAGCCTTCTCGGATGCGCTCCAGAGCAGGCTCGGCCGCAATGTCAAGCTCAACTTCTCGGTCGACGAGAGCCTCATCGGCGGCGCCGTCATCCGTGCCGGAGACTGGGTCATCGACGGCTCCGTGAAAGCGCAACTCGAACAACTTGTGGGGGCCGTGGCCAACTAGGCCGGCCCCCCCGAATAGAGGAAAACTGACCATGTCCATCCAACTGAATCCTTCCGAGATCAGCGAACTGATCAAGGACCGCATCAAGAACTTCGAGGCCGGCGCCGAGGCCCGGACCGAGGGCACCATCGTGATGCTCACGGACGGCATCACCCGGATCCACGGCCTGTCCGAGGCCATGCAGGGGGAAATGCTCGAGTTCCCCGGCAACACATTCGGCCTCGCGCTCAACCTGGAGCAGGATTCCGTGGGCGCGGTGGTGCTGGGCGAGTACAAGCACCTGGCCGAGGGCGACACCGTAAAGTGCACCGGCCGCATCCTCGAGGTGCCCGTCGGCGAGGGCCTGCTTGGCCGGGTGGTGGACGCCCTCGGGCGTCCCATCGACGGCAAGGGCGTCATCGACTATTCCGGCAACCTGCCCATCGAGAAGGTGGCGCCCGGGGTGATCACGCGCCAGTCCGTGTCCCAGCCGGTGCAGACCGGGCTCAAGTCCATCGACTCCATGGTGCCCATCGGCCGGGGGCAGCGCGAGTTGATCATCGGCGACCGGCAGACCGGCAAGACGGCGCTGGCTATCGACACCATCATCAACCAGAAGGGCACCGGCATCAAGTGCATCTACGTTGCGGTGGGCCAGAAGGCCTCCAGCATCGCCGGCGTGGTCCGCAAGCTGGAGGAGCACGACGCCATGGAGCACACCATCGTGGTGTCCGCGGCGGCGTCCGACTCGGCGGCGGAGCAGTTCATCGCGCCCTACTCGGGCTGCACCATGGGCGAATACTTCCGCGACAGGGGCGAGGACGCGCTGATCATCTACGACGACCTCACCAAGCAGGCGTGGGCCTACCGCCAGATCTCCCTGCTGCTGCGCCGCCCGCCGGGCCGCGAGGCGTACCCGGGTGACGTGTTCTACCTCCACTCGCGCCTGCTCGAGCGTGCCGCCCGGATCAATGCCGAGGAAGTGGCGAGCCAGACGAACGGCGAGGTCAAGGACAGGACCGGTTCCCTGACCGCGCTGCCGATCATCGAGACCCAGGCCGGCGACGTGTCCGCGTTCGTGCCCACCAACGTGATCTCCATCACCGACGGCCAGATCTTCCTCGAATCCGACCTGTTCAACGCCGGCATCCGTCCCGCCATCAACGCGGGCCTGTCGGTGTCCCGGGTGGGCGGGGCCGCCCAGACCGGCATCATCAAGAAGCTCGGCGGCGGCATACGTCTGGCCCTGGCCCAGTACCGGGAGCTGGCGGCGTTCTCGCAGTTCGCGTCCGACCTGGACGAGGCGACCCGGCGCCAGCTGGAGCGCGGCCAGCGGGTCATGGAGCTGATGAAGCAGCCCCAGTACCATCCGATGTCGGTGGCCGAGATGGCGCTCTCCCTGTACGCGGTGAACGAGGGCTATTTCGACGATGTGGAGGTTCTCCGCGTGGTGGACTGCGAGGCCGCCATGCAGGCCTACGTCAAGTCCAATCACGGCGAGATGCTCGACGGCATCAACGCGGACCCCGAGTACAGCGACGAGGCCGTCGAAAAGCTCAGGGCCGCGGTCGAGGACTTCAAGCAGAACGGCAGCTGGTAGCCGGGGCAGCAGACAGGAGGACCAACCGATGGCAGGCGCCAAAGAAATCCGCAACCAGATCAAGAGCATCGGCAACACCCGCAAGATCACCAAGGCCATGGAGATGGTCGCGGCGAGCAAGATGCGGCGTGCCCAGGAGCGCATGCACAAGGCGCGGCCCTACGCCACCCGGATACGCGACGTGGTGGCCCATGCCGCCAGCGCCAACACCGAGTACCACCATCCCTATCTGGAGACCCGGGATGAGGTCCGGCATGCCGGCTACATCGTCGTGTCCAGCGACCGCGGGCTTTGCGGCGGACTCAACAGCAACCTGTTCCGCAAGGTGGTTGCCGACATGGGCGAGAAGAGCGGCCAGGGCGTCGAGATCAGCGTCTGCGTGATCGGCAAGAAGGCCAGCGCATTCTTCAAGCGCCACGGCGCCAACGTGGTGAGCGAGGTGACGGACCTTGGGGACAGTCCCCATGTCGAGAAGCTGATCGGCGCGCTCAAGGTCATGATGGACGGATACATCGGGGGCGATATCGACCGCCTTTACGTGGTGTACAACGATTTCGTCAACACCATGATCCAGCGGCCCACCATCGAGCAGCTGATCCCCATCGTTCCGAGCCGTGACGAGGAGACCCAGCACCACTGGGACTACATCTACGAGCCCGAGGCCAAGCCGGTGGTGGATACCCTGATGGACCGGTACATCGAGTCCCTGGTCTACCAGGCGGTGGCGGACAACAACGCCTGCGAGCAGGCGGCGAGAATGGTGGCGATGAAGGCCGCAACGGACAATGCCGGCAAACTGATCGATGAGCTCAGGCTGGTCTACAACAAGGCCCGCCAGGCAGCCATCACCCAGGAACTTTCGGAGATCGTGGGCGGCGCGGCGGCGGTGTGACGGCCGGCGTGTCCCGATGAACCAGTTGACTATTTGAGAGAGGCTTTTCGAACCATGAGTTCTGGAAATATCGTAACGATTATCGGCGCGGTCGTGGACGTGCAGTTCCCGCGCGAATCCGTGCCCAAGGTCTACGACGCCCTGGTCGTGGACGACGGCGGGCTGACCCTGGAAGTGCAGCAGCAGATGGGCGACGGCATCGTCCGCTGCATCTCCATGGGCTCTTCCGACGGCCTCAAGCGCGGCGTCAGCGTCACCAACACCGGCGAGCCCATCGCGGTGCCGGTCGGCCACGGCACCCTCGGCCGCATCATGGACGTCCTCGGCAACCCGGTGGACGAGGCCGGCCCCGTGACCACGGAGGAGCGCTGGCCGATCCACCGCCCGGCGCCGTCCTACGAGGACCAGGCCGCCAGCGTCGAACTGCTGGAGACCGGCATCAAGGTGATCGACCTCATCATGCCCATCGCCAAGGGCGGCAAGATCGGCCTGTTCGGCGGCGCGGGCGTGGGCAAGACCGTGACCCTGCTGGAGCTCATCAACAACATCGCCACGGCGCACTCCGGCCTGTCCGTGTTCGCCGGCGTGGGCGAGCGGACCCGCGAGGGCAACGACTTCTACCACGAGATGCAGGAGGCCGGCGTCGTCAACGTCGAGAACTTCACCGAGTCCAAGGTGGCCATGGTGTACGGCCAGATGAACGAACCTCCCGGCAACCGCCTGCGGGTGGCGCTCACCGGACTGACCATGGCGGAGTACTTCCGTGACGAGGGTCGCGACGTCCTCATGTTCATCGACAACATCTACCGCTACACCCTGGCCGGCACCGAGGTGTCCGCCCTGCTCGGCCGGATGCCGTCGGCGGTGGGCTACCAGCCGACCCTGGCGGACGAGATGGGCGTGCTGCAGGAACGGATCACCTCCACCCGGAACGGCTCCATCACCTCCTTCCAGGCGGTCTATGTTCCGGCGGACGACCTCACCGATCCGTCGCCGGCGACCACCTTCGCGCACCTTGACGCCACCCTGGTATTGTCGCGGCAGATCGCCGAGCTCGGCATCTACCCCGCCGTGGATCCGCTCGACTCCACATCGCGCCAGCTCGACCCGCTGGTCATCGGCGATGAGCACTACCAGACCGCGCGCTCGGTGCAGGGCATCCTGCAGCGGTACAAGGAACTGCAGGACATCATCGCCATCCTCGGCATGGACGAGCTTTCCGAAGAGGACAAGCAGGCGGTGAACCGCGCCCGCCGGATCCAGCGCTTCCTGTCCCAGCCGTTCACCGTGGCCCAGTCCTTCACCGGAAGCGAGGGCAAGTACGTCACCCTGAAGGACACCATCAAGGGATTCCAGGGCATCGTCAACGGCGACTACGACCACCTGCCCGAGCAGGCCTTCTACATGGTCGGCAGTATCGAGGAGGCGGTGGAAAAGGCCAAGACCCTCAACTGAGGCGGGCCGTCAACCCACTGACCGGGAGAATCCATCATGGCAGCAACCATCCAGGTAGAAATCGTCAGCGCGGAGCAGGAAATCTGGTCCGGTGCCGGCACCATGGTGTTCGCTCCGGGGGAGATCGGCGAACTCGGAATCGCGCCCGGCCACACGCCCCTCATCACCAAGCTCAATCCGGGTGACGTGCGGGTCATCCGGGAGGATGGCGAGGAGGAGTTCATCTTCGTCTCCGGCGGGGTGCTGGAGGTCCAGCCCCATGTCGTGACCGTGCTGTCGGATACGGCCGTGCGCGGCCATGACCTCGACGAGGCCTCCGCACTGGAGGCCAAGAGGCAGGCCGAGGAGAAGCTGGCGGAAGCCGCCGCGGAGATGGACTACGCCCAAGCCCAGGCCGAACTGGCGAGCGCCATCGCACAGATCCGCTCCATCGAGAAGCTGCGCAAGCTACGCAGATAGGCCCGGCCCGTCGAAGGCGCCCACGAACGCCCGCTCATGCGGGCGTTTCAGTTTGCCCTTTTCCTCAGGCCAAGTTCTCGGGGCTCCCTGCCATGAGTTCCAGGGCATCCCGGGCTGTCATGATGGGAATTCCCTCAATACTCTGGAGGTCAAGCATGCCTTTTCTGTCGCCTGTGATGATCAGGTCCACGGTTCCGGCAACAGCTGTAGCCAGTATCTGGTTGTCCGAGGGGTCCGGGGATGCAACCACATCCGGCAGTTGATCCAGAATGACAGCGCGCGTATCGATGTTCTCCACAATGGTCTTTGCCTCGTCGGGATCAAGGAACCTCTGGAGACGTGGCCGGGCAAGGACATCAGCCAATTCCCGGATCTGTGCCTTGGATGTCACAAGCTTGATCACGCCACGCAGCCATGCCTGATACAACCTGTCGGGCGGGGAGCCCTTGGTGATGAGGGCGCTGATCAGGATGTTGGTGTCAAGTACGACCCGCACGTACCGCACTGACTTCCTGATCGATCATGTCGAGAAGTTCCTGTTGATCGAAACCGGCGTTGCGTTCCTTGACCTGACGGACAGTGAGATCCAGCACACTCCTTCGCACGGCGGCATCGACGAATTTTGATAGGTCTCCCTTCCTCCCGCCGTTGCGTGCAAGGAATGTTCGTACCGCACGGTCTGTTTCTTCCGGGATTGAGAGATTCCAGCGGATCATGGATTCTTGTTCGTGTATATACACATAAACATCTATGCGCAGATATTAATCCCTGATGACACAGTCAGTCAAATTCAGGGGCTGAGGACGGGCAGGCGTCATTTTCGTCAGCCGGTCAGGTCCTTGCGATAAAGCCGGGTCACCAGGCTCGAGGTGTCGAACCGGTTCCCGCCGTCCGCCTGGACCTCGGCATAGTAGCCGTCGACGATCTCCGTGACGGGCAGCTCTGAACCGTTCCGTTTCGCCTCATCCATGCAGAGACCGAGGTCCTTGCGCATCCAGTCCACCGCGAAGCCGAATTCGAACTCGTCCTTCAGCATGGTCTCGTGGCGGTTCTCCATCTGCCAGGAGCCGGCGGCGCCCTTGGAGATCACGTCGAACACCTTCATCCCGTCGAGGTCCGCGTTGACGGCAAAGGCCAGCCCCTCGGACAGGCCCTGCACCAGCCCGGCGATGCAGATCTGGTTGACCATCTTGGTGAGCTGTCCCGCGCCGGCCGGCCCCATCAGCATCGCCGCCCGGGCGTAGCAGTCGATCAGGGGCTTGGCGCGTTCGAAGACCGCTTCCTCCCCGCCGACCATCACGGTGAGCACGCCGTTTTCCGCACCGGCCTGGCCGCCGGACACCGGGGCGTCGAGGAAGTCGAAGCCACGACGCTTCGCGGCGGCGGAGAGTTCCCGCGCCACGTTGGCCGAAGCGGTGGTGTGGTCGACGAACACGGTTCCGCGCCGCATGGCACCGAAGGCACCGTCCGGCCC
Organism: Gammaproteobacteria bacterium; assembly: GCA_022827325.1. Classification (GTDB taxonomy): domain Bacteria; phylum Pseudomonadota; class Gammaproteobacteria; order Arenicellales; family Poriferihabitantaceae; genus VYFG01. The sequence goes on along the minus strand of JAJDTE010000011.1, from coordinate 2,495 downwards.
CGTGGTCACGCTGCGCACATCGTCATCGTTGCCCACGCAGGAAAACACGACGTCCGCTTCCGAGGCCGCCATGGCCGGGGTCTTCTCCATGGTTCCCCGGTGTTGTCCAAGCCACTTCTCCGCCCTTGCGGTGGTGCGGTTGTAGACGCAGACCTCGTGTCCGTTTGCGGCAAGGTGACCGGCCATGGGATACCCCATGACGCCAAGACCGATGAAGGCAACTTTCATGTCAGGAAACTGCTGGATGGATTTCAGGACGGCGTACTGTAACGCGAAGCCGGAGCCCTTGCAAAAGAATTCCGGGGGTATTTACAGGCCCCGTTCGGCCCCGGATCGGATGCTTGCGAACCGGGCCTGGAGAAGGGAACAGTCGGCATGGCAAGCCAGCGCCCCGTTCCGGCGGCAGCAGTGCATCAACCCGGAAAAACGGGAACGTGCCCGGGCTGTTCGCACGGATCGACGGACCGGCCATGCTGGCGTTCCAGTTTTTCCGGGGATAGAATTTGTTGCCTTGACAACAGGAGGTACCAGATGAATACCAAGAACTTCTTCAGGCTGCTGACAGGCGCCGCACTTGCCGTGACGGCTATCCAGACAGCCGGGGCGGCTGAGCAGGCCCGGGCCGCCATGGTGAATGCACAGGGCGGGTCCGTCGGCGAGGTTGTGCTCAGACAGACCCCCCAAGGCACGCTGCTGCACGCGAAGTTGACAGGGTTGCCGCCGGGAGCCCATGCGTTCCATGTGCACGCGGTCGGGAAATGCGAGCCGCCATTCAAGTCGTCGGGCGGACATTTCAATCCCGGCGGCAAAAAGCACGGCATCTATGCCGAAGACGGCATGCATGCCGGTGACATGCCCAACATTCATGTACCGGAGTCCGGCGCACTCGAGATCGAGGTGCTCAATGCTCACCTGATGCTGGATGCGGTTCTCTTTGACGAAGACGGTGCGGCAATCGTGATCCACGAGGGACCCGACGACTACATATCCGACCCGGCCGGGGATGCCGGCTCCCGCATCGCCTGCGGCGTGATCATGAAATAACGCACCGTCCGGCCCCGGCCCTCCACGGGCCAGCCGGTCGCCGGGCCGTGATGGCGGATGCCGCCGCCCGAGTTATTCAGGAAGATCCCGCACGCGGGATTCCGCCATCACCAGCCGCACCCGGCAGACGTCCAACTCCAGTTTCGCCAGCGTTGCGGAGCCCTCCACTTCGGTCCACGTGAGCGCGGCCTCGCCCCGGAGGCGAAGACTCGCGGTGCCGTCCGCGAACATCCGGCCGCCTCCCGCTGGCGGCCCGCCCACGCCCACTGCCGCCATCTGCTGCGTCATGCCGCTCTGCTGAACCAGCCAGGGACGGCGCGTTGAACTCCACGTCCCCCGGCCATGCATCGACGCCAGTGCCCGCGTCCTCCTGCCCGGGCCTGCCCCGGAAAAACCGCCCCGGGACCTGGCGTGATTTTTTCTGGCATGGCAGTGGAGGCGCGGTATATACAGGCCGCGAATCCGCAACAATCAAAGAGCCTGACCGTCGTGACCGAGGAAACCCAGAACACCGGGCCGGATGAATCCGGCGGCCCCGGCCAATCCGGCGGGGCCCCTACGATCGGCGAACCGGGTCCATTGCGCGGCGACATCTGGATGACTCTCCATACCCGCAAAGCCCAGGAACTGGTTCGGGGACGCCCGGGTACCCAGGGCAGGGAGCCCGTCGTCGGCCTTGGCCTTTTTGCTGACCGGCTCCGCCTGGTCTGGCAGGCCGCGGGCGAGGACGATCCCTGGGCGGACTGGTGGCTGATCAAGGTCGACGAGGCCATCCGGGAGCGCGAGGCCCTGTTCCGGCGCCAGCGGCAGGATCTGGATGGGCGCCTGGCGCGGATGGGGTCCATCGACATCGCCGTACCCGAATCCACGCGTCCGTACAGGATGCCGCTTCGGTTCGCGAGCCCGTACGCATACCAGGCGGCCGGACTGGTCTCGACCTATGACGCACTGTCATGCGCGGTGCTGGCGGCCTGCCATGTCGGCGTGCTCGGCCGGGCCGAGGGAAGCGACGTCATCCGCCTGGGCGCACGCAGGCTGCGCAGCCTGTTCCTCATCCCCCTGGGCTACCGTTCCCTGGGCATTGACCGGGCGTCGGCCAGCGGCGGCAAGGGTGACCGGGCTGTCCGGAAAATGGGCCCGCTGCCGGCGGCGGTGCTGCGCGGCGAACACCGCGCGCCCCTGGCGCCGGAGCTGCGGTCCGCTTCATCCGGGTCCCCCGACCAATCGGAACGGCCAGAAGAAGCGGAACCGCCCCGGGCTCCGGCAGCGCCGGCAGTGGAACCATCCCCTGCCGGGTCGGCCCCTGCCGATGCGGCCTGAGCGCGGGAACAAGTTTTAACCGTGGCCACTTCGGCAAAGTGGCAACCGAGGCACCTCATGGACCGTGAAACCGGTGCCCAGCGGCCCCTGCGTAAGCAGCGCGTGGCCGCCGGTCCATCCTCAACGGAATG
>JAJDTE010000145.1:0-5309 GCA_022827325.1 Gammaproteobacteria bacterium | reverse complement strand
GACAGGCGCTGCCAGGTTGTTGTGGCCGGAAAGTCCCGATCCGATTACTGCAAATCCGGAGATCCCGCTCCGGGCGGGTCAAGGGTGCGCCTGACGGCGAATGTTTTCCAGGATCGCATTCTGGGACAGGATATCGTCCATGGGAACCAACGCCGGGGTGTCAGCCATGGGTTGACTGCCTATTCCACGGCAAAGTTGCCATTTCATCCAGGGTGCCTTCTCATCGGAGCGAAACATTACACAGAGCGAGCGAAGCGACTAAAGTTTAAAATGAGAATTGCTGGTCATGTGTCAAAGGTGTTGACTGGGTGACCAAATCGGGGCCCATGACCGGCCCGGTTTGATTACAATTGCCAAATCGTGACGATGTCAAACATCGAATTGAAAAGCCGGAGCGTGAGTTCCCCACCCCACGGACAAAAACCGAAAGTACATTACCACCATGGGCACCGTTGCCGACAGGATCGCGAAGAGGCTGGTTTCATTCCGAACGTTGAAGACGACTGATCTTTCCGGCTGGCGGGAAGGCAGGGCGATGGCCCGTGAGGCCGGTTTCGGTGAAGACGCCGCATTCCTCGGCAAGTTTTCGGACCATGGCCCTTGCCACGCCCTGTATGTGATCGGGCAGAATGTTACCTCCCTGATGGCGGAATCCATTTCCGTGATGAAAGAAGCAAAGGGCTATGTCAAAACCGTCGGCGACGCCGAGGACGAATACCTGCCGTCCGGGCCGCCGATGAGCCCGCTGACGAACAGTTACCTCACGATGTGGGCACTTTTCGACGTCCGGTTCGGGAGCAGCCGGGAAACCATGGGCAGTTGCATCCTGCGCATCGCCCGGGAGTTCGATTGCCCCCCCTGGCTGGTGGACACCATTGGCCGGATGCAGCAGTCGAGGATGGGGTTCTACGTACATTGCGGCAGCGAGGAAGAAAGTGGGGGCGAAGGGATTCTGCTGCGCGATATTGGCACCGGGGAGGTCGTTACCTGCATGGTTCCGTCTGGCTATGCTGGTTGCGCGGGGGAGATCTGGTTCGTTCGTGTGCTTGAACCGCCCAATGAGCAATGCGTCCGGCATATCGTGTTCAAGACGCCCTACGTGATCCGGAATTATCCCGAAAGCGCCTTTGTCGACTATCTGGATCGGGAGCTTACGCGGATGAAGAAGAAAAAGCTGCCCGGGATGGTTGACGAATATGTTTACTTGATGAAGTACGGCCCAGATCCAAACCACTGGAACGAATATATCTTCTGCGCATATTCGAACCATCGGGACGATGCTGTTTTTCTGGCTGGCATCCCGGATGTACGGCAAAGCCTTCCCCATGCCCCGGATCATTGATAGTCTGATCGAGCATCAACTGCGGCGTCGCCGCCGGTTGGGTCAGGCCGTGCGTGATACGCTATCCAGATACATCCGATGAAAACTGAAATGACATACTACCGTTTTCCCATCGGAACTCAATATTGCCGGATGCTCCGGGAGGAGGACACGATGACCGGTGCGCCTCTTCGCTCCGAAAAGATGGTGCCTTGGATGAAATGGCAACTTTCACCGTGAAGCAGGTGGGTGAGTTTCCGTGGAACAGCCACACCGGTGGAAGGCCGAGGGCATTCCTGTCTACGCCGGTTCCGATTCTCGAAGCGTCCCGGGGGTTGACAGGTATTAATAAAGGATCGACCATGATCACGGATCACGGATCACGGATCACGGATCACGGATCACGGATCACGGATCACGGATCACGGATCACGGATCACGGATCACGGATCACCTTACCTGTGTCGATGCATAGGCTGCATCTCCTCCCCGCCTGATTCTTCTTCCGCTTCCCCCCTTCATCCCCTCTTCTCCGGTGTTGGCCTCTTCCGGCGGACCATCCTTGGGACTGATCGAGCCAGGAACGCCGGCTTACCCCCGCACGAGACCCAGACGCGGAAGTTAATCCATCCAGAATCCATCCGGCCCCTTGATCCTGTTTTTCCAGCATTGCCTGGCAGGACAAAAGGCCTGCTTGCTGGATCAGACAATTCTGCAGGCTCGACGGAATTAAGCCCATGAGTCAGATCGTGGGTGTAATGCTTGTAAGGAACGAAGAACACTTCGTTGCATGGTCGCTCATGAACGTCGTGGGTTTCTTGGATCACATACTGGTACTGGACAACTGCTCCACTGACAGGACACACCGGATTATCGAAGGCATAGCGAATCAGCACAAGAATGTGGAGTTGACGGTTGTTCCGAATGCCAATGATACGCAAAGATTCCTGAAAAGCTGGTTTGGGACGGAAACATGGGTTCTTGGGGTGGACGGCGACGAAATATATGACCCGGTGGGACTGATGAGATTCAGGGACCAGCTCCTATCAGGTGAATTCGATGAGTACTGGGCGGTTTCAAGCGTCTACTGCCATGTGACGAAACTGGATTTTCGGCAATTGAATGCGTTTGGTTATTCTTCGCCAATCGCGAAGGCCGGCAAGAAGCTGTACAACTTCAACGCGATCGATAACTGGATATCGAAATGGCGCAAGCGGGAACGGCTACACGGCCCCGGAAAAGTGTTTCGCCCCGGATACTCCAAAGATTCGGTCTATGAATTTTCGGTGAACAAAAAGTGGAATACCGCTGACTTCCGATGTCTGCACCTATGTTTCATGCCGCGTACTTCCTCGGAAATCGGAACACACTCGGACGAATCTTCCCAAGTGCGAAAGAACCCTGCGGAAACTAGGCTGCTCCGCAGAATGGGCCGGAAGTTCGAATCAATCAAACCAGGCAGAATGGACTATCGCCAAAAACGATACGCCAGAGGGCCCATTGATTCATTCGGTATCCATGGCTTCGGCAAACCGGATGACTTTCGGGAATTCGACGACCAATGCGATCATGTAATGGAAATACTGCACAGCGACCGGAGATTATCGTGAAACACGACTGCAGAACCTCTCGCGAACCCCTTTCTGACAATGTCATGGCGGATGTGCGCCCAGGGTACGGCAAATCCCGGCCGAGTTATTTTCAGGCCGGAACCACTTCCACCTTCGACAGGTTCCTGTCTTCTGGACTGAACGCAACACCGACAAGGTGGACCGGTTTTTTTCCGTTCCGGTACTTGTCGGCATACCCGCGCTCACGTATCTGCTCAATGGCCTGCCGGGCGACATCTTCTCCATCCCCCATCTTGAATTCGAACACGAACACCTGGCCGCCGTGGAGTACAACCATGTCCGCACGGCCCCTGCTCGAGGAATCCTCCACCCGGATGTCCAGGCCGATGGTCCGGAAACAGGCGTATAGCATCCCGGCGTACCAGGCCTCGTAGCGGGTGGGGCCGTTGGTTCCCTGCCACTGGTAGGGGATTCCGGCGAAGAAGGATCTCAGGCGGCCGGCGAATCCCTTGAAGTCGTTGGCGGCCAGAAGGCGGACGAGTTCATCGCCCTGATTCGTGGTCTCGTCCCCCCGGTATGTGACGTATTCCAACAGGCCATCGTTGAGACTCTGCCGTACCTCGAAGTTGGGATAGTCCAGGGTGTACAGGGTCCGGCCCCCCCGTCTTTGTTCGCCAGTGATGGTCAGGTATCCGGTTTGGAACAGGAGCGCATCGATGCCGATGTTCTCGATATCGAAGTTCGAGACCAGCTTTTCGTCCGTGACACGTTTCTCCAGTTCCAGTGGACTGACTTCCCGCTCCATCATCATCCGGAACAGAAAGGTAGGAGAGCCGGTCTCGAACCAGTGCGGCTTGAACCGGCGTTTCCGGAACAGCAGCAGGAGATCGAACGGGTTGTAGAGTTTCTCGTCCCCGAGCCAGTGGTAGCCGTTGTACCATTCCCTGATCTGGTCACGGTCCAGTCCGGGCAGTTCCGGGGTGAACACCGTGTCCAGGTCTGTATCGGTATAGCCGCAGATGGTGGCGAATTCCGGGTCGAGGCTGATGTTGTCGAGGTTGTTCAGCCCGGAAAAGAGGCTCACCCGGGAGAACATGCTGATCCCGGTGACGAAGACGAAACGGACATGCTCGGCGCTGCCCTTGATGATGCCGTAGAAACCCCGAAGATAGTCCCTGTTGGCGGTGGCCATTTCGGGCTTGTCGATGACATCCAGGATCGGTTTGTCGTATTCGTCCACCAGTACCACCACCTGTTTGCCAGTGGTATGGTGCAGGCGGCGCAGGATATCCTGCAGCCGCTCCGGGCCGGTTTGGGCAGGAGCTTCCGGCAATTCAAGCCGTGCCTGTTCTTCGATCCAGATCAGTTGATTCAGGATGTTGCGTTCGACATCCTCCAGTTCGTTGTACTTTCCGTCAAAACTCAGCCTTACCACCGGATGCCTGACCGTCCAGTCCCAGTGGTCATGGATGTGGAGTCCCCGAAACAGGGGTTCGTTCCCCTCGAACAGCTCTCGCAAGGTATCCACCAGGAGGCTCTTGCCGAACCGCCGCGGACGGGACATGAAATAATACCGTCCCTGATTCACCAACCGTTGGATATGAGAAGTCTTGTCGACGTAGTAGAATTCCTGTTCCCGGATGGTTCTGAAGTCTTGGATGCCGATCGGGAGCTGGCGGCGCGTCATTGCCCGTATTCTTCGGGGTGGGATTCCGGGAAATCATGCCATCCAATACAATCGTGCGCAAGCGTAGCTCCTGAATTGAACAAATTCGCTTGCGATAAGATTACGAAATATATTGTATAATCGTAACTAATTGTATTATAATAATAATTAACTATTTTATATACAACCGGAGACAATGGAATCCTCGAAAAGTGCTTGTCAAATGACAATTGCAGGAAGGACCGGAACATGAACAAGAGCAAGATTTCCCTTTTTTCTGTCCTTGATCGCATGATCGGCGGACTGCGTACCTGGAACCGGCGCCGTCAGGCAATTCGGGCACTGCACGCATTGCCGGATTACCTGCTTCGGGACATCGGCATTGAGCGGCACGAGATCATGGAAGGTGTGGCGCTGCACGACAGTGCCTGTCCGCAGTCTCAACCACAGCCACGCTCACAGCATCAACCAGTCAGTGCGAAGATCGAATCATTGCCGATTCCGTCAAGAATCAAAGACGCAGCGTAGATTGCGTGATACTCCTCCAGTGGTGTTCATTGCAGACCCTCACCCCGAGGGTCTTTCTTTGGTGCGCCAGGCATGGCGCGTAGCGCCTTGACTGGCGCTGTTCCGGCACACGTGGTGGTGGCCGGATGACTTGGCGGTGCAAGTCCGCTATCGGCCCGACAAGGGGAACGATTAGCCGAACGGCAAGGGTGTCCATCGCGAGGTGGAATCTGAAGGAAGCCGA